>JAEEUS010000004.1 GCA_016290615.1 Lachnospiraceae bacterium | reverse complement strand
GATATTCCAGTTGAATTGTTCCCGTGCGACAGCAAGGCAATACTTGACTGGGCTAAAGGCGTAACGGAAATAGTTGTTGACTAAAAAGGGAGAGAACTCGCAAAGATTATGACTAAAGCTTATTTTTTGGACTATACCGGAACAATGGTTCAAGAGGATGAACCATATACCAGGCAACTGCTTGAGTACTTTGTGACTCACAGTAATATCAATGATCCTCAAGAGATACTTCGAATAGTATGGGAAATGGTAAAAACTTTAGAGGTCCAAAGCCATGGAGATGCATTTATAAAGAATGACGTTAAGGTTGACAGGATACTTGAATATTGCGTAAACGAATACGGACTTAACGGCGATCTTGAACACATGCACAGAATCTGGAGAAATGTGTGGGTTCATGCTCCTTTGTTTGATGATGTCAAACCGTTTTTTGAAAGATCCAAACTTCCGATTTATGTTTTATCCAATGATGATCTGTATTATCTTGAAGAATCAATGAAGATAAAGGGCTTAAAACCTGCTGGAATCATATCTGCAGAGATGGCACGAGCATGTAAGCCTGATCGTGCAATATTCGAGAAGGCAATGGAGATAGCCGGAGTTAGACCGGACGAAGTTATACATATCGGTGATTCACTTACTTCTGATATTGAACCTGCAAAGCTTCTTGGGATTACGCCTGTTTATATATCTAGAAAAAAAGATGTTAAGATTGAATCTGTACGAGTTATCAGATCCTTAAATGAGCTGTTATGAAAGGCATGGAAAATGAAACTATTTGATAAAAGACCGGATAATGAAGAAGGAAGACTTGACAGAGAGATCAGGACATATGATTTCCTGGATAAACTCGGTATAGAGTATAAAAGGACCGATCATGAACCGGCTACAACTATGGATGCATGCACGAGGATAGATGAGGTTTTGGGAGTAGTGATGTGCAAGAATCTGTTTTTGTGCAACAGACAAAAGACATGCTTTTATCTGCTGTTGATGCCGGGAGATAAGAAATTCAAGACCAAGGAGCTGTCTTCACAGATAAATTCTGCAAGACTTTCATTTGCCGAAGAGGAAGACATGCTTAAGTTCCTCGATATCGAGCCCGGAGCTGTCAGCGTCATGGGACTTATGAATGATTCAGAAAACGAAGTCAGGCTTTTAATAGATGAGGATGTTCTTAAAAGTGAATATATCGGGTGTCATCCGTGCGTTTGTACATCATCCCTAAAGATCAAGACACAGGATGTTCTTAATAAGTTTTTGCCGGCTACAGGACATGAATATGTAACTGTTCATCTGGCTGGAGAGGATTGAAATCATGAGTGGTATATCAATAAAAAAGATAGGTATTACAAAGCTTGATACGGATGCTGTTGTAAATGCAGCTAATTCCGGACTGTGGGAAGGCGGAGGAGTCTGCGGATATATTTTTCATGATGCGGGATCGAAGCAGATGACTGAAGCCTGTAATGCAATCGGACATTGCGATGAAGGCTCTGCTGTGATCACTCCCGGCTTTAACCTTCCCGCAAAGTATGTTATCCACGCTGTTGGACCAAGATGGTCAGGAGGCAATAACAATGAGCCGAAACTGTTGTACAGTGCATACATGAAGTCATTGATCATTGCAAAGGAGAACGGAATTCATTCAATAGGATTTCCGCTTATATCTGCCGGGATATTCGGATACCCTATAGATAAGGCATGGGACAGAGCAATCAAGGCTTGCAATGATTTTATTGAAAGCAATCCCGATTATGAAATAGATATCGTTTTTGCCGTTCTCGATGATAATATCAAGAAGATCGGGGAGAGTGTAATAGCGGGTTATTGAGTATGGATTATCCTTATCTAGATACAGTTATATATGATAACTTCTATGAAATGCTTAGGGCCAGATATGATGCAAGCAGTGATACATGTGCTATCCGGTTCATGAAAGGTGATAAAACTGTAGATATCACATATCATGAAATGATAGATCAGATAGCTTATGTTTATGGCTTTATGAAAAGTGAAGGATTTAGAGGGAGCCATATAGCAATTCTTTCTGAAAACCGTTATGAGTACATAATCATTTATCTTGCAAGTGTATTTGGCAATGTCATTGTGCCAATAGATAAAGAGCTTGACAAACAGACTGTAGCTGAATGCATGAGACGGTTTGATGTTGATGCTCTTTTCTACACCGATAAAACGTCAGAAAGGATATCGTTGGTATCCGATGATGTGAAGCTCTACAATATAGATAAATGCTTCTGCAACATGACTGACGGATATGAAACGGCATCATTTTTCGAAGATGTAAAAGATACGGATAAAGACAGGTTTGCTATACTGGTGTCCACATCGGGAACAGACGGAAAAATGAAGGGAGTCATGCTGTCACAGTATAATGTGATAACAAACATTCGTGGAACTCTCGAAAACAACGTACTGGAAAACCCGACGCTCGCATTCCTGCCTATGAATCATACCTATGGATTCAATCCGTGTATGTTGGCAACTCTGTATAATGGAACAACTCTTTGCCTGTGCCTTGAACTGAAACACCTTTCAAGAGATCTAAAGGCTTTTGATCCGTTCTTTTTCGGTGCCGTACCAATGGTCATAGAGGGGATGTATAGCAATATCCTGAGAGAAGTCAGACGGCAAAAGAAGGAAAGAGTATTTAGGACAATGCTTTTTATAAGCAGGATCTTTCTTAAAGTAGGTATTGATCTTAGACATATATTCTTTGGAAGTTTCATCAATAAGAATCTGAGGCTTGTTGTTAATGGAGGGGCTGCATTAAACAGTGAATATGTTGAGAAATTTGACGAACTGGGTATAACAATCCTGAACGGGTACGGTCTGACTGAATGCTCTCCTACGATAGCGGTTAGCAGAGTATACAATAATGTTGCAGGCAGTGCCGGTACGATCATGAAGAACATAGATGTAAAGATCTCCGACGAAGGCGAGATCATGGTAAAAGGTCCCTGTGTCATGATCGGATATTACAAGGATGATACCGCCACAAAGCAGTGCATGAAGGACGGTTATTTCTGTACCGGAGATATTGGATACACAGATGGGCGTGTCATCTATGTGACAGGCAGAAAGAAAAATCTTATAATACTTGAAAACGGTAAAAACGTAGCGCCGGAGTATCTTGAGGACAAGATAAACAGTATAGATTATGTGAAAGAGAGCCTAGTGGTTGATAAAAAGACTGAAAGGGGAAATCATATTCTTACGGCGCTTATTGTGTTATCTGAAAATGCTTCAAAAGAGAAGATAAAGGAAGATATCGATAGTATAAATGAAACCTTGCCCGGTTATATGCATATAGATGATTTTGAGATCATGAGCAAAGAATTTGAAAAGAACAGCTCAAGAAAAATAAAGAGGAGTTTGTATGTTTGAGGACATAAAACAGATTCTGTCAGAAAACTACGGAATAAAGGATATTGATCTAAATACGGATTTTAAAAAGGATCTGGGACTCAATTCGTTTGATCTGATGAATCTTGTATGCTTAGTCGAGGAGAGATACTCTATAGAGCTTGATGAGGAGAAATACAGGAAGATGACCACTATTGGCCAGATGTGTGATTATCTTAAGACACTGATTGAAGAATAGATGAAAGTATGTGTTGCTGACAGCAGAAAACTGCAAAAGAAATTCTTGCTGTTTCGAAAAGCGTTATATAAGTCAAGAAAACTGTATATAGACAATAATTATTTTATGCTGCAGGAGATATTTGCAGGAAAGCTTAAGTTTACCGAGAACATGGATATCAGACCTGTCATGATAACGGATGAATCTGACTGCATATTATGTGAGGGAATCATAGCTTATACAGAGGATCTTAAGGAATATGTGCAGCTTTGTTTTTTTGAAGCGAGGCAAGACTGCAAAGATGCTGTCAAAATGCTTGTTGATGAAGCGGTGAAAGTCGGAAAAGAACATAAATGCACTAGACTTGTAATAGGCCTGTACGGACATGTAAATTACGGACTTGGGATTCAGTCATCCCGTTATGATGAATCCAATTCGTTTTCATCTCCGGGGAATCCTAAATTTTACAACGATTATTTTTCTGATCTTGGCTGTGAGCTTATAAAGCTTAATTCATATATAACTGATAATCTGCAAAACCGACTGGACAGATACTCAGCAATAATAAAGAAGCTTAACAGAAATTATGAGTTCAGGGTGTTTGATAAGAAAAGGTTTGACTATTATTCGAGGATATACACTGATCTGAATAATGTATGTTTCACAGATCACAGATATTATTATCACAGGGAATATGAACATGATAAGGAGATGCTTAAGGAGCTTTTTATGTTTATGAAGGAGGATTCCATCATTTTTGCTTTCCGTGATGATAAGCCGGTAGGATTTATCATGTGGTATCCCGATTATAATGAACTGGCAGATCCGGGAGAAGTATTCGGCGCGATCCATTATTTAAGATATAAGCTTAATAAGCGCTTGATACATACGGCTAAGGTTATGGAATACGGTGTTGTTAAAGAATACCGCGGCAGCGGATTGCCCATAGCACTCATAAGCAAAGTTTATGATCTTATGCCCGATTACGGTTGCACAAGAGTCGAGACATCATGGATACTTGATGAAAACGATGACTCAAACAGTTTCTGCAGGGCTATATGTGAAAAAGACTACAAGGATTATGCAGTTTATGAAAAAAGCATCTGATAATGTGACAAAATATATCGGAAATGATGCAGATGAGTTGTTTGCTGAACTGAAGGAAGGAACTATAACAAAGGATTATCCATATACCCGGGAAGATTTTTTGCCTTTTCCATTTGAACCTGATCTCATAAAGATCCTGAAAAACGGCAATCCGTTAAGTCAGACATATTATTACATAGATAACGGAAGTGACTACGCCTTTTTTATCGTATATGACAACAGGATGAATCTGTTTACTTTTGGAAAAGCAAGTCTTTTTATGAATATACAGACTGTTGCATTTCCTTGTTCATTAAGCTGTGGCGGATATCTTACTAATAATATAGAGTTTATGCTTTCTTACATAAAGACCATAAAGGGCTGCAAACTAGTGCTCAACGTGGATTCTTTAGCAAAAGCAGATGGCATGTCATTTGGAGAGACACTTCCGACTTGTGTTCTTAAGCTGGATGCAAAGGTTAATAACAAGGAAGATTATCTGTCTTCATTAAGAAGCCAGTACAGGCGACGGATGAATCTTGCCATTAAGAGATGTGCAGATATTGAGCTTAAGCAGATATGTGATGCAAGCATCGATATATATCCCTTGTATCTACAGACTTATGAAAGATCAGATTATAAGCTAGAAAGGCTTTCAAAAAGCTTTTTTGACGAGATAGATGCACAAAAGATAGTGTTTTTTGAACAGTGTAAACCCGTAGGATTTGTCATGCTAAAACAGACAGCAAAAAGATTAGTTTTCATGTTCTGCGGTATGGATTATGAAATGAATGATCGAAAGATTAGCTGTGTCGATCTGTACTATTACATGCTGTTTAATATAGTTGATTATGCGATCAGGAATGATTGCGATTCAATAGATTTCGGGCAGACATCGGAGAATACAAAGCTTAAGTTTGGTGCAGTACTTGAAAAGAGATATTTCTATGCGCATCATACAAACCCGGTTTTAAATATATTTGCCATGTTGGGAAGGCATGTCCTTGAATACAGATATGACTTTCCCGATTACAATGTCTTTAAAGAGAGTCAATAATGAAAGTACTGTTATTCAGACCAAGACCTCATAAGGAAACTATCGGCTTGCAGAACGTCATGATCTGCGAGCCTCTTGAGCTGGAATACATTTCAGCCAATATAGAGACGCTGGGACATAGCTGTGTCATAGTCGATATGATCATAGAAAAGAAACCTGTTACATATTTTATGAAGAAGTATGATCCGGATGTTGTAGGTATCACCGGATATATTTCCCATGTAAATATTATGAAGCAGTATGCTTATGAGGCAAAGGCATATAACCCAGATGTAAAGACAGTTATCGGAGGTGTGCATGCCGAGGTTAATCCACAGGATTTTGAGTCAGAATATGTCGATTATATAATCAGGGCAAACGGCATTAGGACTTTCATTGATGTTTTAAACTGTATAGAGGGCAAAGAGTCTGAAAGCAGTATGGACTGTGTGTATTCAAGGGATAAGGCAGCACCAAAGAAGGATCTGACATTTGACTATCTTTTCCCTGACAGAGCAAAGGTAGACAGATACAGATCAAAGTATTACTACATGTTTCACAGAAACTGCAGTCTTATAAAAACATCGTTTGGCTGTCCGTATAACTGCAAGTTCTGTTTCTGCCGTCAGGTCATGGATGATCAGTACTTTGCCAGAGATATTGAAAACATTGTTGACGAACTTGAGAGTATAAAGGAAACGGAAATATATATTGTCGATGACGACTTTTTGGTAGACAGGAAAAGAATCCTGGAATTCTGTGAACTTCTCAAACAGCGAAATATTAACAAGAAATATCTGATATATGGCAGAGCCGATTTTATCGCTGCCAATGAAGATGTGATAGCAAGATTTAAGGATGCAGGGTTAAGAGCCGTAATAGTGGGACTTGAATCATGTGACAGCAAACAGCTCGATGACTACAACAAGAGGACTAATGTCGATATAAATGAAAAAGCGGTTTCGATACTTAAAAAGTATGATGTGGAATGCTACGGAACATTTATTCTCGGACTTGACTGGATATGGGCTGACTTTGATGCACTGTATAAATGGATAAAGAAGCTCGGACTTGTCTTTGTTAATCTACAGCCGCTTACTCCACTTAGGGGAACAGATATATATGAGAAGTATAAACCCAGGTTTATCGTAAGAGAAGATGAATATGAGAAATGGGACCTGGCTCATCTTGTAGTCAGACCAGATAACATTTCAGTAAGAAGATATTACTGGTATACAATGGTGCTTTACTACAGGATAACAGCTAATCCTGTCAGTGCATGGTACATGATAAAAAAGTACGGACTTCACGATACACTCAAGCTAAGCTGGGGTGCCTTTAAGGTGAACAATCAATACTGGAAGAAATTAATTGTCGGGAAATGATGTCTTAATATGAACGAAAAGATCAAAGTTTTACTAATCAGGCCAAAATACTCTTCTATAGTTGCAAATCTTGAACCGCTAGGACTTGAATATCTTTCGGGACTTGCGGGTGAGCTCGGGATAGAATGCGAGATTCATGATGAGTTCCAGTATTCATGGATCGGCAGGCTTAACAGAATGTGCAGGCTTATAAAGAAGGGCGGCTACAACTTCATAGGATTCAATGCCAATGCCAATACTGTTGATTATATTAAGATGAGGGCAGGGCAGCTAAAGAAAAGATTTCCCGATATTACTATCATGGTAGGAGGTCCCGAGGCTGAACTCAATTACAGAGACTTTTGCTGTGATGATGTGGATCTTATCTATCATGATAACGGACTGATGACTCTTAAAAGCATGTGGGAGAACGGATTTGAACCCGATAAACTCGAAAAACTAACGGGCATATGCTTTAAAAAAGAAGGGAAATGGGTCATCAAGGAGAAGGGAGAACCTGTCTGCGGATTTATCAATAAGCCTGACAGGAGTGCATTTTATAAGGGATTAAAGAAGAACTTCATTTTCATGAAGGGAAAGTATGCACTCAGCAAGGCTTCTTTTTCGTGTCCGTTCGGGTGTTGTTTCTGCTACTGTACCAAGATGAACAGCGGAAAGTATACCGAAAGAGACATAATGGAGGTTGTTGACGAGGTAGAGGAGATCAAGCACGATAAGATCTGGTTTGTTGATGATACCTTTTTCTTTGATAAGGAAAGAGTCAGAGCATTTTGTGAAGAGATAATCTCAAGGGGCATTAATAAGACTTTTATGGCTTATGCAAGAGCAGATTTTATCGCTGCGAATCCTGATATTCTGCCTCTTGCATATGAGGCCGGATTCAGAGATATACTCGTCGGACTCGAAGCGATTACCGACGAACAGCTTGATATCTATAACAAGCAGACATCGAAAAATGAAAACATCCTTGCAATTAGGAACCTTTTGGATAACAACATAGTATGTGACGGTCTGTTTGTTATAAGCTATACGGCAACAAGACAGGATTTTAGGAATCTGATGAAATTTGTCAGGGACAATAACATGCTCTGGGTAGTATTCGGTATCTTTACTCCTTACAAAGGAACGGATGCATATGATGAATACAAGGACATGCTGATTAATTTCAGATCTAGCAGACTAGATGGTACTCACATTACAATTAAGCCCACCAACATGAGTTCATTTGAGTTTATGTTCAGGTATTACTGGATACATGTTTTAACATATCCAAAGATCATGGTCAGAACTCTTTTGGGCACCGCTTATGATACTAAGAAAAAAGGTTGGTTCTGATATGACACAGAAGTATATGTTTGTACGAGTACATTACGATAAGAGAGTGGCTAGTCTGGAACCGCTTGGACTTGAGTATCTCATGGCATGTGTCAAGGCCGAGAACAGGGAAGGCTTTATATATGATGAGAGCATAGAGAGTCCGTTTGGCCGCTTTTTAAGGCTGTTAAAGAAGGTTGACGATAATAATGTAACTATTGTCGGTTTTTCTGTGATGTCTAACACCGCATGGTATGTATTAAAACTCATAAAGAAATTAAGGGCGGCGCGACCTGATATAAAGATAATGGTCGGTGGTCCGGAGGTTGTTATCAATCATGAGGATTTTCTTTTAGATGAAGTCGATTACGTGTCATATGACAATGGCCTTGATTCGTTCAGACTGGCGATAAGACATGACTTTGATGATAGTATACTTGATAAGGTAAGCGGACTTGCATACAGAAAAAGCGGAGAATGGGTGAGCAATCTCAAGGGAGAGCCCGTAAGTGATTACGGTATCCTGCCGGACAGAAGCCATTTTTATGATAACAGAGATAAATTCAAGGTTTTGGCTAAAGGCTGTTTTTCTATGATGAAGACTGCATTTTCATGCCCACAGAACTGCAAGTTCTGTATTTCAAGACAGTTTAACAGCTGCGAGTACAGAGAGCGTGATGCTGATTCTGTCATTGAAGAGATAATAGGTATAGACAACGACAAGATATTTATCATTGATGATGATTTCCTGGTAAACAAGGAACGCGTCACATATATTTGCAATCGGCTTTTGGAACTTGGCATACATAAGACATTCATGATCTTTTCAAGAGCAGACAGCATTGTAAGATGCGAGGATATCATGCCTTTGATATACAAGGCAGGGATCAGGGACATGCTTGTAGGTCTTGAGGCGGTCGATGATTCAACACTTGAAAAGTATAATAAGAATTCCAGTGTCAGTCTAAATAAGAACGCTGTGAGGATACTTCGTGAACACAACATGCTCTGCGTGGGACTTTTTGTCATCAATTATGATTTTTCACACAGGGATTTCATGCATATAAATGAGTTCATAAAAAAGGAGAAACTTATATGGGTGCTGTTCAGTATACTAATACCGTTTAAAGGAACAGCAGTATATGAGGAAAACAAGGACAGACTCTATAAATACAGATACAGAAGAACGGGTGGAACGAGCGTTCTGATGAAGCCTTCCAAACTTCCGATGTGGCTTTTTAAGCTTGAGTTTCATTTCCTCTATTACGTGAATTATCCCAGAATATATTATGCAGGTATAGTTCATACATTTAACAAACGATACAGAAACAACTGATGGTAAACAATGAAGATCCTTTTGATAAAACCAGAAACGGTGGGAATATTCAGCTTCACATATCTTGTGGAACATGAGCCCCTAGAAATGGAATATCTGTATACCGTTTTTAAGAATAACGGTCATGAAACTGTCATATATGACAGGCGTTATGAACTGTGTTCTTTAAAGAAGAAAATAAGGATCACTAGACCCGATGTAGTATGCATTACCGGGTACATTACTCAGCAGGAACTCATGAAAAGATACTGCAGAGTAATAAAATCTTTTGACAAAAATATCCGTATAATACTCGGCGGATCTAATGTTGAGATCAATTATGAAAACTATTTTGATTCACAGGCTGATTATCTGTATCATCTGAGCGGACTTTCAAATCTTGTAAAACTGGTTGACTTTATTGACAGTGAACTTAAAGGTGATCAAAAAGAGCGTAATTATCCGACTGACATACCCGGTATATGCTACAGAAAGGAAGATAAGTGGGTAGTGAATCAGAAGGTAATCGAGACTCCCGATGATCTTCCCATACCTGACAGAACATATCTTTATGCCAATATAAACAGGTTTAGATATCTATGCTTTAAACCGCTGGCACTTGTTAAAAATTCCTACAGCTGTAAAAAAGCATGCAATTTCTGCTTCTGCACAAATCGAAACAGCGGAAGATATGCGTGTAGACATGTGGAAAGTCTGGTGGATGAAATAGCATCTCTTGATGTTCCAGCCATACATATAACAGATGATGATTTTTTGGTAGATGAGGAGTATCTGAGAGAATTTATCAGGCTGATAAGAATAAAAGATGTTCACAAGAAATTCCTTATTTACGGAAGAGCGGATTTTATTGCTCATCACGAGGAACTTATAAAGGAACTGGCAGACATAGGACTTTCACTTGTAATGGTGGGACTTGAAGCCACTAACGATGATGAGCTTGACTCATATAATAAAAGAACTTCTCTTGAAGAAAATGAGGAATGTATTCGTATTCTAAGTGAGAATTCAATATTCTGTGCAGGGCTTTTCATAGTTCATCAGCATATGACAAAAGAAGACTTTAAAAAGCTGTACGAGTGGATATCGGCAAGAGATATCATACCGACGGTATCAGTTTTTACTCCAATGCAGGGCTCAGCAACCTACAAGGAATATGAAAAAGATATGATAACAAGAGATGTTACCAAACAGGATCTTTTTCACTGTCTGCTTAAGCCTGAGCATATGAGCGTAAGAGCATTTACAAGACTGTATTACAGGTTATCGCTCAAGCTGGCATGGCATAACAGAAAATCTGCTCTTTATTCCGAAAACAATTACCCTGGAGCAGTCATTTACATATTTAAAGTATTGTTTATAAAGATAAAGCGTGCATTTGTGTTATGAATAAAAAGATATTACTAATACAACCTACACCATATGACCAATACGGGAATCTGGTAAAGAAAAACAGACTGTACTTCGTGGGGCTTGCCCTGCCGCTTCTTGCTGCTCTGACACCTGATGATTTTGAAGTTGAACTGTGTTATGAGACGATCGAAGATGTTCCGTTTGATACAGATGCCGAGCTGATAGGGATCAGTAGCATGGGTCACGCCGTAATGAGGACTATTGACATTGCAAAGAGGTTCAGAGAACTTAAAAAGACGGTGATACTTGGCGGATATATGGTCTCTTTAATGCCTGATGAGGCACAGAAATACTGTGATGCGGTAATGATAGGTGATTCAGAGGAAACTTGGGGAGAGATGTTAAGTGATTATCTTAACGGATGCCTTAAGAAAACCTACAAAAAGAAGCTCACAAAGCTTGTAACACCGCTTCCGAGATATGAGCTTGTATTGAACAAGAAGATTGGAAACTTCCTTCCTGTACAGGCCGGAAGAGGATGTCCGAAGACATGCAGCTTCTGTTCTATATACTGCCTGTATCACGGACAGTACCTTAAAAGGGAGATCGCTGATGTAATAAGGGATATAAAAAGAGTTAAGGAACTGGGATTTAAGCAGTTCCTGCTACTTGATGACAATCTGTTCTCGAACAGGGATTATGCACTTGAATTGTGTGGGGAGATAAAGAAGCTTAGGATGAAATGGATGACCCAGTGTTCGATCGACATTTCAAATGACGAGGAGCTTTTAAAGACCGTTGCAGAAAGTGGCTGCTATGTACTCAGCTTCGGTCTAGAGAGTATAAGCAGAGAGAGTCTTTTAGGAATGCAGAAAGGGTGGGCTCATCCGGACAGATACAGCGAGCAGCTTAACATCATACGCAAGTACGGGATAGATATTTCTACAGAGATGGTTGTCGGAGCTGAAGGAGATACTCTTGAATCCATAAAGGAGACTGCTAAGTTTATAGAAGATAACAAGATAACAGTTCCGAGATTCTATATACTCACACCGATACCGGGAACCCAGTATTATGATGAAATGAAGGAGCAGGACAGGATATACAATACTGATATGTATTCATATAACTCTTGTGAGGCAGTACATTATCCGAAGAACATGACTCCCGAAGAACTGACAAAGGCATACTGGGAGTTGTACAACGAAGTATATTCTTACAAATGCATCCTAAATAGAACCATATTTACCAGGAATTTCTGGAAAAGGCCACTGACAGCTCTGTTCTACTTTGGTGTTAATCTGTTTTACAGAAAACATATAAAACATGGGATAGTACCCAATATAGTTTAGTTATGATATTATTGTAATGTATAGTATCAGGGGTATATATGAAGAGTTTCAGAGCCAAAATGACAATAACGATAGTGTTGGTAGTACTGGGCAGCACAATCCTGCTGTCTTTTATCAGCTATCAAAGAGCAAGAACCAGTCTGATCACTCAGATGGAGAATAATTATGATGTTGCAGCGCAAAAGTATGCTTTGGAACTGACATCATGGGTCAATACTAACGGAACGATAATAGATACACTTGCCGCTGAGATCGCAGTAAATGATATTTCATCCAAGGACTACGATACATTTCACAACTATCTAAAGCACAGTAACGAGATACTTAACAAAAACGGATATGTTTATGACGTTTATTTTACATATCCTGACAATACCATGGTGTGCGCTTCTGATTTCGTAGCAGACGGAACAGTGGATTTTGTACATGAAAGAGAATGGTATACCACTTCAGCCCTGACAGGCGAACTATTCTATTCTACACCTTATCTTGATTCTGATACTCACAGACCGGTTTTCACTATTTCCAAGGCTGTATATAAAGATGATGAACTTTTGGGTGTTTTGGCAGCAGATATATTTGTCAATGTCCTGGTGGATATGATAAATAATGCGGATGTTGAAGAGAACAGCTATGCATTTTTAATCGATCAGAATCTTAGGATGATAGTACATCCAAATCCGGAATATGATTTTGAAGATATTCCGAAGAAGGTTATGGAGGTAGAAAATTCACCATACGGGCAGCTGATAGAGAAGATAAGAAGAGGCAAACCTGATGAGATGGTATTTATCGACGACTACGATGGAGTAAATCGTGGAATAGTTGCATCGCAGATGACCAATACAAGATGGTATGTATGCATAGCTACCAGTAAAGATGAACTTGCAAAGGGCGTTAGCAATCTGGTTAGAGGCTTTGTTATCGCTACGATAGCAGCAGCACTGATAGGAGTACTGATAGCAATATTTCTTGCTCGTGTTCTTGATAAATACAGTAAACAGGAGCAGGAATTCAAATCAAAGGTACTTAAACTTGAGAAGCAGGCAGCAGACGAAGCCAGCAAGGCTAAGAGTCGTTTCCTTGCGGATATGTCACATGAGATCCGTACTCCGATAAATGCGATTCTGGGTATGAATGAAATGATCATGCGCGAATCAGACAATAAGGATATACTCGGATATTCTCAGAACATCAGGCAGTCGGGTCATAATCTTCTGACATTGATAAACGGCATATTGGATTTCTCTAAGATCGAAGACGGCAAGATGGAGATTGTGCCGGTACGTTACAGCGTAAGCTCTCAGATAGGATATTACATCAATACAATTTCAGACAGGGCAAAAGCAAAGAAACTCAAGTTTAATCTGAATATAGATCCTGATCTGCCATGCGAACTTTATGGTGATGATACACGTATAAATCAGATTGTCATTAATCTTTTAACTAATGCCGTAAAGTATACTGAAAAAGGAAGTGTTACCCTTTCGATCGAGGGTAAAGAGATAAAGAATGATGAGAACGAGATACTGTTACATGTCGAGGTCAAGGACACAGGAATCGGCATAAAGGAAAGTGATATGGCTCGACTTTTTGAGTCGTTTGAGAGGCTGGATGTTGTAAGGAACAGGAACATCGAGGGAACTGGTCTTGGCATGACTATTACAAGAAAGCTCCTGGAACTGATGGGAAGCGAACTTATGGTTGTCAGTCAATATGGTGTAGGAAGCACTTTCTCATTTGAATTGTGGCAGAAGATAGAGAACAGCAAGCCACTTGGAGATTACAGAGAAGCGATTGAAAGAGTTGAACCGGTAGAATCTTACAGTGAATCATTCCATGCAAAGGATGCATCTATCCTTGTTGTTGATGATACGAATATGAATATACTGGTAGTCGAGAATCTTCTTAAGAAGACCGGTGTAATGGTAGATACTGCGCTGAATGGTCCAGATTCTATCGAGCTGGCTGACAAGAAGTCTTATGATGTCATTCTTATGGATCAACGTATGCCCGGCATGGACGGAACTGAGGCAATGAAAAACATCAGGGCTCTTGAAAGCAAAAAGAATGAGAATACACCAATAATATGTCTTACAGCTGATGTTATAAGAGGTGCCAAAGACAGATACATAGAACTGGGGTTTGATGATTATCTTACAAAACCGGTTGATGGTATGGACCTTGAAAAGATGCTGATAAAGTATCTGCCGGATGAAAAAGTTGTGATATCAAGAATAAAAGATGCATCAGAAAACGATGAACACAGATTTGACGAGTCGTTTGTTGCTGCGCTTGAATCTGTCTGTGTGGATATAGAAAGCGGCAAGGCATTTTGTGGCCATGATGACTTAATGTATAAAGCGGTTCTTGGAGACTTTGCTCTTGAACATGATTCAAAAGCCAATAATATCCAAAAGAGCTATGAGGCAAAGGACTGGAATAATTACAGTGTTTACGTACATTCATTAAAGAGTTCATCTAAGACTATAGGAGCTGAGGAACTCTTTGAGCTGGCTGCCGAATCAGAAGCAGCTGCTGATAATGAAGATGTAGCTACTATAGATAAAAACCATGAAAAAATGATATATATGTACGAACAGGTTGCGGATGTGATTAGGGATCATATTGACCTTGGTGATAAAGAAGATTTAGATGATGAGATCCTTGAGTTTGCACCCGAATTATGATTACTTACTGTTTGGTTACGGTCAGTGATATATAATCTCTAAAATGAACATGCATGTAAAGGATTACATGTTTAGTGGATTAAAGGATTAATAAGTGCCTATGAGCAAAGACAGATACGCCATTGACAGTAATAAGAACATTGATGATACCCTAAAGTTGATCTCTATTCATAAAGGAGTTAACAAAGGGTTCTTCTTTATGCTTTTAGCATTATATGCCATAGCTTGTATCGGAAGGATAAGGACAACATATTCAGCCAATGATATATTAAACATCCTTGGGTTTAGCGTACCGGCAACTGCGATTATAGGTGTGTTTTCTTCTCTTGCAAATATATGCGTTATATGTCTGACCGTTTTTTTCAGAAAAACAGGTTATGTCATGTCTATGCTGTTGCTGATTGTGCAGTTTCCAGGACTTTTTATCAATATATTCGTGAGACATCAGCATGCAAATCTACCTGGTATTTTCACCAGTATCTTAACAATAATCGCGATATCTGTAATATTTTTAAATAACAGAAGGATTGAAAAATACCAGCAGAGAATGAGTGAAGAGGCGGTTACCGATTCTCTGACAGGCCTGCCGAACCGGTTTGCCGGAAAAGAATTCATGGATGAGCTTGTGGCAGCAAATGAAAGATTTGCGTTTGTATCCGTGGATCTTAATAATTTCAAGAGCATTAATGATACAATGGGGCATGCTGTAGGAGATAAGGTCCTTGTTGAGATTGCCAATCGCTGGAAAAATCTTGCTGATTCAAATCAGACCGGAACTTCTGATTTTGTCTCTCGTTTAAGTGCTGATGAGTATTCGCTGATCATCAGGGGGTTTAACACGGATTTGGATCTGCTTCGTTCTATCAGGGCATATAAGGAAGAACTTGAGAACAGGATGACGATAGATGAGTGCGATTTTTTCATGACTGCATGTTTTGGCTATTCTATATATCCTGATGATGCTGACAATGCAGGTTCTCTTTTTTCCGCAGCGGATGCGGCCATGCATGAGATCAAACGAACAAATGGCAGCAACTGCATCCTGCAGTATACGCAGAACCTTAATAAAACCGAATTTAAGATGGATATTGAAAGAAAACTCAGGAATGCACTTGAAAATGATACCGTCTTTTTCAACCTTCAGCCTCAGTTTGATATCAATCATAAACTTCGCGGATTTGAAGCACTTGCACGATTAAAGGATACTGACGGTTCTTTTATCAGTCCTGCGGATTTCATACCTGTTGCAGAAGAGGCTGGCCTTATAGATGTTCTCGATCTTTGCATTTTCAAAAAAGCTGCAGCATTTTTCGGAGAGGTCATCAAGAATTCATCTGATGCTCTTACTTTAAGCATTAATGTTTCGGTAAGACATCTGTTAAAGAATAGTTTTATTGAAGAGATAAAAGAGGTGCTTGATAGTAACAGTATACCTCCTCAAAACCTTGAGATAGAGATTACCGAGTCTATAATGATAGATTCCGCAGGGAAGGCACTTGAGTGTGTTCGCGATGCAAAGAATATGGGCATTAAAGTGGCAATAGATGATTTCGGTACAGGTTATTCATCACTCAGTTATTTGAATAAATTTCCTGCAAATCTGTTAAAGATAGATAAATCGTTTATTGATGGTATGAATACAAGTGAATCATCAAAGCAGTATGTAGCAACCATCATATCAATAGGACATATATTGAACCTTGAAGTCATTTCTGAGGGTGTGGAATCCGATGATCAGCTTGCTACGCTTAAAGATATCGGATGTGACTTTATTCAGGGATATATATGGGGACGTCCGTTGCCGCCAGAGGAAGCAAGAAAACTTGTGTGTGCATAGGGTTTAAAAAGAATATGAATAATTGCAATGTAACAGCAAATTAGGATATCTTAATTTGCTGTTATTTTTGTTTTCTGATATGTGACTCGGTAGTATAATGGTAACAACATCAAATAGTTGATGGACATATGAAAGGGGTATGATTATGACAATTGCAGCATTAATCGCAATCTTTTTAGTTATCGCATTGATAATTCTTATCATTGTGACGGGTTACGTAAAAGCTCCTCCGGATAAAGCTTTTATCATTTCGGGATGGAAGAAAGAGCCTAAGATCCTTATTGGACGTGCGGGCATAAAGTTTCCTTTTTTAGAAAGAAAGGATACACTTGTACTTAAGCAGATCAGTATCGATATCAAAACAAACGGCTATGTTCCTACACTTGACTTCATCGGTGTTGATATTGATGCGGTTGCAAAGGTCAGAGTTAAGACAGATCCCGAAGGTATCAAGATCGCCATGAAGAACTTCCTTAACATGGACGAGAAAAACATCATTTCTGCTCTTACCGATTCTTTGCAGGGTAATATGCGTGAGATAATTGGTACCGTTAAGCTTAAAGAACTCAATACCGATCGTAAGAAATTTGGTGATGAGGTTCAGGAGAAAGCACAGAAGGATATGAACGCTCTCGGTATAGAGATCATTTCATGCAATATCCAGAAGATAGAAGATGAAAAGGGCTTGATCATTGCACTCGGTCAGGATAATATGTCTCAGATCCAGAAGGATGCATCAATTGCAAAAGCTCAGGCTGACAAGGATGTTGCCATCGCAGAGGCTGAGGCAAAGAGACTTGCTAATGAAGCGCAGGTTGCAGCAGAGACTGAGATCGCAGCAAAGCAGAATGAACTTCGTATCAAACAGGCTGAACTAAAGCGTGAATCTGATATCAAGCAGGCTGAGGCAGATGCTGCTTATGAGATACAGCAACAGGAACAGCGTAAGACAATAGAGGTTACGACTGCAAATGCGAATATCGCTAAGCAGGAGAGAGAGATTGAACTCAAGAGAAAAGACGTTGAGGTTACAGAGCAGACTCTTGAGGCGGAGATCAAGAAAAAAGCCGAGGCTGAAAAGTTCGCAAGACAACAGAAGGCCGAAGCAGAGCTATTTGAACGTCAGAGAAAGGCTGAAGCAGAAAAATTCGAGAGAGAAAAAGAAGCAGAAGCAAGAAAGATACAGGCAGAGGCAGATCTGTTCGCTAAGGCTCAGGAAGCAGAAGGTATTCGTAAGGTAGGTGAGGCTGAAGCTGCAGCCATCGAAGCTAAGGGAATCGCTGAAGCTGAAGCTCTTGAAAAGAAGGCTGAGGCTATGAAGAAATACGGACAGGCAGCTATGGTTGAGATGATCGTTAAGGCTTTGCCTGAAATGGCAGGTGCTATAGCAAAACCTCTTGAAAATATTGATAAGGTTACCATCATCGACGGCGGTTCAGCCGGTGA
This sequence comes from Lachnospiraceae bacterium, assembly GCA_016290615.1. Taxonomy (GTDB): domain Bacteria; phylum Bacillota; class Clostridia; order Lachnospirales; family Lachnospiraceae; genus Colinaster. The sequence goes on along the minus strand of JAEEUS010000004.1, from coordinate 104,319 downwards.
CGGCGGTGTTTCAAACGTTGGCTCATATGTACCTAATGTACTGGCCAAGACTATTGAAACAGTAAAGGAAGTGACCGGTTTAGATATCGTTGATATCATGAAGGCAAACACGTATGATGCAAAGGTTAACAGAAATATTAATGTTACAGGTCTTAACGAAGACCAGGCTAAGGCGGCTGTTGTTGCTAATGCATCAAAAACAGAAGAATAAATAAGACTTGGAGATTAGCGTGAAAAAGAAACACATTGTTTTAAAAGTCATAGGATGTATCGTCTGCGTATTAGTAGCGCTTACTGTAGGCTATAAGATGCATATGTACTATGACATTGAAGAACATGAATTCTATGATGTTGATACCATGAAGAGTGAAGGCAGAGATTTCTCTGCCTCCTCTGTGGTATATATGACAAAGGATATAAGTCCGGAAGGACTGCAAAAAGTATATGAGGCTTTAAATGTGGATCCTAAGGGAAATGTGGCAATAAAGCTTTCAACAGGTGAAGCGGGGAATCCCAATCATCTTGATCCTGATCTGATAAAAAATCTCATTCAGAGCGTTGACGGGACCATTATAGAATGCAATACGGCTTACTCTGGCTCCAAGAGAGCCGATACGGCAATGCATATGCAGGTTGCGAAAGATCATGGCTTTACTGATATAGCAGATGTGGACATCATGGACAGGGATGGTTACATATCAATACCTGTCGAAGGCGGTAAGAATCTCAAAGAAAACTGGGTTGGTAAAAATCTCGCTAATTACGACTATGTTCTTGTGCTAACGCATTTTAAGGGTCATCCGATGGGAGGATTTGGCGGTGCTCTAAAAAACATTTCGATCGGTATAGCTTCCAGAGAAGGTAAGGTAAGAATACACTCAGGTGGAATGCTTAAAAAACCCACGATAACATTGGCTGCTCTTACAACAAATCAGGATACTTTTACCGAGTCAATGGCAGAGGCTGCCAAATCTGTTTATGACTATGAAGGACATGGTGACAATATCACATTCATCAGTGTCATGAATCGAATGTCAGTAGACTGTGACTGTGTATCTTCTCCGGCGGAAGTTGATATGCATGATATAGGAATTCTGGCTTCAAACGATCCTGTTGCGCTTGACCAGGCTTGTATAGATCTGGTATTTGAAGCTCCGGACGGCGGGTCTTTGCAGAACAGAATAACAAGTCTTAACGGGTTACATATACTTAAACATGCCGAAGAAATTGGACTTGGCAACAGAGCATACGAGATAGTAGATCTTGATGAGGCACAAGATGGAGATAATTAGCAGAGAGTTTATATATATTTGGTATTATTTCTCCGTCCAGCTTCATCAGATATTCGGCTATTGGGTAGCTGGTATGATCATAGGTAGTGTAGTATCTGTATTCTTTAAGGACAAGATACACGGTGCCATGAGAAAAATGAACAGTGATGGTGGCAGTTTTTCGGGGATAGTCTTAGCTTCAATGCTTGGAGTGGCTTCCCCGTTATGTATGTACGGGACTATTCCTATTGCAGCATCTTTTTCAAAAAGTGGAATCAGAGATGAATGGCTGGCAGCCTTTATGATGAGCTCGATACTACTTAATCCACAGCTAATTATTTATAGTGCGGCACTCGGCATTAAGGTGTTATCTATAAGGATATTAACGTGTTTTTTATGCGGGATATGCGCAGGAGTGATCATACGTATATTATATAAAAAGAAATCTTTTTTTACATTTGCAAGTTTTAATGAACCAAAGAACAAAGACACAGATCCAAACTTGTTCATTCGCTTTTTAAAGAATCTGTATAGAAACATTAAGGCAACGGGAGGATACTTTTTAGTTGGTGTTCTCCTTTCGGCTCTGTTTCAGAGATACGTTCCTCAGGATGCTGTTACTTTCATGTTCGGTGGAAACGAAGCCTGGGGAGTGCTAATGGCTTCCACAGTCGGTGTTCCCTTATATGTATGTGGAGGAGGAACGATCCCAATACTTAAGATGTGGCTTGCAAACGGTATGAGTCTGGGAAGTGCAGCTGCATTTATGATCACAGGCCCTGCGACAAAGATAACCAATCTGGGCGCACTTAAGGTCGTGCTGGGAATCAGACACTTTGTATATTACTGGTTGTATGTGATACTCTTTTCCGTTTTGTGCGGTCTGCTTGTTAATATCCTGATATTCTGAATACGGTTGTTTGACAAACAACCGTCACAGGTTATGCATGTTGTAAAGTTGAATCATCAGATATATAAAACATGATTCAATCAAAGGAGGATACAACATGCGTAAAGGATTAACAGAAGTGGTTTTCATTCTTGACAGAAGCGGTTCAATGAGGGGACTTGAGGCTGATACAATAGGCGGCTTCAATTCAATGCTTGAGAAACAGAAAAAGGAAAACGGAGAGGCTTATATTTCAACGGTGCTGTTTGATGATGTGAGCGATGTCATATATGACAGGGTTTCTATCGATACGATAGAGCCTATGACAGACAAACAGTACTATGTAAGGGGATGCACAGCATTGCTGGATGCTGTTGGAGGCGCGATCCATCATATAGGAAAGATCCATAAGAAAGCAGCAGATGAGGATGTCCCTGAAAAGACAATGTTCATAATCACGACTGACGGAATGGAGAATTCAAGCCATAAGTATGATTATGACAAAGTAAAAAAGATGATAGAAAAGAAACAGAAAAACGGTTGGGAATTCATTTTTTTGGGCGCAAATATCGATGCTGCTAAGGAAGCGGGAAAATTCGGAATATCTGCAAGCAGGGCTTTCAATTATGAATGCGACAGTGCAGGGACTAAACTGAATTATGCAACGCTTGGTCGTGCTGTGAGTGCTTTCAGAAGCTGCAAGGCATCCGTTGAATTTGATACGGCGCTTGATGAGTGTATGGCTCCTGTTAAAGAAGACTATAAGAAAAGACATAAGAGAATCTGACACGAGGTAGGAAATGTCATTAAAGATCATCAGAAATAACAGTATATCGTTTAATAATGTAACTGTAAAAGAACTAACAGGCTCTGATGCAGATAGGATAAGAAGCGAGTGTACAGGAATCCTTGAGTCTGCATATGAAAGGAATTTAACTTCCATAGTCATCAGATTGAATACTGAAGGTATGCAAAGAACATATGGGCTGAGGACTGCCATAGATGTTATAAATGATCATATGACAGAACGTGACATTGAAGTTTTTTTGGTGGTTCCTTCATCTAAGAGTAACACTGGATTGGCTGATAAGTTGCGTAATATTCTGACCCCTTTCACAAACCCTGAAAAAGACAGAAGAGCACTAAATATAACGGCTGCCTTCGGACAGGCTTTCATGGCCAGGGGTGCAGCGATGAAATCATCTTCCAAAGCCGGTGCTTTGGAAGATGTCTGCATTTCTTATGCGGCAAAAGAAAGCGCATTTTGTGATGAGGAAGATTATATTGAACCTGTAGATCAGTCTGCGCTTAAGGAGAGACTTAAACACATATCAGATCCGTTTGGAGTATATCTTCTTTATATGTCAGATTCTAAAGGCATCAGTTTGACAGAACTTGAGAGCACGGCATGGGTTTCCAAACATATTGTTCACAATGTTAAAAAGAAACCGGACATCTACAAACCTGACAAGAGAACTGCATTTCAGTTTTGTGTCGGACTTAAACTTAACCTGGATGAGACCAAAGATATGCTTAAGCGAGCAGGCTATGCCATATCTGAAAGCATTCTCGAGGATAAGATATGGGAGTTCTATATAGAAAACGAACATTATGATATAATCGATATCAGCGATTCGCTCGAGCAATATGGTTTGAAGCCAATAGTTGATTTCTGATCAAGGGGACGAGAAATTGAAAGACAGAAAGAAAATGGTAAGCATGATACTGATACTTACTGCCGGGATCCTTTGGGGATGTATGGGTTTGTTTGTAAGGCCGTTTAATGATAAAGGTCTTAATTCATGGGATATAGTTTTTTTGAGAGCAGTTCTTACCACCGTCTTTATGGCGGTGGTTTTGCTGATAAAAGATAAAAGACTCTTTAAGATCAGATTAAAGGACTTGTGGTGCTTTTTCGGAACAGGAATCCTAAGTATAGTATTCTTTAATCTGTGCTATTTTAAGGAAATAACTATTACGTCGCTTTCTGTTGGGGCTATTCTTCTGTATACGGCTCCAGCATTTGTAATGATCATATCGGCGATTTGTTTCAAGGAAAGATTGACGAAGCCTAAGATTATTGCGCTGCTTCTTGCCTTTATAGGTTTGATCTTTGTTACGGGAGTTTTTTCAAATACGGAAAGACTGACTTTGACTACTCTTTTTATCGGACTCGGTGCAGGTCTCGGATATGCGCTGTATTCGATATTTTCTCGCTTTGCCATAGAGCGGGGATATGATTCGTATACGATCAGTTTTTATACATTTCTTTTCGCTGCATTTACAACTGTATTCTTTGCAGATGGCATAAAAGTAGCCAGTACTGTTACTTCTTCGTCCGAAAGCATTGTACTGGCTGTCATATTTGTACTTGTATCTACGATAATTCCGTATCTGACTTATACGATAGGACTTAAGGAAGTCGAGAACGGGCAGGCATCGATCATCGCTTCGATCGAGCCTGTAGCCGCGACTTTGATAGGTATAGTCTGGTATAAAGAAGACCTGTCTGTAAGTGTTATTATCGGGGCATTACTCGTTATAGCAGGTATTGTGGTGAGCAATGCCAGATTAAACACTAATCTGCGTTCTCAGTGATTCTGTTAAAGAACTTATGGATACCGGCATGCCAGCACAGAACAGAGCCAAGTACGGCACCTAAGGCAGCCTGTGCGATCTCATAAGGGAGTTTGAGCATTGCGTATTCAAACGTGCTGTAAACGTAAATCTTTCCAAGTGTGTAGCCTGTTACCATGATTATGCCGCCAATCGTTACTCCGATGGATGATGCGATCCTCGGGTGAGATTTAAATGTCTTATGCGAGATCAGTGAGATCACAACAGCCTGCAGACCATGCGTAACGAGAGAGACGAACATCGGAAGAGGATAAAAAAGCATATCTCCTAAAAATGATCCCACACCTCCTACAACAAACGCTTCTAACGGATTCAAAAGAATTGCTGCCAGGCATATTACGGCATCACACAGATAAAGATGTCCGCCCGGGACGGGAATGCCAAAAGATGACATGATTATGTTTAGAGCCATAAAAACGGCTGTAAGTGTTATCCTGAGTGTAGTCGATCTTGTTTTAGTCATTTTGTTGTACCTCGTTGAGTAATGTTTTTAAGAAGTATAATACAAAACATGCAGGATTGAAATATCAATTTGACCAAAAATATATATCAAAAAGCTATCACCAGTAATAGTTTTCATCTATAATGATACTATAGAAATTAAGGGGGAAAACAGAATGATTAACAGATTAAGAGATCAGATAAGTGAGTATTTTGTCGGCAAGGAAGATGTGATTGAAGATGTACTGACCTGTCTTTTGGCAGGTGGACATGTCCTGCTTGAGGATGTTCCGGGGGTTGGTAAGACGACACTTGCAAAAATACTCTCAAAGTCCATAGATTTAAGCTTTGCCAGAATACAGTTTACACCTGATACTCTTCCTTCGGATGTTGTTGGCATATCAATCTACAACATGAAGACAGGCGAATTTGAGTATAAAGAAGGTGCTGTTATGCACCAGATGATACTTGCAGATGAGATAAACAGGACATCTCCCAAAACTCAGGCAAGTCTGTTAGAGGCTATGGGGGAGGGAAAGGTTACCGTGGATGGAGTGGATCTAGAGATTCCCCAACCATTTATGGTGATCGCAACGCAGAATCCTGTCGAATATCTTGGGACATATCCTCTTCCGGAAGCTCAGATGGACAGATTCATGATGAAGCTGTCTATAGGTTATCCTACAGCACAAGAGGAGATACGGCTTGCTAAGAACCATATCGAAGGAAAGACTATTGATGAAGTAAAGAGTTTATGTGACGGTGAGGATATTCTTGCGCTCAGAAAAGCAGTCAATGATATTCATGTAAGTGATGCCGTGCTTAAATATATTCAGGAGATAATAGACCTCACCCGAAACGAAAGCAGATTTGTTCTTGGCGCCAGTCCAAGAGCGATGCTTTTTATTGTGGCTGCCTCACGGGCTAAAGCGTTTCTTGACGGTCGTGATTTTGTTAAGCCGGATGATGTTAAAGCTGTTGCTGTAAATGTACTTCATCACAGGATGACACTAACTCCAGAAGCGAAGATACGAAAAGAGGATATCGACAGTATAGTAAAGAGTCTGGTCATTAAGGCAAAGATTCCCATGGAGTGATCCTCATGAAAAGAAACCGTATCATATTATTGATCTTGTGGGTATTGTCACTGATTGGCATTTCTTTCTACGGAGGGCTGATTAGCTATGGGCTGTTTATGCTCTTTTCACTCATTCCGATAATATCCCTTCTGTACATAATGTGCGTATATCTTTTGTTTAAGATATATCAGAATATCGATGCACGTGACATCGTATGCAACAATACGGCCACGTTCTATTTTACTCTGCAAAATGAGAGCAGGATCAACTTCTCCGGTGTCAGGGTTTTATTTTATTCAACTTTTTCCACGATAAGCGGCCTTGATGATAAAACTGAATATGAGCTTCGACCAATGAGCGGTATAAAAAAACAGACCAATATTGTATGTAAATACAGAGGAGAATACGAAGTTGGAATCAAAAGAGTTGTGATACAGGATTTCTTCAGACTGTTTTCGATTACATATAAAAACAGGGAACCTTTTCGAGTTACCGTCAGGCCCAATGTGGTTCACCTTTCTAATCTTGCGCATGCTGATATTGCTTTGAGTGCTGTCAGAGACTCAAGAGTCAATCAGAACGAGCCTGATGTTATATCGCGCGAATATGTTGCCGGAGATGATGTAAGGATGATGAATTGGAAAGTCAGTGCCAATATAGGCAAGTTCATGGTCCGCGAAAGAATAGGAGAGCAGCAACAGGGGGTGGGCATAATTGTTGATACTCACAGAGTAAGTAACAGGATTGAAGAGTATCTTCCGCTTGAAAATAAGATACTTGAGGCTGCAATAGCACTTAATCTGTACTTTTCACAGAGAGGAATACAAGTATCTACATATTACGAAGGTGCGTCATTTGAAGAGGATTCTGTTGATAAGAACAAAGGGTTTGAAGAATTCTATGAGAGAATGTCCTCGATTGCTTTTGATGAATCTCATAATAATGAGCTTTTGTGTCGCAACCTTTTGGACAGTAAGACCGTATTTTTGAAGAAAGCTGTATTTATGGTTGTTCATAAATGGGATGATGCAATGGCCCAGACAGCTTCAGAGTTAAGTAAAAACAATATTCCAGCAGTAGTTTACATAATATCGAACAACGTGAAAGATGATTATTCATCACAGCTTATGACAAGGACAAATATGGTCAGAATATCCACAGAGTGTGACCTGACGGAGGTGATGTGATGATAGATTTTGTATATGATCTTATTCATGTGATTCCTCTTTGCCTTATAGCTGTTTTATCTGTGCTTTTTCGCTCGAATAATGAGACGGGTATTCTTATATACGTTCTTTCTCTGATATCTGGAACTATTCCCGTAGTGTATCTGCATATAAAATCCAGATTGCGTACGATAGTGATCGGTGTCATATTGACAGGCATCGTTGGAATTCTGATCACAATTGGTGATGAGACGAGAACAAAGTTGATTCATGAGTACAAGTGGGGGTTATGGGTACTTCTGATTGGCATAGGCTGCTTTTTTATCGAGAAGATCGCAGAAAGATACAGAATGATAAAGCTGATTTTATTAGCAGCCGGATTTATTGTCCTTGTGATCTTTCTTTTTAAACAGATAACGGTCTCAAAATGCATAGTACTGATGTTTTTGCTCTATACAAGTGTTACACTTATAGAGGAAATACAGCTTAGATGGAACAAGGAAGGAGACACAAAACTCAAGCCGCATGTTGTTTATGTTTTTCCGTTCGTAGCTGTTTTGTTTCTTTTATTGTTTCTGATAAGGTTTCCTGACAAGCCTTATGACTGGGGATTTGTCAAAAGCTTTGCCAAGGCTGCCAGGATAAGGTATGAGATCATTGTCCAATCTCTTGATATAAAGAAAAGCTGGGATAATGAAGAAGCAAAGATAGGATTTTCAGATAACGGCGGGATAGGAAGTGGAATCACAGCTGATCCGTACAAGGTTTTGGATATATCAAGAAATACTATGAGCAAGGGTGCTCTGTATCTTGGAGGAAAGTCATTTGATTCATTTGACGGAAGAAGATGGGTAAAGAATGATGAGTCTTTGATAGATTACAAGATGTATGATGTACTTGAGACGCTTGGTGCTGTTATCAGACATGATCCTGCAAGCATAAATGATTATCTGAAAAATGATTATATATATATCAACTGTGTCGGTGTCAGAACAACACATGCGTTTACTCCGACAAAATCGCTGCCGGGGATTGATGACGCTCAGACCAAGCAGGTGGGCGGAGATGTTAGTTTTATAGGCAGGAAGAAGCTTTTATACAAGATAAGATATTACAGGATAAACAGAAGCTTTGAAGGCTTTGATGAGCTTATAAATGAAAACATTATATTAGACAAGGAAGTACTTGATAGAGCAAAGGCTGAATTAACATCTGCAGATATGTCAGGCTATACTATTGAGGGATATAACAGTTACAGACAGCAAATCTATGATGTCTATGCTGAAAATCCGAAACTGTCTGACAGGGCGATGAGAGAACTTGATGCAATATTAGAAGGAACGCACTCAGACTATGAAAAGCTTGAACGTATTGAAGATTATCTCCTAAAACTCAAATATACTACGCAGCCGGGTGAACTTCCTGAGAATATAAGATCGTGTTCAGATTTTGTGGACTATCTGATATTTGACAAAAAGGAGGGGTATTGCACTCACTTTGCAACGACTTTTGTTCTTATGGCCAGGTCTCAGGGGATACCTGCAAGATATATCCAGGGTTATGATTGCATGACTACAGGCAGGGAAGATGAAGTCATGTCGGATAGAGCCCATGCCTGGGCAGAAGCCTATATTGAAGGATTCGGATGGCTCGATTTTGAACCAACGCCCGGATTTAAGAAGTCTTCTGGATGGGAAGTAAGTAATAAGACTGCAAGTGTCCAAACAGATTATTACAGTGAAAAATACAAGAATGTTGCATACGATAATGCGATGACTGATTTGGCTGATCTTGATAATGCGATAATGGATAAACGATCTTTTGATCTCAGATTATTGTACATGCCTCTTTTGATGGTCGCTACGTTTGTCATTCTCTTTTTGATTTTTGACTCGCTTTACAAAAGAATAAGATACAGCAGGATGAGTCATAGAGAAAAAGTAATGACTATGTGGAATAGAAACCTAAAACTGTTAAGACATGTCGGACTTAGGCTGAGGGAAGGCGAAACACTGACGGAATTTGAAAACAGAGCACAGCAAAGCGTTGCACATGATCTTGTATCATATATTGGAATATTTGAAAAGATAATCTATGCCGACAAACAGGTGGATCATGATGATACTGTTCATTTTGAGAGCTGCAATGCCCTGCTTAAAAGATATGTATTGAAACAGATGATAAAAAGGAGACATAAGTGAGGAATAGATCTTATATAGCTATCGATCTGAAATCGTTCTATGCCTCAGTCGAGTGCGTTGAAAGAAATCTTGATCCTCTCACTACCAATCTGGTCGTTGCTGACAGTTCAAGAACTGAGAAGACAATCTGTCTGGCTGTATCACCGTCATTAAAGGCCTATGGAATCCCGGGGCGAGCCAGACTTTTTGAGGTTGTTCAAAAAATTGGTCAGCTCAATTCAGTGAGAAAGGACAAGATCGAGTACATAGTAGCCAAGCCGCGAATGTCGCTTTATATGCAGTACAGCACCAACATATATAAGATATACCTGAAATATGTTGCTCCCGAGGATATTCATGTTTATTCGTGTGATGAGGTGTTTATGGATGTTACGGCATATCTTGATACCTACAAGATGAATTCGCATGAACTGGCAAGAACGATCATAAATGATGTATTGAAGAATACAGGAATAACTGCAACTGCAGGAATAGGTTCTAACCTGTATCTGGCTAAGATAGCGATGGATGTAGAGGCGAAGCATATACCTGCAGATGAAAACGGTGTCAGGATAGCTCAACTGGACGAGCGCAGTTACAGAGAGAAACTCTGGTCTCATAAACCAATCACCGACTTCTGGAGAGTAGGAGGCGGAACAGCGAGAAGCCTGGCACAGATGGGATTGTACACCATGGGGGATATAGCAGCATACTCAGAGCATAATGAGGATGCATTGTATAAAAAATTCGGGGTGAATGCGGAACTTCTTATCGATCATGCATGGGGATGGGAGCCGTGTACGATCGAATACATAAAAAAATACAGACCAAAGGAAACATCTTATTCAACAGGACAGGTACTTAAAAGGCCATATTCTAAGGATGAAGCTAGAACTGTTGTCATGGAGATGGCAGATCAGCTTTCGCTTGATCTTGTGGAGAAGGGGCTTGTGACCGATCAGCTTAATCTTTATGTCGGTTATGATGCAAACACATTTAAAAACAGTAAGGAGTATGACGGAGAAATAAAAAAGGACAGATATGGAAGGGATGTTCCAAAACATGCGGGAGGAAACATAAATCTTAGTATAAAAACATCGGCATCATCCTTAATTACCGATGCCTTTATAAAGGAATATGACAAGGTTGTTGATGAAAGTCTTTTTATCAGGAGGCTTTCGGTAACATCCTGCAGACTCATGACGGAAGAGGATGCCAGAAAAGAAGATGAGTATGTACAGCTCGATCTTTTTTCTGATTTTGAAGAAGAGCAGAAAAAGAAAGAAGAACTTCAGGAAAGGTTGAGCAGAGAAAAAAACCTCCAAAAAGCCACTCTTGAGATAAAAAAGAAATATGGAAAGAATGCCATCGTAAAAGGAACGAGTTTTCGCGATGAAGCCACAGCAAGAGAAAGGAATAGACAGATAGGCGGACATAACGCCGAATAGTCTGAAGGATATAAAATGAGTGATTACAGTGATATAATAGATCATGAGCATTATCAGTCAAAAACAAGACCGCATATGTCAATGCTTAACAGAGCAGCGCAGTTTTCGCCGTTTGCTGCTCTTGTCGGGTTCGAACAGTATATTGATGATGCGACTCAGACTATGAGCATTGATCAGATCGAGACGGAGGATATAGAAATATTATGAACAAAATATTGCAGAATAAAACTTATCTGTATCTTACGGAATTCTTTGCCGGAATGTCTGTTATGGCAGTGGAACTGGGAGCGAGCAGGTTGCTTGCTCCTTATTTCAGTTCATCTCAGATTGTATGGACCATTATCATAGGTACTATTATGATCGCAATGGCCCTGGGAAATATAATGGGAGGACGATGGGCTGATAAAGATCCAAACCCGGACAGGTTATATAAAAGAATTATCATAGCAGCTGTCTGGATAGGATTGATACCGGTTGTCGGCAAGTACATCATACTGGGTATAAGCGCATTACTGGTATTTACCATTAACACAAACTTTTTGGTAATAGCTGCGTTTGCGGCTTGTATGGTTGTTTTTGTGTTTCCTCTTTTCTTGCTCGGGACAGTCACCCCATCTTTGGTCAAATACACTGTTGACAGTCTCGATGACAGCGGAAAGACTGTCGGCTATCTGAATGCTGCTAATACAATCGGAAGTATAATAGGTACATTTGTACCGACGTTTATCAGTATTCCAGCTGTAGGAACAAACATTACTTTCCTGATATTTTCGGGAATACTGCTCCTGCTTGCAATAATATATTTTGCTTCAAGCAAAAAGAGGTCGACTGTAGCAATGATCTCTATAATCATATTTGCGACTTCATGCGTCTTGGGTCATGGCGATTCGTTCGCATTCTGGAGGGATGATCTGACTTATGAGGGAGAATCGATTTATAATTATCTTCAGGTATATGAGGATGACTCAAAGGTTGTATTCTCAACAAACGTGCTGTTTGGGGTTCAATCAGTATACAGAAAAGAAAAGACTCTGACAGGAATGTACTATGACTATGCGATGGCGGCGCCTTTCATGGCAGGAGTAGGGGAGAAGGAAGATCTTAATGTACTTATACTGGGGATGGGTACAGGTACGTTCGCAACTCAGTGCAATAGATTTTTTACCAATGTGAACGTCGAGGGAGTAGAGATAGATGAGAGGATAACTGATCTGGCTCATGAGTATTTTGAACTACCAGATGATATAAAAGTCACTACTTATGACGGACGTGCATATCTTCATGGACTGGATAAAGAACAAAAATATGACGTTATAATGGTGGATGCATATCAGGATATAACGATCCCTTTTCAAATGGCTTCGATTGAATTCTTTCAGCTTGTTAAAGAACATCTCACGGATGAGGGTGTCATGGTTGTTAATATGAATATGATCTCTGACGGTGATGACGGGATCAATTCTTATCTAGCTGATACGATATCAAGAGTATTTCCGACAGTTTATACTGCAGATGTATACAACGGAACCAACAGGGAACTGTATGCTTCTTGCAATACAGATATTATTGAGCGGTTTGAAATAGGATATAGCCTTGAAGAGGAGGGCAGTCTGAGAAACATGATGGAGAGAGTGGATGGGGCTCTGACTGCATACGAGGCAGGAGATCATTTGCTTACGGATGACAAAGCACCGGTTGAACTGCTCAGCATGAAAGCCATCGATGCGATCATAAGCAAAGAAGTGGATTATTACAAGCAGATTTATGATGAAAAAGGGCTTGAAGGAGTTATAGATAAATTCTAATCTTTGATGTTTTTGTGGTATAATAAAACATTAAAGATTTGATAAAAAAAGGTTAATAATTTGGAACGCTCGGGGAGCTTAACAGCTGTGTTTTGAGAATTATTTGTTGTACTATGACACAGTTTTGACTATATGCAAAAGTGATTCAAAATCAATAAATGCAGTCTATGTAACTATTAATGCTATATGCAGATTTATGAGCCAAGGGATTTCCTTTATAAAGAGGAATGATACGGAGGAATAAAAGGTGAAAAGCCTCATAAACAAACCCGATAAAAACCTGACCAGACGTTTGGGGATCGAGACCGCTGGTATATGTATAAATGTTCTGCTTGCTTTCGTATGTCATAGTCTGGATTTGCCATTATATATGGATACCATAGGAACTATAATCGTGGCATCGCTTGCAGGAGCGATACCGGGTATTCTGACTGCGGTGGTGACCAGCTTTTTCTGCAGTTTCTTTAATCCGTATTCGCTTTATTATGTACTGATCGGAGTACTGATTGCGATGTGTGTTTCATCGTTTGTCAGAAAAGAAAAGTATAAAAAGAAAGCAACATCGGTTTTACTGATAATGCTGTTGGCATTTATCGGAGGCGGAATAGGAACATGCTTCCAGTGGCTTCTTCTTGGAGGGCCGCAGTTTGATGATGTGGCTCAATCTGCAAGGATCATGGCAGGATCATCAAATGTCGGCTATTTCATAAGCTCGATGTTTCTCAATATAGTTTTAAATCTTCTTGACAAGACTGCCTCAATTCTTATAGCTGTTCTGATCATTCGATTTTTACCTAAAGATACTATCAAGGAGATATGGTTCAGCAGCTGGAAGCAGAATCCGCTGACCAATGAAGAAGTTGATGATATTAATAGACAGTCTGGTAAAGGCGGTATTCATTCTCTTAGAATCAGGATCATTGTGCTGCTGACTTTTGCTACGGTAACGTTGACTATAGTAATGGCTACTATCAGTATCAACCTGCAGTTTGAGAATACCAGACAGGAGTATACGATCAATGCGATCAATGCTGCAAAATTTGCAGCATCGGAAGTTGATGCAGATATGATAAATGAGTATCTGGAGAACGGAAGAGATGCTTCAGGTTATAAAGAGACTCTTGAAATGCTCGAAAAGATCCGCGACAACGCTAACGGAGTAGAGTATCTGTACGTTGTAAAGATTAGGCAGGATGGATGCTATTTCGTATTTGATGTGGATAATCCGGAAGCTAATGTAATGGGAAATGAACCCGGAACGCGAGTAGAGGTTGAAGAGGCTTTCCAGGATCAGATGGATGCTCTGATAAAAGGTGAAGAAATTGAGCCTATAGAGTCAAATGATACATTTGGGTGGCTATTAACTGCTTATTATCCAGTGCGTGATTCCAAAGGAAGGACCGTAGCTTATGCAGGAGCTGACGTTTCAATGTCATATCTGACAGGGTATGTGAGAGAATTTGCCAGAAAAGCCCTGATGGTATTTTCGGGATTCTTCATCATGATCTTGGGATATGGTCTTTGGGTGTCCGGACATTATCTGATTTATCCGATAGGAAGCATGGCTCATTCTGTTGAAGCATTTATGATCGGTAGCGACGATCAGGAGCATCTCGATGAAAATGTAAGAAAATTGGGAAATCTCGGAATTAACACAGGAGATGAGGTTGAGAAGCTCTATAAGGCTATGTGCGGAATGGCAAGATCGACTGCGGAACAGCTGCGTGAGATAAGATATTATGCGGATGCCACCGCAAAGATGCAGAACGGACTTATCATAACCATGGCGGACATGGTTGAAAATCGTGATTCCGATACTGGAGCACATATCCAGAAGACAGCGGCATACGTAAGGATAATTCTTGAGGGACTAAAAAAACACGGATATTACGTTGAAAAACTTACTGATAAGTATATAGCGGATGTTGAGATGTCGGCTCCGCTGCATGATGTAGGAAAGATCAATATATCAGATGCGATTCTTAACAAACCTGGAAAGCTTACGGATGAAGAGTTTGCCATAATGAAGACTCATACTACGGCCGGCAAGAAGATCATGGAACAGGCTATAAGTACTGTTAACGGTGAGAATTACCTTAAAGAAGCAAGGAATATGGCTGCATACCATCATGAAAGATGGGACGGAAAGGGATATCCTGAAGGGTTAAAAGGTCAGACCATCCCCTTATCGGCACGTGTCATGGCGGTTGCTGATGTTTTTGATGCGCTGACATCACCGAGAGTTTATAAACCTGCTTTCCCGATTGAAAAGGCACTCGAGATATTAGAAGAGGGCGCCGGGGCTCATTTTGATCCCAAATGCGTGGAAGTATTCATGGATTCATTGCCACAAGTCAAACTGGTACTCAAGAAATACCACGATATAGGATAGCGGAGGCATCATTGATGGTTAAGAAGTTCAAGAAAATTTCATCTCTTATCTATCTGAGTATTTTTCTGTTATTGGGAAATGGTGCATATGCATCTCAAATAGAGGAAAATGTCGGAGGAGGATACGCCGTAACTGGACAGCTGACGGGTGTCGGGTATTCCTGTGTCCTTTATGATGCTACAAACGGGCTGCCTACAAGTGATGCCAATTTCATATATAGTACAAGTGATGGATATGTCTGGATAGGTGGTTATAGCGGGATCATAAGATATGACGGAACACTGTTTGAGAGAATGGATGCTTCAAACGGCCTTACCAGCGGAAGGACCATGTTTGAAGACAGCAAAAAACGTCTCTGGGTTGGAACCAATGATAACGGTGTGGTTGTTTTGGATAATGGAGAGACTATAAGATTCACATACAAGGACGGATTGCAATCATCTTCCATACGTTCATTTGCGGAAGATGACAGAGGACAAGTATATATCGGTTCTACAAGCGGAATATCATATGTAGATGATGCAGGGCTTGTAAATCTTAATGATGACAGAATTAACAGCAAAACGATTGAAAATATGAGTTCGGACTCGCAGGGAACCATATATGCCAATACAAAAGATGGAGAGATATTCTCGATAGCAGACGGAACAGTAACTGCGTTTTATACAAACGAAGAGCTTGGAATTGAGAAGATTTCATGTATATTTGCTGACCCGAATGATCTGGGACATGTTTATATCGGAACGGAATCAGATGGCGTATATTATGGCAACTTTGGTGATAAAGCGGGTAATCTTGAGAGGATCACTGTTTCACCTGCTAACGATATATACTGCATAACCTATGCATGTAACAGAATATGGATCACATCAGAGCATTATGCCGGATATATAGATGAACATAACAGATTTCGTGTCCTGAGGGATGTACCCATGAATAATTCCATCGATATGGTAACGGCTGATTATCAGGGGAATCTCTGGTTTGCTTCTTCACGTCAAGGCGTCATGAAGATAGTTGCGAATAACTTTCTTGATGTAAATGATATGGCAGGAATAGAAAACATCTCTGTAAATGCGACGTGTATACATAACAATATGCTGTATATCGGAACGGATACCGGATTACATATCATAGACAGTGATATGATAGAAGTCGAAAAGATGCTGTCAAAGAATTTTGAAGATACCAGGATTCGCTGCATAATGGAAGATAAAAAAGGCAATCTCTGGATATCGACATATACGAATGATAAAGGTTTGGTATGTGTTAAACCTGATAACACACTGGTAAGCTTTACCAAGGATAACGGAATGCCGGATAACAGTGTCAGATGTACACGAATAACAGATGACGGTACTGTACTGGCTGGAACCAACGGCGGTCTGGCTGTTATAAAAGATGATAAGGTAGTAAAGGTAATAGGTTCAAAAGAGGGTGTTGAAAACACAGTATTTCTCACGGTCGAAGAAGGTTTTAATGATGAGATTTTTGCGGGAAGTGACGGTGACGGGATATATGTCATCGAAGGTTCCAAAGTAAGCAGGTTCGGACGTGAAGACGGTCTTACGAGTGACGTTGTCCTTAGGATAAAAAAGGATGAGATAAGAGGAGTCATCTGGATCATTACATCAAATTCTATTGAATATCTTCGTGACGGAGTTATTACAAATGTGGACTCTTTCCCATATAACAATAACTTCGATATGTATTTTGATGACAACGGCAATATATGGATATTGTCATCTTACGGAGTATACTATGTAAAAGCTCAGGATATGATCGATAATTCTATCAAGGAATACGGCTTATACACTATAGCGAACGGTCTTACGAGCACTCCCTCAAGCAATTCATACAGCGCGCTTGATAAAGATGGATACTTATATGTTTCTGGAAGAAGCGGAGTCAGCAAAGTAAACATCAATCACTATTTTGAAGAATCCGTAAAGATCAAACTGGCAGTCCGTTCAGTCACATGCGATGATATTAGTATACTTCCGGATGAATCCGGAAAATATGTGATACCTGCCTCAAAGGGTCGTATACAGATCAGTCCTGCCATACTGGATTACACGATGTCAAATCCTACGATCAGGATGTATATTGAAGGACTCGAGGATTCGGGCATAACGGCACAGCAGAGCAAACTTACACAACTTGAATATACAGGTCTAAAATACGGTAATTATGTTCTTCATATCCAAGTCCTTGACAGAGGAACGGGCGAAGTACTTCAGGATGAAACATTTAGTATTGTAAAGACTCCGAGATTATTTGAACTTCTGGTGTTCAAGATACTTATAGTGGCTCTTATTGCTGCGCTTGTCGGAATAATCGTTTGGCGCTTTATGGCTGGTACCATCATTCGCAGACAGTATAACGAGATCCAGCAGGCCAAGGAAGAAGCTGAACGTGCAAATACTGCCAAGTCCAGATTCTTGGCGAACATGTCACATGAGATAAGAACTCCGATCAATACCATTATGGGTATGGATGAAATGATACTGCGAGAAGATACGTCGGATGTTCCCAAACCGTATTTCATGTCGGTTATAGGATATGCACTTGATATCAGACATGCCTCCGAATCACTTTTGGATCTTATAAATGATCTTTTAGACATGTCGAAGATCGAATCGGGAAAGATGAATCTGGTTGAACAGGAATATGATACGGCGGATCTTTTGCGCTCGATCATTTCCATGATCAGGGTAAGAAGTACCCAGAAAGACCTGACATTTGCGGTTGATATTGATGAAAAACTCCCGAGGAGGCTCTACGGTGATTCGGGCAAGATAAAGCAGGTATGCCTGAATCTTTTGACCAATGCTGTTAAGTACACTGATATTGGCGGATTTACCTTGACTGTAACTGTCAAGGAAATAAGAGAAAAAGTCTGTGATCTTAAGATATCTGTTAGAGATTCCGGCATAGGAGTAAAGCCGGAGGATATGGATAAGCTGTTTACCGCTTATGAGAGACTTGACGAAGAAAAGAACAGCGGTATACAGGGTACGGGACTCGGGCTTGATATATCAAGACGATTCGCTCAGATGATGAACGGGTCGCTCGAGTGCGAGAGTGTATATGGAGAAGGCTCGGAGTTTATATTTAACCTTGAACAGGCGATTGCTGATCCGACGGGAATCGGTGTATTCAATGAACGTGAAAACGAGCAGGCCAGAGGACCGTATGTGCCGCAGTTTATAGCTCCTGATGCAGAGGTTTTGGTTGTTGATGACAATCCGATGAATCTCACCGTTATCAAGGGACTTCTAAAGGCAACGAAGGTTTATGTGACGACAGCGGCTAGCGGAGAAGAGTGCTTGGAAAAGATCAAGCATGGAAACTTCAATGTCGTCTTGCTTGATCATATGATGCCGGGAATGGATGGCATCGAGACAATGGCCAGGATCAGGGAAAATGATCCTGATCTGCCTGTCTATGCATTAACGGCAAATGCAACTGCTGGTGGTGAAGAATTCTACAAATCAAAGGGATTTAACGGATACCTTGCAAAGCCTATTGACAGTATTGCTCTTGAGAAGGCAATAATGAAGCATATACCTGAGGATATTATGATGAAGCCTGCCCAAGATGAAGCAGAGCATGAGCCAACAGAACTACCAGATGATCTGAAATGGGTTAAGGATGTTGTGGGTATATCTGTAGATGACGGAATAAGATGCAGTGGTGGTGTTACTACGTACATAAGCGGACTGGAAAGCTTTTTTGATACTATTGACAGCAATGCAGAAGTTATAAATGGTGCATATAAAGAAGATGATATCAATCTGTACACCATCAAAGTGCATGCCCTCAAGACCAGTGCTCGTATTATTGGAGCAAACGAATTGTCGGTGTTCTGTGAAAGGATGGAGGAAGCCGGAAAGAAAGATGACAGAGAATTCATTGATGAAAACAATGAAAAGCTTATGTCTATGTATATGGAATTTAAAGAAAAGCTTTCGCGGATAAAGAAAGCCGATGATAAAGACAATGACAAAGAGGCGATTCATGAGGATGTACTAAAGGACGCATACGATGCATTGAAAGAAGTGATCCCTCAGATGGATTATGATTCAGTGGAGATGATCATAAACCAGGTTAATGAATATAAACTGCCCAAAGCCGATGCTGAGAGATTTAAAGAGCTTGAAAAACTCATGAAGAAACTTGACTGGGATGCCATGGAAGAGTTATTTGTATAGTTGTAAAGGAGAATCTTGTCGATGAATCGAGTACTGTTCACTGGAGAAAAAGAATCATTTCTCGTAAGGGTATTACTTAAGAAACTGCAGGATGCAGGCCTGGTATGCGAATTTGCTCACTGGGGTGTCAACGAGATCAATTCTAAATGGAACGAAACAAAACTAGTTGTTATGTATATGGATGAAGGAGAGACTCCTCAGGATGCAGCGCTGCATTTCCTTTGCGAAAAGATGATTGAGGATGGTGTTCAGATGATACCTATAGGGGACAAGAATGCTATCAGATTCATAAAAGATCGTGTATCGGGAGATCTTGTATATGCTGTATTTGAAAGACCAATAGACAATGCTGCTTTTGTTGATCATGTAAGCGATATGTTCAGAAAGCTTGAGTCAGGTGAATTCAGAAAGACGATCCTGATCGTTGATGATGATCCAGGGTATCTGGGGCTTGTAAGAGAATGGCTAAAAGGAACATATAAGGTCGCTATGGCTAATTCCGGACTTCAGGCTATTAAGTGGCTGGGAAAGAACAAGGCTGACCTTATACTTCTTGATCATGAGATGCCGGTGACAACGGGGCCTCAGGTCCTGGAGATGTTAAGAAGCGATGAGGAGACCAAGAATATTCCTGTTATATTCCTTACAGGAAAAGGTGACAAGGAAAGCGTTATGGCTGTGGTAGCGCTAAAACCGGAAGGGTATTTTTTAAAAACTATCGAGAAGGATGAGCTGCTTACAAAACTGAACAACTTTTTTGAAAGCCGTAAATGATCGGGGGTATGACATGAAGCTGTACACAGAGTGCTTCTGGGATGATTGGGACAGGATCGTTGATATATATGTTGAAAAGAGTGACAGAGTACCTGAGTATATCAATGATGAGAAAACATACAAGATAGTTGTTGTTGAGAAGGGAACGTTTGGACTTAAGATAGATAAAAGAGATTATACTGTAAAGGCTCCGGCGATCATTATGCTGTCCAACAAGAATAAAGCTGACTTCAAAATCATGGAGAAGATCAAAGCTGATATTGTATTCTTTAATCCAACAGCTGTCAGAGATGAGTTTTCGTACGAACGGATTGATGCACATGATTTTGACAGTCAGATTGGTACGATCGTTTATCAGGATTTTGTTATGATACTTCCGTTTACTGATGCGGACGTTACCCAACCTGTCATACCGATATCCCTAAACAGCCTTGAGAGGGTCAAGAGTATAATAAGCTCACTTGATGTTCAGCTAAAGGGACAGAAAGACGGATTCTGGCCATGCAGGAGCAGGTCTTTTCTGATGGAGCTGCTCTACTTTATCAATTATTCATATGTAATTGTGTCTTCAGGTGATGATAAGGATTCAGAATCTGATGTGACATTTTCTAAAATAGTTGAATACCTGAATGAACATATCGGAGAGAATATCAATCTAGAGAGACTTACAAAAGAGTTTCTGATAAACAGAAACAAGCTCAATGATATATTCATGAATGAATCATCAATGACGTGTATGAATTATCTTCTCAAGTTGCGTCTTGACCTGGCAAAAGTACTGCTATCGACAACTCAGATACCAATAGGAGAGGTGAGCGCGAGAGTGGGATTTGAGGATTCGAACTATTTTACCAAGGTTTTCAAAAAACATGAAGGCATGTCACCAAAGGCATTCAGAAATCAGTAGTATGTGCAGATTTTACAGATGTATGTGCAGATATTTCTATTTTTATATCCCGAAAAGGACTTATGATTAACATACAAAATCCAACAACAGGAGGTGTGTTATGAAAAGAAGAACTTTATCGGGATTTATTATATTATCGATACTAGTAGCGGGAAGCATGTTTTTTACCGGGTGTACTGCTAATGAGAATACTGATGTTCAGACTGTAAACACAGATAATGTTCAGACTCATGAAACGGAGACAGAAATACCGGATTCTGTGCCGGATGATCAGGTAATGAGTGATTGCATGAAGGATGCATACAACTTATTAACGATCACTGGACACAGCTTTGAAACCATTGATACTACTGAGGATGGCAGACATTATGTTGCAAAGGATACTGTCAGTATGGATATTGATGCGGGGAATCCCAGTGGCATGATACCGCAGAACATCAGCAAGAATGTGGAATTCTTGTATGATGCAGATGATGCGCAGTGGGTTGTGGGAAACGAGATCTGTACTGCATGGACAGTAAACAATGAGGCATTACCGGGAAGCTGCTGGAAAAGCGAAACGCTTAAGTTATCTGACATGAAGACATGGATAGGTAACGAAAGCGAGGCAGACGAGAACGGACAGCTGTTTATAAAATTCAAAAAGAAAATGGGTTTCTTTGCTATAGCTATAAACGATGAGAACACCAGCCCTAAACAACAGCCTTTCTTCACAAATGCGAGCGGCGTATTTACATGGATAGGAGATAACGGTATCGTAGAACAGAACTTTAAATGCATGGAAGGAATCATTACCGATGAGGGAGCGCTTACTCTGAAACTTAGCTCTGACAATGGGGAGGGTGATATGATATTTACAGCAAATGCTACACATATTTCAGACAGAGAATATGATGAAGCTTTGAATGGAGGAGCCATAGGTGATACTCTGTATATCGAGGAACTGAATACATTTGATGTAAGCACATCAAGCCTTGACGGTGATATGTGGAAAAAGGAATGCGGATCAAGACACGGAAATGTTTCACCTAAGATTAGCTGGGAAGCTGTGGAGGGTGCCAATAAGTATGCAGTGTTCATGCTAGACAAGGATGCTAGTAACTGGCTTCATATGTATGTAATGACGGATAAGAACGGACTTGAAGAGGGTGGATACGACGGCAAGGAAGCCGGATATGTAGGACCTTATCCGCCTGAAAAACATGAATATGATGTGTATGTGATCGCACTAAAAGGTGAACCTGAAGCGATAGCTTTCAATATGGATGCAACAGGAACCGATATAGGTGACAAGCTTAATAATCTTAACAAATCACAAAACGGTGATACGGGAAATGTCATATCTTACGGTATGATAAAAGGGTTCTATGAACCGAGCCCGGATGAGGAGAACATTCTCAGATAAGATGCCGCGGACAAAAGTCCGCGGTTTTCAATTTTATGGCAGTTGTTTCGGATTTTATTTTTTTGTTGGACGGATGTGATAAGATATGATAAATTATCCAATGGAATTCAGATTGAGAGGAATTAAGAAATGGATCTTTCACAGGCAAGAGAAAATATAGAAGATATTGATAAACAGATGGCAAAGCTCTTTGAGAAGAGAATGGAATGCTCGAGAGAAATAGCAATCTACAAGAAGGAAAACAATATCCCGATTTATGATGCTACGAGGGAAAAAACTCTGATTGAAAAGAACAGCTCATACATAAAAAATGATATGTTAAAAGAGTATTATCTTGATTTTTTCAGAGGCCTTTTGGAAATCTCAAAAAAATACCAGGAAAAGCTGAAAAATAATTGATTTATTTATATTTAAATTTGTCAGATTGTATACACAATTGAAAAAAAGTATGGTATAATTGATTCGGTATATTGTATGGAAACCGAATAAACTTATTTAAGTGAGGGTTTGAGAAGATGAAATTATTGATAGTACTACTGGTGGGAATTATTCTGTACTTCCTTGTAAGCCTGATCTACAAGAGATTCTGGCATAAGGGTCTGAACATCTCAGTAGAATTTGAGAATGATATGGTAAGAGAGGGAGATGACAACAACCTGATCGAGAAGATATCCAATGATAAGGTATTGCCGATTTCAATCCTTCAGATCAGATTTGCATTACCTAAGGTATTCAAATTCGCTGAAGTAAAGAAGAGTTCTGCTGTTACCGACCAGATATACAGAAGTGACTATTTCTCAGTTCTGCCTTATCAGAAAGTAACAAGATATTATCCGTTCAAGTGTACAAAGCGCGGATGCTATCAGTTGGCAAGCATTGATGTTTTTGGTATGGACTTCTTCATATCTAAAGCAAGACG
Organism: Lachnospiraceae bacterium; assembly: GCA_016290615.1. Classification (GTDB taxonomy): domain Bacteria; phylum Bacillota; class Clostridia; order Lachnospirales; family Lachnospiraceae; genus Colinaster. The sequence continues at coordinate 80,792 of JAEEUS010000004.1, read as the reverse complement.
TATGACGTTAAAGACTCCAAGGCTCATGTATGTTCTTCCCAAGCCCATTCATGACATGAGTGTTCCGGAGAATATAGATAACGTAATGAGCTCGATCAAAGAAGAGGGCGAAGATAGAAAGTGCGTTGTACTTCTCAACACAGAGCTTAACTCTATGTCAAGAGCTGATGAACTTGTTGAGGACGGCGTAAGAATCGCAGACTACTTTGTAGAGAGATGCTATAAAGATAATATCCCGGTCAAGTTCTTCACAAACGGTATTGATATGATAACCGGTGAAGAGTGTAAGCTTGATGCGGTCTCAGATGTTGATGACAAAAACTCACTTCAGAAGACGATCGCAAGAATAGATGTAACAAAATCACCCAGAGCATTCAAGCATATTCTCGGTGATGCTGAGAGACTGGATGACGGCAGTACGGATTTCGTTGTTATATCAAATAACAGAAAGTCAGACTTTGTTAAGCAGCTTGATGAATTCATTGCTAAAGGCCACAGCGTAAAGCTTATTATTCCTGAGTTCAAAGAAGTTGATATTACACCATACGAAGATGACAAAGAAAAGATTGTAAAGTGGGTGGTTGAGAATGATTAGTAGAAGATATAAAACAGTATTTGAGGTTTCAAACTGCATGTTGATATACCTGCTGGGACTTGCAGCGTCCTTGGGTATCATAGCATTGGCTAGATATGATAAGTTCTCATGGCAGTATGCATTGATGTCAGCGATTATTCTGTTTGCTTTCACAATGATCAGATTGTTTGTTAATCAGCTTCCGGTTTCGCTGGTTGCGCATATCATTTTATTGGCGATAGCGTTCTATCTGCCTTATGGTGCTTCAATTCATAAATACATGATTGCAGGATTTGCATTACTTCTTTTGGTAATTGATATGAATGATTTCTACAAAAAGAAGAATCAATCATACGGAGTCATCCATGTTGCATCGTGCTCTGTATTCCTGCTCATATTTGCTTATGTTGATTATGCTGCAACAAAAGTTGCTCTGCCTCCCAAGGAAGGTCTTGGAGATGTAGCGCTTGGAGCAAAGTATTCTCTTTTTGCAACATTTGTATGTCTGATATGTATTGCATTCTTTGCATTCGTTCTTATTCGTGCATACGTTGCAAATGCTATAAAACTTGCTGATAACAGTCAGATAGACGAGAATGCACCTGTTGACTATATGTATGGCAACTCTAATAAGTTCATTGGTCCCATCATTGCGCTTATCATAGCTACCATGCTTGTCTTCCAGTCAAGAGCTTCTGAGAACATATTCGCAAGCATGTGGCTTGGACTTATGAGCGGTGTAGCCGGAGTATTCAATCTGTTCTCATTCGTTCAGTCAAGTCAGACAGAGTTTGATGCCAAGACTCAGATAGCTACACCCGGAACAACTCTTTACTATGTTGAGTTTGGTGTTGCACTTTTAATCCTGTTGCTTCTTATAGCAGCAATCGCAGCAATCATCACTAAGATATATAAGAGCCATTGGCATAAGGATCTTTCTTCAGACGAGACTCTTGAGTCAGCAGCTATGATCGAAAAGAGAGAATGGATTTATCATAAAGAGCCAAAGAAGCAGGATGATACAGCTGTTACAAAAGCAGCCGAGATTCCCAATGAGATCGTTGACTATTCAGCTGAGAAGCCTGAAGATGTAGTTCAAGCAAAAGCTGAAGAAGCAAAGGAAACAGTTGAAGAGAAGATAGCAGCTGCCAAGGAAGCGGTTCAGGAAAAGAAAGAAGAACTTAAGGGTGCTACTACAGAGAAAAAAGAAGAAGTAAAAGAAGAAGTGAAGGAAGTTGCTAAAGAGGCAGCTCAGAAGAAAGAAGAAGTTAAAGAAGCCGTAGAAGAAAAAAAAGAAGATATTAAGGAAGCTGTGAATAAAAAGGCTGACAAGGTATCAAAAGATGTAAAACAGCAGTCTTCAGGCAATAAGAAGAAATAATACTTTAATTGTTAAAAGGTGAGCTGATATCGCTCACCTTTTTTATTATATTAAATGAAGTTATAAAAGGAATCATTGATTTATGACTAAATATGAAAAGCATGGTGCACTACACGTAAATAGCAAAGGACAACTTGTTGATCACAATAATGAGGTTGTGGCTCTTCATGGTCTCTCAACACACGGCTTATCGTGGTATCCACAGTATGTAAACAGGGATTTCTTTGAGCAGATGAGCGATGAATGGAAGGTGGATGTTATCCGTCTTGCCATGTATACTGCTGAGGAAGACGGATATTGTGTAGGTGATGAAGACAACAAGAATAAGCTTATAGAATTAATTGATAAAGGAGTCAGATATGCTACAGAACTTGGATTGTATGTGATCATTGATTGGCATATCCTTCTTGATTCAAATCCGCTCATTCATAAAGATGAGGCAATCAAATTCTTTGAAATTATGGCGCAGAAGTATCACGCGTACGGGAATGTGTTCTATGAGATATGCAATGAGCCTAATGTGGACTGCACGTGGGCAGATATCAAGGAATACGCACAAGAAATCATTCCTGTCATAAGAAAATATGATGAGTATGCAGTTATATTGTGTGGTACACCCAGGTGGTCACAGGATGTTGATGAGGCTCTTGCTGATCCGATAACAATAGATAAAAACCTGATGTATGTCCTGCATTTTTATGCAGATACACATAAGGACGAACTTAGAAAGAAATTTGAGGATGCTGCAAATAATGGACTTCCTCTTTTCATAACAGAATTCGGATGCTGCAATGCGAACGGTAATCTGTATAACAATTTCGTTGAAACAAAAAAATGGATCGAACTGGCTGACAGATATGAAGTAGGATATATCATGTGGAATATATCCAACAGAGATGAAACAAGCGCATCATTTATTCCAGAGTGTGACAAGATCAAGGATTTTTCGAAGGAGGATCTGAGGGAAGCTTGCCAATGGTATATAGATGTGCTTAAAGATCATGCATAACCTTGGCTGAATGAAGTGAATGGTGGAGGAATGTATAGGTGTCAAAAGAAAATCAGATATTTGATAAGATTTTGAATACTGCACAGGAAAGCATCTTCTGGAAGGATAATGACCATCGTTATAAAGGAGTAAACAAGGCATTTCTGGAATTTTTCGGATTTGAATCTCAGAGTGAGATAATCGGAAAAACTGATGAAGACCTTAACTGGCTGAAGGATATCGAATCCTCAAATCTTGACGAACAAAGAGTTCTGCTTGGAGAGAATACATACATGGTTCTTGAAAAGTGCAGGATAGATGGGGAAGAAAGAGATATTTATATCTCAAAGGCTCCCGTTTATGATGATAACGGGAAGATTGACGGACTTGCAGGCAGTTTTGTCGATGTTACTGATGTTAAGAACAAGGAACGTGAAATAGAACAGCTTAAGAAAAATCTTGAAAAATCTCTGCGCAATGAAAAGAAGGCTAAACGGCGTAATGATGAACTGATCGCAAGACTCAGACTTGAGATGAAAAATCCGCTCAATGCGATCTATTCTATCTCATATATGGACAGATATTCTGAAGATGTTGATATGCTTTCGTATGATATGAGACGCGTTCATGCTGCCAGTAACTATCTGATGACTCTTTCACAGGAACTTGTAGATATAAATGCTATTGAGAGTGGAAACCTCAAACTTGAGGAAAAAGAGTGTGCGTTCGAGATGATAGTCGACGGTATTGAGACTGTTATCCGTCCTATGACTGAAGAAAAGGGTATAGAGTTTGTAGTTACTCGAGATTATGATCGTTTTAAGAGACTTGTATGCGATCCAGGAAGAGTTCAGCAGATAGCAATCAATATTCTGTTAAATTCGGTCAGATTCACGGATGAAGGCAAGATACAGTTTGATGTACACGCTCATGAGGATGGCGACAAACTAAAGGTAAAGTTCAAGATAAAAGACAGCGGATGCGGAATTGGCGAGGATTTTTTGCCTCGAATATATGATGAGTTTTCTCAGGAGAAGCGTAACCCCAATAAATACGGTAAAGGTACTGGACTTGGACTGACAGTTGTAAAACGTCTTGTTGAACTCTTAAACGGAGAGATTTCGGTTGATTCAGAGGAAGACATGGGTACAACGTTCAGGGTGGAGTTTGAATTATAAATGGAATATATACTTAAATCTTCAATAGCTCTTGAATTTATAAAAAAGGAGCCAATGACCGGAAGCTACAAGGGTATGAGATACAGACTGTCTAGATCAGGCGATGAAATAGAAGCTTGTATCTGGCCGGAACCATATAATTATATAAAGACTGCCGATGAATTAAAGCAGTACAACAGATTTCCACTGTCGGCAGATGGCAAGGATACTTGTGTTGACTGGTTAAACGAACAGGTGGATGTTCAAAAGGATTTATGGGAAAAAGCACTCAGTATGTCGTGGGTGTAAGCGCTATACAACCGCACAGATAAGCTGAGCGGTTGTTTTTTATTTTTTGATATTATTTCTTGTGTAATATTCAATGGGTTAAAGAGCAGGCGATATGACTCCAGTATGTGAAGATATTTTTAAAGCCGTACATGAAGGTAAATGGTTAAAAATTGAATACAGAAATAAATCAGATGATATAACGAATTATTGGATTTGTATTAAAAATATTGATGTTATGAAGCGTATGCTAAATGTTATTGGAATGCATTTAGGAACCTATAGTATTACAAAACTCAATATTTATATTGATTCAATCATATCAACCGAGATAGTAGATGGAACATATTGCCCTGTAAATGCTAATTTGATCAGAGATATAGAGTTTAATCCGGATAAGTATCGCAGTTTATTTGATAATGTTGCAAATCTCAAGATTCTTAGTTATTTGGAAATATGTAATAAGCTTGATGTTATTAGCTATTGTACTGAATATGAGCTCATAAAATACTTGGATCGCGATACATTAGCAGGAGATAGATATTTTCTAAAAAAGCAGCAATTTGAGGATATAGTAAAAAACTTTTCAATAAAATCACAGAATAAGAATAATCAGAGTACAAATATTAGAATTAAGCAATTGGCCATGAATGTTTTGAGTATTAAGAAACCGAATGGCCTATTTGTGTTAGCATATAAAAAGCTCAAACTTGATGTTGAACATAGACTTTTAAGACCGGATGATGATATTACAATATGTACGGAATTTCTAATTGATGGCTCTCGTAAGGAGAGCATACGACAATATATTGATGCGGATGATTATGAACTTCTTGATAATTTCGAGAAAAATCAAGAATTGATAAAGGATGCTATAACGAAAAACTATGGTGATAAAGTTATAGTTGATGATATACCATATGTTTTATCTATTGGCATGGATATAATACTCGATCTTCATAGTGAGTATCAGGCAATTATAAAAATGTATGAAAGTGGAAAAGTAACATTTCCGATTAAAGCATTTTTCGGGGATCTTTTGGATAAACCAAGAAGAATAAAGAGTTACCCAATAGCATTAATAGATAATAAGATCAATTTGGATCAGTTGCTGGCAATTAATAAAGCTATGCAGTATCCAACTGCATATATACAAGGCCCACCTGGAACGGGAAAAACTAATACTATTATAAATACAATAGTAACAGCATATTTTAATGATAGATCAGTCCTTTTTGCATCTAATAACAATCATCCATTAGATACTGTTTTTGATAAGCTTCGACAATTGGAATATAAAGGGAGAAAGATACCTTTTCCTGTATTGAGAGTAGGTAATTATGAGAAATTAAATTCTGCGATAGATTATATAAAAATGCTGTTTTCTACTGTAAAAGATATAGAGGTATTTGAAAGCACGCTAGATAGACGAAAAGAGGATCGAGTTGCTAGAGCTAAGCGACTTACAGAGTTGCTAAAAGTGTATGAAGACTACCTTGACCTTGAAGAACGGAAAGAAACACTAAAACGCTTGTTGGAAAATGATTCCTCTTCTGCGGCATTGTTACCATTTGAAATCGATTTAAGAGGAAGGCAATTACCAGAGATAGAAAAGGCGATTGAAGAAAAATCAAGAATTACGGAAAAAGACGCATTGGAATTACTAGATAGAAATGAAGATGAGTTTTTGCAATATCTGTTTTTTACTTCAGCTAAGCATATTCAGAAACTTCAAGAAGAAAAATATTCTGAACTATTAAAGATAATCGAAAATCCCAATAGAGATGAAGCTGTTACGGCTCTATCAAAATATCTTTCTAGCAGTGAAAATGTCAAAAAGCTTCAAAAAGTTTTTCCAATAATAATAACTACTTGTATTTCTACACATAAATTGGGAAAACCAGAAATCTTATTTGATATGACTATTATAGATGAAGCAAGTCAGTGTAATACTGCTACATCGTTATTGCCAGTCATAAGGGGGGAAAACCTTATGCTGGTAGGAGATCCTCAGCAATTAAATCCGGTAATTGTTTTGGATGAATTTACAAACAAAAGATTACTAAGAGAATATAATGTACCAGATGAATATGATTATAGAAAGAATTCAATCTATAAAGTGTTTTTAGCAAGTGATTCGGTCAGCGATGAGATACTATTACACAATCATTATAGATGTAATCCGAGAATAATAGGATTCAACAATCGTAAGTATTATAATTCTCAATTAAGCATAAAGACAGAAGATAATAATTCTAATCCGTTAGTTTTTGTGGATATAGAGAATAAATCATCAGTAACCAAGAACACGTCTTATAGTGAAATGGAAAGGATTCTTGAGTACACAAAAGCTAACAGAGACAAGAGTATTGGAATAATCACTCCGTTTACAAACCAGAAAAACCTGATAAATATGGCTTTGGAAGCTGAGGGTATAGATGATGTAGTTTGTGGTACGGTGCATTCATTTCAGGGAGATGAAAAGGATATTATTCTATTCTCTACTGCGATTGGCGATGGAACATATTCGGGAACATATGAGTGGCTAAAGGCAAATCATGAATTGATTAATGTTGCTACTTCCAGACCAAAGGATAAACTAATTGTTTTGGCTGATATGAAAAATGTCGAACGACTTCACAGGCAGTGTAGCGATGGAGATGATGATTTTTACGAACTTCTAGGATACGTAAAAGAAGAAGGAAAGACAGTAGTAACTCCAAAGGAAACGAATTCACGTGCTCTCGGAATAAAACCGTTCAGCACAGAAACTGAGAGCGCATTCCTTGCGAATCTAACTCATGCATTAGAGAATATCTGGCTTACACAGTCAAAATATATAATCCACAAAGAAGTAGCAATTTCTCAGGTGTTTCAGAATAATTCTGGCTATGAGAGCCTGTTTTATACCGGCAGATTTGATTTTGTTGTGTATGAGAAGCATGGAGAGAAGGAAATACCGGTTTTAGCCATAGAGCTTGATGGGAAAGAACACTTGCTAGATGAAGTAGTTAGAAGACGTGATGCCCAGAAGAATAAAATATGTCAAGAGCATAACTTGCAGCTTATAAGAGTTGAAAATACCTATGCTAGAAGATATAACTATATTAAAGATATTTTGATGAGATATTTCAAAATTTCACATTAATGGGAGGTAAAGATGAAATTATTATTTTACGCAGCAAAGACATATGATATCAAATCGTTCGATTCAATACTATCGAATTTTCCTGATATAGAGATAGATTATATCGAGCATGAACTTGAGCCGCGTACTGCAATACTGGCAAAGGATTACGATGCTGTCTGTGCATTTGTAAGTGCTGATGTTTCTGCTCAGACTCTGGAGATCCTTTCAGGATGCGGAGTAAAAGCAGTCTTAATGAGATGTGCTGGATATAACAATGTAGATGTTGATAAGGCTAAAGAATTAGGTATCGCTGTAAAACGCGTACCGGCGTACTCTCCGGAATCAGTAGCAGAACTGGCTATGGCGCTTGCGATGGCCGTTAATCGAAGGCTTTACAAAGCTTACAACAAAGTACGAGAGAATGATTATACTCTTAAAGGATTAAGAGGCGTCCTGTTTTATGGAAAGACTGCCGGTATAGTCGGAACAGGAAAGATCGGTGCTGCTATGTGCCGTATATGCAGAGGCTTCGGTATGAAGGTAATAGCCTATGACGTATATCAGAATCCCGATCTTAAGGATTTTGTTGAATATGTTTCTCTTGATGAACTTCTTAAGACCAGTGATCTTATATCGCTCCATTGCCCGCTTCTTGACTCAACATATCATATGATCAATATTGAGAGCATTAAGAAGATGAAGGATGGTGTCATACTGGTAAATACCTCAAGAGGAGCTCTTATTGATACTGATGAGCTGATAGAAGGAATTAGACTTAATAAATTCCTTGGAATAGGTCTTGATGTATATGAGGAAGAGACCGGAAATGTATATGAAGATCGATCTGACGAGATAATGCAGCATTCGGTTACTGCAAGGCTTCTGTCGTTTCCGAATGTTATGATGACTTCCCATCAGGGATTCTATACACTTGAAGCTCTGGAAGCTATAGCCGATACCACTCTCAACAACATGATTGATGCTCTAAAAGGAATACAGACAGGAAACGATGTCTGATTTTGACCATACATATGCACGAAACTGACGAACAGGTATACAATCGATATTTAAATGAAAGAGATGAGAAAGATATCCTTATACTTTATGAGAGGTATAAGGAATCTCTTTTATTGTTTATAAAAGGTATAGTTCATAACATTGATGATGCCGAAGAGTTATTGATCGATACGTTTGCTCAGATTGTTGCAGGACCGACACTGTTTTCTGAAAGAAGCTCATTTAAAACCTGGCTTTTTTCAGTGGGAAGAAATCTTTCTTAGATGCGTCTAAGAAAACTATCAAGAGAGGTATCACTTTGCGATGATGAAGATATTGTAGCATCTGAGAATCTTGAGTTTGATATTCTAAAAGATGAAAGAAACAGACAGCTATATTCAGCACTTGAGAAATTAACGCCTCAGTATCGCGAAATCCTAATCTTGATATATTTTGAGAACATGTCTCATGAAGAGGCTGGTCGAGTTATGCGTAAGAGCAGAAAACAGACATACAATCTTGTGCAAAGAGGACAAAAGGCCTTAAAAGAACAACTTGAAAGGATCTCTCAAACAAATAAAGAGAACTAATATGCTTCTGTCTGTGATTAGCTGTATGTTATTCATTAGCCTGGTGACTGTTATAGTATTGGTTCCTAATGTAAGCGGTGACGTCACATATACAAATGAAACGGTATATGGTTCATTTTTGATGAGACCTGAAACTGGTGGTTATGTGCTGGTTGCTTTGCTGGCTTTTGTTTTTGGAGTGGTCGTCAGTATTCTGTTCAAGAGAATGCGTACTAAGATAGATTAGGTTTGATAAGTGACTTTGAATATATACAAACAACCCTCGACTTTTTGTCGGGGGTTGTTTGTATTTTTTGATAAAACTTAAGTCTTATTTCATTTTCTTGACTGCTGCAGAGAGCATAAGCTTGATACGATTTAGTTGGTTTACTTCGCTAGCACCGGGATCGTAGTCAATCGCAACGATATTAGCCTCAGGATGCGTTCTGCGAAGTTCTTTGATAACACCCTTGCCAACTATGTGGTTGGGCAGACATCCAAACGGCTGAGTACAAACAATGTTGGGAGCACCAGAATGGATGAGTTCGACCATTTCACCGACCAGGAACCATCCTTCGCCTGTCTGGTTGCCGATTGATACATATTCTTCAGCATACTTTATCAATGTGGATATCGGTGGAGCTGGATCAAAGTGTTTGCTCTTTGCATATTCCTTGTTAATCGGTTTTGTTAAAAATTCTATGGCATCTATTCCGAGCTGAGATAACATGGCGCTCTTTTTGCTGGTAAAGAAATGCTCATTCTTATAAACCTGATCATGGAAACAGTACAGCATGAAGCCCATAAGTTCAGGTACTACAGCTTCTGCACCTTCAGCTTCAAGAAGTTCTACGAGTCTGTTGTTTCCGGCAGGAGAGTATTTTACTAGGATCTCGCCTACTATTCCAACACGAGGCTTTTTAAGGTTCTCATCAATCGGTATATTATCAAAATCCTTTATGATCTGCTTCATTAGCTTATACATCTTAGGGATTGAAAGGTGTTTCTGAGTTACAAACTCTATACACTTTTCTTTCCATTTCTCGTGAAGCTTATCCACACTTCCGGCTTCGAGTTCATAAGGACGCATACGATATACGACCTTCTGGAATATATCACCGAAGACTGCACCTATGGCAGCTCTCTTTAAGAAGTCTACATTCATCTTGAAGCCGGAATTAGTCTCTATATTGCCTAAGTTCATGGATATAACGGGAATATATTCCATACCGGCTTTTTTAAGTGCTCTTCTGATAAATCCAATATAGTTGGTAGCTCTGCATCCGCCACCAGTCTGGGTAATTACAAGAGCAGTTTTGTTGAGGTCGTATTTCCCGGAGAAAAGCGCCTCCATGAGCTGGCCCACAACCAAGAGAGAAGGATAGCAGGCATCATTATTGACGTATTTAAGTCCCATGTCTATGGAAGCACGTGAGTTTGTATCAAGGACTACAAGATTGTAGCCGCAGCTTGCCATGGCAGGCCCCATGATGTCAAAATGAATCGGAGACATCTGAGGACATATAATGGTATAACGATCATCAAACATCTTCTCGGTAAATTCAATCTTGTTTATTGAACTTGGACGAACAGTTCTCTGTTTGTTCAGGCGTTTTCTTACATTCAGTGCAGAGATTAGAGAACGGATCCTGATCCTTGCAGCACCGAGATTGTTAACTTCGTCAATCTTAAGACAGGTATAAATCTTATCCGCATTTGAAAGGATGTCATTGACCTGATCTGTAGTTACCGCATCAAGACCGCAACCGAATGAATTAAGCTGAACAAGATCTATGTTATCGGTAGTTCGAACGAAACTTGCAGCTGCGTATAGCCTTGAGTGGTACATCCACTGATCGGAAACTATTAGCGGTCTTTCAGGCTGTGCCAGATGTGAAACGCTGTCCTCGGTTAATACTGCAATGTTGTACGAAGTGATCATTTCAGGGATTCCGTGATTGATCTCCGGGTCGAGGTGATAGGGACGACCGGCAAGGACTATACCTCTTATACCGGTTTCCTCAATCTGCTTTATAACTTCTTCGCCTTTTTTCTGTATATCATGATGAGCTGCCTCGAGTTCACGCCATGCATCATAAACTGCCGTGATAACTTCCTGAGCAGGCAGATCACTAAATTCCTTGACCAGAGCCTTAGCGATCACATCAGCACTGATAAATGAGAGAAACGGATTTACAAATCTAACTTCGCCTCTTCCTATTTCTTCGACATTATTCTTGATATTCTCGGAATAGGAGGTAACAATAGGACAGTTGTAGTGATTGTTTGCATCCTTAAACTCATTTCTTTCATAGAAAAGAGCAGGGTAGAATATAAAATCAACCTTCTGATTGATCAGCCACATGATATGTCCGTGAGCAAGTTTCGCAGGATAGCATTCCGACTCAGAAGGTATAGATTCTATACCGAGTTCATAAATCTTTCTGGTTGAAAGAGGAGACAGGATCACTCTGAAACCTAAATCTGTGAAAAATGTATACCAGAAAGGATAGTTTTCATACATGTTTAATACTCTCGGAATACCTACGGTTCCACGAGTGGCTTTTTCGGCTGACAGAGGTTCGTAATCAAAGAACCTTTTGAGCTTGTAATCAAAAAGATTTGGAATGTTGTTTTTGTTGCGTTCCTTGCCGATACCGCGTTCGCAACGGTTGCCGGAGATATAGTTCCTGCCGCCGGGGAATCGATTTATTGTCAGACGGCAGTTGTTGGTGCAACCTTTGCATTTTGACATGCTTGTTTCAAATGTGAAACTTTCGATAGACTTCTGATCAAGCATTGTAGTACGATAACCGGCTTCATATCTTTCTCTTGATATGAGAGCGGCTCCGAAAGCACCCATTATACCGGCGATATCAGGACGTATCGCTTCACAGTTCGCTGTCTTTTCAAAGCTTCTCAGTACAGCATTGTTGTAGAAGGTTCCGCCCTGAACAACGATGTTTTTGCCAAGTTCTGAGGCATCTGATACCTTTATAACCTTGAACAGTGCATTTTTGATAACAGAATAAGCAAGACCAGCTGATATATCGGCAACACTTGCTCCTTCCTTCTGTGCCTGCTTAACCTTTGAATTCATAAATACGGTACAACGTGTACCAAGATCGATCGGATGAGGAGCAAACAAAGCTTCTTTCGCAAAATCCTGAACACTGTAATTGAGTGATTCAGCGAAGTTTTCGATAAATGATCCGCAGCCTGAAGAACATGCCTCATTCAGCTGTACACTGTCAACGGTCTGATTTTTGATCTTGATGCATTTCATATCCTGACCGCCTATGTCGAGGATGCAGTCTACGTCAGGTTTGAAGAATGCAGCGGCATAGTAGTGCGCAACGGTCTCAACTTCACCATCGTCAAGAAGGAATGCCGCTTTCATAAGAGCCTCACCGTAACCGGTAGAGCATGATCTTACAATATGAGCATCGCTTGGAAGAACTTTATAAATATCGATGATGGCATCTATTGCTGTTTGAAGGGGATTTCCGTTGTTATTATCGTAGAACGAATATAGAAGATCACCCTCCTCGCTGACAACTGCGATCTTAGTTGTAGTGGAACCTGCATCGATACCCATGAAGCAATTGCCTTTATATGTTGCAAGATCAGCTTTTTTTACCTGGGCTTTAGCGTGTCTTCTTTCAAATTCGTCATATTCTTCTTCAGATGCAAAAAGAGGCTCCATACGTGCGACCTCAAATTCCATCTTGATTCCGCTACTTAATCTTGCGATCATCTCATCTAGAGATACGCTTACGTCTTCTTTAGCATTCAGTGCTGAACCGATTGCAGCAAACAGATGTGAGTTATCGACATCTATTATGTGTTCATCATCGAGTTTGAGTGTACGTATAAAAGCAGCGCGAAGTTCTGAAAGAAAGTGCAGTGGACCGCCAAGGAAAGCAACGTGACCTCTTATCGGTTTACCGCAGGCAAGACCTGAAATTGTCTGATTTACAACGGCTTGGAAGATCGAAGCTGAAAGATCTTCTCTAGTCGCACCATCGTTTATAAGCGGCTGTATATCAGTTTTGGCAAATACACCGCAACGAGCCGCAATAGTATATAGTGATGAGTAATTCTTTGCATATTCATTAAGCCCTTTTGCATCCGTCTGGATCAGAGCTGCCATCTGATCTATAAATGAACCTGTACCACCGGCACAGATGCCGTTCATTCTTTGTTCGATATTTCCGTTATCAAAATAGATGATCTTAGCATCTTCACCACCTAGCTCAATGGCTACATCAGTCTTTGGCGCAAATTCTTCAAGAGAAGTTGATACAGCAATAACTTCTTGGGTAAAAGGCACCTCGAGGTGATTGGCCAGAGTCAGACCGCCGGATCCCGTTATCATGGGATGAACAGTCATGCTTCCGAGTTTTTCCTTGGCTTTTTTAAGAAGATCTGTAAGTGTTTCCTGAATATTGGCAAAATGCCTTTCATAATCAGAGAATAGGATCTTGTGATCTTCATTCAATATGGCTATTTTAACGGTTGTTGAACCTATATCGATTCCTAATGTGTATTTCATGTCTTTTTTCTTTATTTTTATATATGTCTGTTTTTGCAATCCTAACTATTATACAGAGTTGGATTTTAAGTTTCAACAGTATTTGACTTTTACAGGCAAGTTAATAAAAATTTTATATTTTCAGATAAAGGAAAAAACAAATATATGCTGAATAATAAAAATATGAGGTTAATATGAGGTATCAGCATGACTATTAGAGAGGAACTCGAAAACAGAGAAAAAATAACGCTCAGTCCTTATGCAACTCTTAGTGTAAATACACGAGGAAGGCAAAGAGAGGAGAAGCAGTGCGATATAAGACCGGTCTTTCAAAGAGACAGAGACAGGATATTGCACAGTAAATCCTTCAGAAGGCTTAAGGATAAGACTCAGGTTTTCTTATCACCTGAGGGTGATCATTACAGGACAAGACTCACACATACTTTAGAGGTAAGCCAGAATGCGCGTACCATAGCCAAGGCTTTGAAACTTAATGAGGATCTTGTCGAAGCCATAGCTCTCGGACATGATCTCGGTCATACGCCTTTTGGACATGCAGGAGAAAGAGCCTTAAATGAGATATGTCCTCTTGGATTTGAACATCATGAACAGAGTTTAAGAACCGTGGATGTTTTGGAAAAAGATGGTCAGGGACTTAATCTGACCTGGGAGGTAAGAGACGGCATACTCAATCATCAGACAAGCGGCAATCCGGCTACTCTTGAAGGAAAGATAGTTAGACTTTCCGATAAGATTGCTTATATACATCATGACATGGATGATGCGATAAGAGCCGGTATCCTAACCGAAGCCGACGTCCCAAAGAGCATAAGGGAAGTAATAGGTTATACAACTGGTGAACGTCTCGATCACTTCATACATGATGTAGTCACAACAAGCTTTGAAAAAGACGATATATTACAGTCTGAGCCTGTTGCACAGGCGATGAAGGAACTTAGAGAGTTCATGTTTGAGAATGTTTATAAGAATCCTGAAGCCAAGTCTGAAGAGGGCAAGGCTGAAAGGCTTATGGAGACGCTATATACTTACTACATGAATCATATTGATCTTCTTCCTTCTGAACTGCTTGCTCTTTTGAACAGAGGCGAGCCAAAGGAAAGAATCGTATGCGACTTTGTAGGAGCGATGAGCGACAGATATGCCATAGCATTATATGATGAGCTGTTTATACCTAAATCATGGCATTTATAGATGAAATGAGGAATTGATCGGATGTATTATCCGGATGAGATCATAGAAGAAGTCAGAAGTAAAAATGATATAGTGGATATTGTTTCTGGTTATGTCAGACTCCAAAAAAAGGGAGCCAACTATGTCGGCCTGTGCCCATTCCATAATGAGAAGACAGGGTCGTTCATGGTTTCTTCCACAAAGCAGATGTTTTACTGCTTCGGCTGCCATACCGGAGGAAATGTCATTACTTTCTTAATGAAGCATGAGAATGCGACATTTCAGGAAGCCATAGAAAAACTGGCGGACAGAGCAGGAGTAAAGCTGCCTGAGCTTAAGCTTAACGAAGAACAGAAAAAGCAGATGAGCGAGAAATCGATCCTGCTTGAGATAAATAAAGAGGCAGCCAAGTATTTTTATTATCAGCTAAGGGGAAAACCCGGAGAGCTGGGTATGAAATATTTTACGGACCGAAAGCTCACCTCTGATACGATTAACAGTTTCGGACTTGGCTTTTCTCTGCCGTATTCAGATGATCTGGTCAAATATCTGAAACAAAAGGGTTATACGGACGAACTGATAGTAAAAGCAGGCCTTGCATCCCATGATGAAAAAAGAGGGACACATGACAAGTTTTGGAACAGAGTGATGTTCCCAATCCAGGATATCAATCACAGGGTGATCGGTTTTGGCGGACGAGTCATGGGAGAGGGAGAACCCAAGTATTTAAACAGTCCGGAAACACCAATATTTGATAAGAGCAGAAATCTGTTCGGACTAAATTTTGCCAGATCATCAAGAAAGGATTACCTGATACTGTGCGAGGGCTATATGGATGTAATATCCATGCACCAGGCTGGATTCAAGGAAGCGGTGGCTTCACTTGGAACGGCATTTACATCAGGTCAGGCAAATCTTTTAAAAAGATTCTGCAACAGCGTTATATTAAGTTATGACAGCGACGGAGCGGGAACCAATGCGGCATTGAGAGCTATCGGGATACTAAGAGAAGTTGAACTTACGGCAAAGGTACTTGATCTTAATCCCTATAAGGATCCTGATGAATTCATAAAGAATCTGGGAAGCGAAAAGCTTCAGGAACGAATAGATAATGCTAAGAACAGCTTTTTCTTTGAGATAGAGGTCCTTGAAAGAGGATATGATCTTAAGGATCCGGATTCAAAGACGGCGTTTTATAGAGAGATAGCTAAAAGGATCTGCGGATTTGCTGATGAGGTCGAGAGAAATAATTATATCGATGCCATATGCGAAAGGTACAGTATCTCGACGGATGCAATGAAGAAGATGGTCATCGGATATGCCGCTGCGGGGATATCAAGACCCTTAGAACAAATGGCTGTCAAACCGGCTATAAAGAAGGCTGATCCTGAAGAGGGACGAAAACGATCACAGCGACTGCTCATCACCTGGATCAGTGAGGATAACAGCATATTCGAAAAGATCTCACCATATATAAGTCCGCATGATTTCACGGACGAGATGTATCAAAAGATAGCTGAAAAGCTATTTGAGAGCCTGAAAGATGACAATAAGATCGAACCTGCATCATTCATATCCGCTTTCGAAGATGAAGAGGATCAGAAAAGAGTTGCCGAACTGTTCAACACAAAGCTTCTTAATTCTGACGGATTACCGGCTGAGATAGATGATATCAGGGAAAGAGAAAAAACACTGCATGATATACTGGTCAGCGTCAAGACTGGAAGTCTTGAGTATTATTCAAGAAATATCGGAAGCAATCCGAATGCGATCACAAGAGTCGTTGAAGGAAAGAAGCTTCTTGAAGATTTAAAAAAGACAAAAATAAAACTGGGATAGGAGATTTATAACATGGACGAATCATTACAACCAAAATTTGAGGAAAAACTGAAAGGATTCCTCGATTCCGCAAAGAAGAGGGAAAACGTTGTAGAGTACAACGAAGTTCTGGATACTTTTGCGGAATTCAATCTTGACGAGGAGCAGATGGATAAGTTGCTCGAGACATTGGATGCGGCAGGTGTCGATGTTATGAAGATCGATCCTGTTGAAGATGACATGTCGCTTGATGATATTGATATCATTGATGATGAAGAGATCATGCTGAGCGATGAAGAAGAGATTGATATGGAGAATATCGATCTTTCGGTTCCGGACGGTGTAAGTATAGAAGACCCTGTTCGTATGTACCTTAAGGAAATAGGAAAGGTGCCGTTACTTTCAGCCGAAGAAGAGATCGAACTGGCTCTTCGAATGGAAGAAGGCGATGAAGAGGCAAAGAAGAAACTTGCAGAGGCAAACTTAAGACTTGTAGTTTCCATTGCTAAAAGATATGTGGGAAGAGGAATGCTGTTCCTTGATCTAATCCAGGAAGGAAACCTTGGCCTTATAAAGGCTGTTGAGAAGTTTGATTACCGCAAAGGATTCAAGTTCTCTACATATGCAACATGGTGGATCAGACAGGCTATAACAAGAGCTATTGCTGATCAGGCAAGGACTATACGTATACCTGTTCATATGGTTGAGACCATCAACAAGCTCATCCGCGTTTCAAGACAGCTGCTTCAGGAACTTGGTCGTGAACCTACCCCTGAAGAGATTGCAGAAGAGATGAACATGCCTGTTGAGCGTGTAAGAGAAATACTGAAGATAAGTCAGGAACCTGTTTCACTCGAAACACCTATCGGTGAAGAAGAAGACAGCCATCTTGGTGATTTCATACCGGATGACAATATTCCCGTACCGGCTGACGCGGCTGCATTTACACTCTTAAAGGAGCAGTTGCTTGAGGTTTTAAGCACATTGACAGACAGGGAACAGAAGGTATTAAGACTGAGATTTGGTCTTGATGATGGAAGAGCACGTACTCTTGAAGAAGTAGGTAAAGAGTTCAATGTAACACGTGAGAGAATCCGTCAGATCGAGGCTAAGGCACTGCGCAAGCTTCGTCATCCTTCAAGATCTCGCAAGTTAAAGGATTATCTCGACTGATGGTTCCGGTAAGCAAAAGAATGAAAAAGATCGCAGATATGGTAAGTGCCAAACGCGTTGCCGATATAGGATGCGATCATGGATTTGTCAGTATATATCTTATCAAGGAAAAAAATGTCGATCATGTATTTGCGATGGACATCAACGACGGCCCTCTGAAACGCGCACATGAACACGTTAATGATTATGGCATGTCAGAACGAATCGATGTTATTAAGTCTGACGGGGCAAAGGCTCTTGAGCCGGGAGATGCAGACGGTGCTGTCATTGCCGGAATGGGTGGCAGGCTGACTGAACGGATCATTTCAGATTCTATCGAAGTATTTCAAAAGATGGATGAGATGATACTATCGCCTCAATCTGAGATCGATCATGTAAGAAGTTTTCTTGTTCAAAACGGATTTGAGATCATAGATGAGGACATGGTATATGACGAGTCAAAGTTCTATGTGATCATTAAGTGCTCATATGATGCAGATTTCACAAGACAGATTAATGATGTACAGGCTCTCTACGGACCGGTTCTGATAAAAAAGAAACATCCTGTACTTATCGATTACCTGAAAGACAGGCTTGTCAAACTTGAGGATATTATTGAAAGGATCGATACAGGGTCTGAGCTAAAAACCGGAAAGAACAACACTCGAGCAGATGAGGTTAACGGGGAAATAGAGCTTATAAGAGGATTGCTGGATAAAATACAAGATTAAATGGAGGTAGCCAATATGGCAAAAATTACGGTTGAGGGGATTACAAAAGAGTATAACGAGGGTACTACATTTGAGCAGATCGCAAATGAATACCAGGAGAAGTATAACGGTGAGATCGCACTCGTTATAGAAGATGGCAAGATAAGAGAGCTTTACAAGACTGTTAAGAAAGATGCGAAGTTAGAGTTTATTACACTTAGAGACGGCATTGGACACAAGACATACGAGAGAAGTGCAACAATGCTTTTTGTAAAGGCTCTCAGCGATGTTGTAGGTTCAAAGATAAATGGCAGAGTAAAGGTTGAGTTCTCAATCGGAAAAGGTCTGTACTGTTCGCCACAGGGTGATTATAAGGTTACAGACGATCTAGTCGAGCATGTAAATATGCGAATGACGGAACTTGTTGAAAAGGATATTCCGATCGTTAAAAAGACATATCCGATAGCAGAGGCGATAGCTCTGTTTGAAGAGCAGGGAATGATCGACAAAGTCAATCTTTTCAAGTATCGTATGAGTTCGTCTGTAAATGTTTATTCGATAGAGGATTATAATGATTACTTCTACGGATATATGCTCCCGAGCACAGGATATATCAAATCATTTATTGTTATGGCATATGAGGATGGATTCCTTCTTCTGCTACCCGATAAGAACGATCCGTTCAATCTCGAAACATTCGAGCCCAGAGAGAAGCTCTTCAAGAGCATGGATACCACTACGGAGTGGGGAAATGCTATGGGCATAGGAACAGTCGGTGATCTGAACAACAAGATCTGTGATGGTGAGCTTGAGGATATGATACTTGTCCAGGAAGCTCTTCAGGAGAGAAGAATCGCTGAGATCGCAGGAGAGATTGCGGCACGTGACGGAGTCAAGTTTGTCATGATAGCCGGACCCAGCTCTTCAGGAAAGACAAGCTTTTCTCACCGACTTTCAATACAGCTGCGCACTCACGGCCTTAAGCCGCATCCCATCGGAGTTGATGATTATTTCGTAAACAGAGAGGATACGCCTCTTGACGAAAATGGAAATTATAATTTTGAGTGTCTGGAAGCAATAGATGTTGAAGGCTTTAATAATGACATGGTGGCTCTTCTTGAGGGCAAGAGAGTCGAGATGCCTACATTTAACTTCAAGACAGGCAAAAGAGAGTATAACGGACATTACATGCAGCTTGGAGAGGATGACATTCTTGTAATAGAGGGTATTCACGGACTTAATGACAAGATGAGCTATAAACTGCCTACAGAGAGCAAGTTTAAGATATATATAAGTGCTCTTACTTGTCTAAATATAGATGGCCATAACAGAATACCGACTACTGACGGAAGATTATTGAGACGTATAGTAAGAGATGCTCGTACAAGAGGAAATCTAGCTAAGCGTACTATAGAGATGTGGCCTAGTGTAAGAAGGGGCGAAGAGGAGAATATCTTCCCGTTCCAGGAAAGCGCAGATGTAATGTTTAACTCTGCAATGATCTATGAGCTTGCTGCTCTGAAACTTTATGCAGAACCTCTGCTTCATGAGATCGAAAAAGATGAACCCGAATATCTTGAGGCTCAGCGTCTGTTGAAATTCCTCGGATATTTTGTTAGTATACCTTCCGACAAGATTCCGATCAATTCGATCGCAAGAGAATTTGTCGGTGGATCTATATTCAAAGTTTAATATGCTTAAAACAAGCAGGACGGGTGATCGCGGCAGCAATAGCTGACGAGGAAAGTCCGGGCTTCATAGGGCAGGATGCCGGATAACGTCCGGTGGAGGTGACTCCCAGACCAGTGCAACAGAAATATACCGCCCCTCGGGGTAAGGGTGAAATGGCAGTGTAAGAGACTACCGCCTGTGTGGTAACAGACAGGGCACATGTAAACTCCATCTGAAGCAAGACCAAGCAGGAAGCGTTGACCTTGCCCGGCGAGCTTCCAGGTAGGTCGCTTGAGGCGGTCGGCAACGACCGTCCTAGATAGATGATCATCCAAGACATAACCCGGCTTACAGTTCTGCTTGTTTTATATATTCAGTTTATTTTAGAAAGAAGGCGTTAATACAATGACTAAAATTGATGTTGTTTCAGGATTCCTAGGAGCAGGAAAGACTACTCTTATTAAAAAGCTTTTATCTGAGGCTTTGAATGGGAGTAGTACTGTTCTTATTGAGAATGAATTCGGTGAGATAGGTGTCGACGGAGGATTCCTTAAGGAAGCTGGAATCGAGATAAAGGAGATGAATTCAGGATGTATTTGCTGTTCGCTTGTTGGTGATTTTGGAACAGCTCTCAAGGATGTAATAGATCAGTATCATCCTGAAAGGATCATCATAGAACCTTCAGGTGTCGGCAAATTAAGTGATGTTATGAAGGCCATAAACGATGCCGGTTTAGGCACAGATGTGGTATTAAACAGTGCTGTTGCTGTAGTCGATGGAAACAAGGCAAAGATGTATATCAAGAACTTTGGTGAATTTTTCAATAACCAGATCGAGCATGCTGGTACTATCGTACTCAGCCGTACACAGGATATCTCTGAAGAAAAGCTTGATAATGTAATCGAGCTTATAAGAGAGCACAATGAGAAAGCAACTATCATAACAACGCCGTGGGATCAGCTTGATGGAGAAACTATACTCAGGACTTTTGAAGGTGCAACAGACCTTGAAAAAGAGCTTATGGAACAGGCTTTGAAAGAACATCATGAGCATGAACATCATCATGAACACGGAGAGGATTGCACATGCGGATGTCATGATCACGACCATCATCATCATGACCACGATGACGATGACGAGCATGAAGAGCATGAACATCATCATCACGAACATGAAGAACACGACCATCATCATGAAGAGCATGAACACGAAGAACATGAGCATCATCATCATGAAGAGCATGGACACGAAGACCATGAGCATCATCACCATGAAGAGCATGAACACCATCACCATCATGATCATGAGGGACATCATCATGCCGATGAGATATTTACAAGCTGGGGTGTTGAGACACCTAAGAAGTTTGAAAAAGCGGATATTGATTCTGCACTTGATTCTTTGGAAGATGCGGATAAATATGGCATTATACTGAGAGCCAAGGGCATGGTTGCGTCAAATGACGGAACATGGATCTATTTTGACTATGTACCGGGTGAAAAGAATATCCGTACCGGAAAGGCTGACGTTACAGGCAAGTTATGTGTTATAGGCTCAAATCTTAATGAACATGAGATAGAAGAACTGTTTGGAGTATAAAAATGTTTGGCAAGACAAATACAAAGATTCCCGTATATATGATCAACGGATTTTTGGAAAGCGGGAAGACTGATTTCATTTCATTTACCATAAGTCAGGATTATTTCAGAACAGGAGAAAGGACACTGCTAATCTTATGTGAGGAAGGTGAGCAGGAGTATGATCCCAAAACGCTAAAAAGGACCAACACTATCCTTGAAGTCATAGAAGACGAAGAGGATTTCACGGTTGATGCTCTAAATTATCTGGCAAACAAAGATAAAGTAAGCAGAGTCATAATCGAGTATAACGGGATGTGGAAGCATAAGGATATTCAGTTACCTGAAAACTGGGTTGTTGAACAGCAGATCACACTGATCGATGCAAGCACCTTCCCGATGTATTATACAAATATGCGTTCAATGGTCGCTGATATGGTCAGAGGAAGCGAGATGATCATATTCAACCGCTGTGACGGTGTAAATGATCTTGCTAACTTCAAAAGAAATGTCAAGGCAGTTAATCCGCAGGCTGATATAATCTTTGAAGGCAAGGACGGAGAGATAAACATGACACTGGATGAGGATCTTCCTTTTGATCTGAATGCAGATGTCATTGAGCTTGATAATCTTGGATACGGCATATGGTACATAGACATGATGGATAATCCGGCAAGATATGAAGGTAAGACTATATCTTATGTCGGACAGGTGCTCAAACCCAAGAAGTTTCCTAAAGATTATTTCGTACCTGGACGTATGGCTATGACATGTTGTGCCGATGATATGGCATTTTTAGGTTTTGCAACTCATTTTGAAGGTTGTGAAAACTTAATGGAAAAAAGCTGGGTAAAGGTTACTGCGAAAATAAAGAACGAGTATTTTGCCGATTATGAAGGCGCAGGCCCTGTACTTTATGCTACAGATGTTGCTGTAACGAAAGAGCCTGAAAAACCTGTTATAGATTTCAGTGCATGACTATGATTTACACAACTGATCAATGGCTGTTTTTCTTTTTCATATACTGTTTCTTCGGATGGATATGGGAGAGCTCATTTGTCAGCATCAAAAACAGAAAACTTACCAACAGGGGTTTTATGAGAGGTCCGTTCATACCCATCTATGGATGCGGATGTGTTTTGATGCTTGCTGTAGGAGCACCTTTGATGGCGCATCCTGTCATCATGTATTTTACTGGTATGATCTGCGCCAGTGTTATGGAATATGTCACCGGTGACATGATGCTTAGGATATTCAGAGTCAGATACTGGGACTACACCGGAAGATTTCTTAACATCAAGGGGCATGTGTGTCTGGCAGCTTCCATACTATGGGGATTTTTTACGCTTTTGATGAATTATGTCGGTAAGATCCCGATAGAGAAGAAAGTGATGATGATACCGTCTGAATGGCTTCATATCATCGTTCTGATCCTTTTGATATATTTTGCTGCTGATTTCAGCTTATCATTTAAGACTGCTCTGGATCTTCGCGATGTCATCATTGCAATGGAGCGTTTCAGAGATGAAATGGAACGCATGGAAAAACGCATGGATGTGATGATCGCATTTGCGGACGATGCGAAGAATCAGGCTATTGAAGCCATAACCGAAAAGGTGGAAGAGAGAAAGGAACAGGCTAAACTTCATCTTGAGGAAAGAATGGATGAGATGGAGAAGAGACTCGAATATGCCAGAGAAAAGCTTGCTGATATGTATATCAGAGATGAGCTTGAAGTTAAAAGACAGGAATTTCTTTCACAGATCGCCGAGTATAGGGTGAAAAATGAACTGATGAGAACCAGGATCAGGGAAAGTGCTCAAAGGCGCGGTGTATTATACAGAAACATGATAAGAAACAATATCCTGTATTCTGACAGGTTCAAGGATTCACTTGATGAGATAAGACAGAAAGTTGAAGACTTTACCAGAGATAAAAAAGGAGGCAGCAAGACTTGAAAAAGGTTTTGTTTATATATAATCCCGTTTCGGGGACCGGTGTTGTAAGAAAGAAGATGTTTGAGATCGTTCAGTATTACAACAATAATGAATGTCTTGTCACCATGTGTCCTGTCCTTAAGATGAACGAACTTAAGCCCAAGGACTTTGAGGGGTATGACAGAGTAGTTGTAAGCGGAGGCGACGGTACTCTCAATAACTTCATAGGTTATACTGATGAGCTTAATCTTGATTTCCCTATAGCGTATATCCCTGCAGGATCCACAAATGATTATGCAAATACTTTAGGACTTCCGGGGAATCTGATGGAAGCGCTCGAGACATCGATAACGGGGAAAGAACAGGCAGTCGATATGGGAAGATTCAATGACAGTAATTTCCTTTATGTTGCTGCATTCGGAATCTTTACCAAAGTCGTGTATACGACTCCCCAGGAGATAAAGAACGTCATGGGATATTCGGCATACATCCTTGAAGGTATCAAGGTGGTATCCGAACTCACCACTTATAAACTCAAGCTGACTATAGACGACAAGTCTTATGAAGGTGATTTTTTACTCGGACTTGTCACCAATTCTCTTTCTGTCGGCGGAATGAAGAACAGGGCATCTCATGATATGTCGTTGGATGACGGATTATATGAGGTAATGTTTGTAAGAGCACCTAAAAACATCATTGAACTTAACAGGATAGTAAAGGCTCTTGCTTCAGGTAAGCCTGATGAAGCGGGTGAGCTCATCATTCTTGATAAGGGAGCTCATATCACTGTCGAGCATGATACAACGACGGCATGGACGCTTGACGGAGAGTACGGCGGAGAGCAGAGACACGTTGATATATCCATACTCAATAAGAAGTTCAGAATAATAGTATAAAATTTGCATTTTTGCGCTAAATATAGTATAATAAACTTACCCGAGAGGGACCCATTCCTGATATTTTGAACCTACATTTACTTTAAACGGGATTCCTATATTGCTTAAGAAGATGTCAGGCCTCCGAATGCGCAGTGGAAGACAGACGCTTAAGTTGCGGTTGCCCACCTGGCCTTGGCTAGGAGTCAAAATTCAGGAACACTCTTGGGACCAACATTAGGGAGTATTTTCAAGTGGCTTTTCATAGCCACTTTTTTATTGCTTAGTACCGCTCAAAATAATATAATTATTAGCATGATTAAGAGACTGTATCTTATCTTTTATACCTTTGGGAAACAACTTCAAAGAGACAACGTCGCAGCATATGCATCATCGATGGCGTTTTTCTTTTTGCTGTCGATCATTCCCATACTTCTTATCGGCTGTGTAATACTTTCATATCTGCCTTTTACTGAAGATATGATCGTGGCTGTGTTGGAAGAGTATACACCGGGTTTCATAGATAGTATCATCGAAAACCTTGTTGCACAGGTATACATCCAATATCAGGCCATATTGCCTATAGCTATCGTGGTAATGCTTTGGTCTGGCGGAAAAGGTATGTGGGGCATGATGATGGGACTGAATACTGCAAACGAAGTCACTGAGAACAGAAACTTCATTTTCGTCAGGGTCAGGGCCTCTTTCTATGCTGTTATTATGATGGTGCTTCTTATCGGTTGCTTTGGAATGATAATAGCAGGTGAAAACTTTACCGACTATATACGAAGGATAGCTCCCGGAATATCCGATTATCTTAAGCTGATCGGAAATCTTCGATTTTTGATGGTATGGGGATTGCTTACTTTCTTTTTTGCCTTTATGTATACATTCCTTCCGAACAAGAAGCTCAAGATGAGATTTCAGATACCTGGAGCGGCATTCTCGGCTATCGGATGGTCGGCCATTTCATGGGGCTTTTCTATGTATGTCGACTATTATCATGGATTTAATGTATATGGAAGCTTGAGTTCCGTTGTACTTATCATGATCTGGATGTATGCGTGCATGTATATCTTACTGATCGGTGCCAACCTAAACAGGTATTTCGGAAGCGTTATCAGGCAGACACTGGGTAAAAAGAATGATGCTAAGTCTTGATATATTGATAATGAGAGTATAAAATAAACAAGTTAGACATATTTTAGTCAATTATGTGAGGTTTTATGATGAACGAAAAACTTGAACAGATCAGAAAAGAGGCCATTAAGCAGATCGAGAACAGTGATGCTTTGGAAAAGCTTAATGAGATAAGAGTTAACTTCCTTGGTAAGAAGGGTGAACTGACTGCTGTTTTAAAGAGCATGAAGGATGTTGCTCCGGAAGACAGACCAAAGGTCGGACAGCTTGTCAATGAAACCAGAGCCGAGATCGAAAAGGTTCTTGAAGATGCTATTAAGAAGATGGAGAATCTCAAGCGTGAGGCTCAGATGAAGGCTGAGGTCATTGATGTTACCCTTCCCGCAAAGAAAAGCGCGGTTGGTCACAGCCATCCCAATGTAATAGCCATGGAAGAGGTTGAGAGAATCTTTATCGGTATGGGTTATGAAGTTGTTGAAGGACCCGAGATAGAGACGGATTACTATAACTTTGAAGCCTTGAATATACCTGCTGATCACCCTGCAAAGGATGAACAGGATACATTCTATATAAACGGAGATTTCCTTCTTCGTACACAGACAAGCGGAACCCAGGTTCACGTAATGGAAAAGGGTAAGCTTCCCATCAGAATGATCGCACCTGGTCGTGTATTCAGATCTGATGAGGTTGATGCGACTCATTCTCCTTCTTTCCATCAGATCGAGGGACTAGTAATAGATAAGCACATCACATTTGCTGATCTTAAGGGAACGCTTGCTGAGTTTTCAAAAGAGCTTTTCGGTGCAGATACAAAGGTAAGATTCAGACCTCATCACTTTAATTTCACAGAGCCTTCTGCGGAAATGGATATCAGCTGCTTTAAGTGTGGCGGTGAAGGATGCCGATTCTGCAAGGGAACAGGCTGGATTGAGATCCTTGGCTGCGGTATGGTTCATCCAAACGTACTTAAGATGAGCAAGATCGATCCTGAGGAGTACACAGGATTTGCATTCGGTATCGGACTTGAGCGTATTGCACTTCTTAAATATGAGATAGATGATATGAGACTGTTGTATGAGAATGATGCAAGGTTTTTAAAGCAGTTCTAAGACGGTAAAACTCATAGATCAGATAGAGGAGATTAGTTTTTATGAATACAGCATTATCATGGATAAAGGCTTATGTACCAGAACTTGAATGCAGCGGACAGGAATATCTTGATGCACTCACATTAAGCGGTACAAAGGTAGAGACATATGAGTGTCTTGATAAGAATCTTAAGGATATATACGTTGGACAGATCCTGTCTATAGAGCGTCATCCCGATGCGGATAAACTCATCATCTGCCAGGTGGATCTTGGAGATAAGAAACTTCAGATCGTTACGGGTGCTCCCAATGTCAAAGTAGGAGACAAGGTTCCTGTTGTTATAGACGGAGGTAAGGTTGCTGGCGGTCATGACGGTGGTCCGCTTCCTGAAGACGGGATTGTGATCAAGAACGGAAAACTCAGAGGAGTAGACAGTTTCGGTATGATGTGTTCGATCGAGGAACTCGGTTCGGACAGAAACATGTATCCTGAAGCTCCCGAGAATGGAATATACATCTTCCCTGAAGATACTGAGGTGGGAGCTGATGCGATAGAGCTTTTGGGACTTCATGATGTGGTTTTTGAATATGAGATCACATCAAACAGAGTAGACTGCTACAGTGTTTTAGGAATCGCAAGAGAGGCTGCTGCTACTTTTGACAAGCCTTTTGTTACTCCAGAAGTTAATGTAAAGGAATGTGACGACAAGATCGAGGATTATATCTCGGTTGAAGTAAAGGATACAGATCTGTGCCCCAGATTCTGTGCAAGGGTCGTTAAGAATATCAAGATAGAGCCATCACCGCAGTGGATGCAGAGAAGACTTGCTGCAAGCGGTATCAGACCTATCAACAACCTTGTTGATATAACAAACTATGTCATGGAAGAGTATGGCCAGCCAATGCATGCATACGATCTTGATAAGATCGAAGGAAATAAGATCATTGTAAAGCGTGCCTCAGAAGGTGATACATTCATGACTCTTGACGGTCAGGAACGTAAACTTGATGGCGAGATGCTCATGATCAATGATGCTGTAAAGCCGATCGGTATTGCAGGTATCATGGGTGGAGAGAATTCAAAGATCACGGATGATGTCAAGACAGTATGCTTTGAAGCGGCTACATTTAACGGAGCAAATGTAAGAAAGAGTGCTAAACGTCTCGGACTCCGTACAGATGCTTCTGGAAAGTTTGAAAAAGGACTTGATCCCAGAAATGCTCTTGATGCGATAAACCGTGCTTGTGCGTTAATACAGGAACTGGGCTGTGGTGAGGTTGTAAGCGGAGTAGTTGATGTTTGCGAGCCCCTTAAGGATTTAAACAGGATCAAATTCAGACCTGAGAGAATAAATGAACTGCTTGGAACTAATATAGATGCTGATACAATGCTAGCAATCTTTAAAAAGCTTGAACTTGTATATGATGAGGCTTCTGGTGAGATCGTGATCCCTTCATTCCGTCAGGACCTTGAAGGAATAGCTGATCTTGCCGAGGAGGTTGCAAGATTCTATGGATATGACAAGATACCGAGTACACTTCCTAGCGGCGAGGCAACAACAGGAAAGCTTCCTTTCAAGCTTAGAGTTGAGGCTATTGCAAGACAGGTGGCTCAATATTGCGGATTCTCACAGGGTATGTGTTACAGCTTTGAGAGCCCCAAGGTATTTGATAAGCTGCTACTTGACAGTGATGATCCTGCAAGAAATGCGATCGTTATATCAAATCCGCTTGGAGAGGATTTCTCTATAATGAGAACCATATCTTTAAACGGTATGCTCACATCGCTTTCTACAAACTATAACAGAAGAAATACCAATGTTCGTCTGTATGAGATGGGCAACATATATTTAGCTGATAAGCTTCCGCTTGAAAGTCTTCCGGATGAGCGTATGCAGTTTACGCTCGGTGCATACGGAGATATTGACTTCTTTGGCATGAAGGGAGTTGTTGAAGAGTTCTTCGAGGCAATAGGAATAAGCGGAAAGATCGAATATGATCCTAAAGCAGGAAAGAATTTCCTTCATCCTGGTCGTCAGGCTCTTATTTCATACAATGGAAGCGTACTGGGATATCTGGGAGAGGTTCATCCTGCAGTAGCTGATAATTATGATCTTGGTACCAAGACTTATATTGCTGTAATAGATATGCCCAACGTACTTCCGTTCGCATCATTTGACAGAAAGTATGTCGGACTTGCCAAGTATCCTGCAGTAAGCAGAGACATCTCAATGGTTGTACCTAAAGAGATAATGGTAGGCCAGATCGAAGCCATGATCACGCAAAGAGGCGGAAAGATATTAGAGAGCCTTTCACTGTTTGATATTTATGAAGGCAGCCAGATAAAGGAAGGCTACAAGTCTGTGGCATATAACATCACATTCAGAGCAAAAGACAGAACACTCAATGAAGATGATATAAACGGTGCCATGAAGAAGATATTAAACGGACTTGAAAGCCTTGGAATAGAACTGAGAGCATAAGAGAAGAACAACAGGAATGCGAAATTAACGCATTCCTGTTCTTGAATATACGATAAGGAGGAACATGAAATGTCTAAGAATGTATGGACTGATGCAAAGCAAAAGAAGGTCAAGGCAATTGATACATTTGCAAAAGAGTATTGCGATTTTTTGAACAACGGTAAGACCGAGAGGGAATGTACGGACTACATTGTTAATGCGATAGAAAAGGAAGGATATGTAGAACTTGAAAAGCTTATAAAGGCAGGCAAGAGCCTTAAAGCAGGAGACAAGGTATATGCCGTTAATATGAACAAGTCAGTGATCATGTTCAACATTGGGAAGGAGCCACTCGAAAATGGTATGAACATACTCGGAGCTCATATTGATTCTCCAAGACTTGATCTTAAGAGCAATCCGCTCTATGAGGATACAGAGATAGCATATCTTGATACGCATTATTACGGTGGAGTAAAGAAGTATCAGTGGGTAACACTTCCACTTGCACTTCACGGCGTGGTTGTAAAGAAGGATCTTTCAACTGTTGAGATCAATATCGGTGAAGATGAGGATGATCCGGTGTTCTTTATATCTGATCTTCTGATACATCTTGCTTCCGAGCAGATGGATAAGAAGGGTGCAAAGGTGATCGAGGGTGATCAGCTTGACGTTATCGTCGGAAGCATGCCTTTATCGTCAAACAAGGAAGAAAAAGAAAAGGAAAAAGAAGCAGTTAAA
The DNA here is from genome assembly GCA_016290615.1 of Lachnospiraceae bacterium. GTDB lineage: Bacteria > Bacillota > Clostridia > Lachnospirales > Lachnospiraceae > Colinaster. The sequence goes on along the minus strand of JAEEUS010000004.1, from coordinate 50,816 downwards.
GCCAACATCCTTAAGATATTGAAGGATAATTATGACATAGAGGAAGATGATTTTCATTCAGCAGAGATAGAAGTCGTACCGGCAGGAAAAGCTAGAGAGGCTGGCTTTGACAGAAGCATGATATTAGGTTACGGACACGATGACAGAGTATGTGCATTCCCGAGCTTTAAAGCGATGATAGAGGCAGGAAACTGCGAGAGGACAGGATGCTGCATACTGGTCGATAAGGAGGAGATAGGCTCTGTAGGCGCAACAGGCATGCGTTCACAGTTCTTTGAAAACACTGTTGCAGAGATAATGGCACTTACGGGTGTGACATCAGAGCTTTCACTCAGAAGATGTCTTGCAAACTCAAATATGCTCTCAAGCGATGTCAGTGCCGCATTTGATCCTACATTTGCTTCAAGCTTTGATAAGAAAAATTCAACAAAGCTTGGCCATGGCATAGTACTTGAAAAATATACGGGCGCACGCGGAAAGTCCGGTTCCAATGATGCAAACGCCGAATATCTTGCAAAACTACGTGCAGTATTTGAAACGGATTCTGTTACATATCAGACAGGAGAGCTTGGCAAGGTTGATGTCGGTGGCGGCGGAACCATAGCATATATTCTTGCTCTTTACGGCATGAATGTTACAGACTGTGGAGTGCCGGTTTTAAATATGCATGCTCCGTGGGAATGCATAAGTAAGGCAGACCTTTATGAAGCAAAATGCGGATATGTTGCTTTCCTTAAAAACGCGTAAGGATTTATATGAAAACTTCGGATTTTTACTATGAGCTTCCGCAGGAGCTGATCGCACAGGATCCGCTTGAGGACAGAAGCTCATCTAGGTTGATGGTCTTAAATAAGAATAGCGGAAGAGTATCTCATAAAAGGTTCAGTGACATAACAGAGTTTCTTAGGCCCGGAGATTGCCTTGTTCTTAATAACACCAAAGTAATTCCGGCAAGACTGCTCGGCGTTAAGGAAGATACAGGGGCGGCTGTTGAGGTGTTTCTTTTAAAAAGACTGGATGCAAATACATGGGAGACACTAGTAAAGCCTGGCAAGAAGCTTAAACCTGGAGCTAGAGTTGTATTCGGTGACGGTCTGTTAAGGTGTGAGATCAAAGATGTGGTACAAGAGGGAAACAGAATAGTTTCCTTTGAGTTTGACGGTATATGGGAAGAGGTTTTAGACAAATTAGGCGAGATGCCTTTGCCGCCATATATCACACACAAGCTTCAGGATAAGAACAGATATCAGACGGTATATGCTAAGTTTGAAGGGAGTGCTGCAGCACCGACAGCGGGGCTTCATTTTACAAAAGAATTACTAAAGAAAATTGAAGTCAAGGGAGTAGATATAGCATACGTCACGCTCCATGTCGGCCTGGGAACATTCAGACCTGTAAAGGTTGATGATGTTGCAAATCATCACATGCATTCGGAATACTACATAGTAGATCAGAATGCTGCTGATAAGATCAACAGGGCTAAAGCCAACGGAAACAGAGTTATATGTGTAGGAACGACAAGCTGCAGAACGATTGAGAGCGCTGCGGATGAAAACGGTCATATCGAGCCAACAAAAGGCGATACGAGCATATTTATCTATCCTGGATATGATTTCAAGGTACTTGATTGTCTTATAACTAATTTTCATCTTCCGGAATCAACACTCATCATGCTTGTATCTGCACTTGCCGGAAAGGAAAATGTATTAAATGCCTATAAAGAGGCTGTTAAGGAACGATACAGATTTTTCTCATTCGGTGATGCGATGTTCATCACTGACGATGATATGGCATAACTATTTTATGTTGACTTTGTTCGATGCCATTATGTATTATTATAGTAGGTAGATTTTGGACCTTACTAGGAGAAGGATAGGGTATTATGGAAAAGAGACGTCACAGCAGAACAGAACTCAAATCTAAGCTTGTCATAAAGCAGCTCGACGGCACCTCTCATAAGGAGGTTTCAATTGAGGTTTGCGATATATCCAAGGCAGGTGTCGGCTTTAATTGTACCGAACCGCTTTCTATCAGTGGTATATATGAAGGCTTTCTTACAATATGGACAAAAGAAGTCATACACGCATTTCTCGAGATAGTCAGAATCGAGATGCATGAAGATTATTTTGAATACGGCGCCATCTTTGTCGGCATGCCCGAGATGGATTCAAAGCGTATTGAGATTTATCAGCAGGTTGAGAGGCTGACAAAGGAATAATCTGACAACATGAAATGCATACTTTTGGCCGGCGGTCGAGGAGACCGCATGTGGCCTCTATCAAGAAAGAATTATCCCAAACAGTTCATTAAGATTAAAAACAATCATTCCATATTTCAGGAGACAATAGCTAGAAATATGGCTTTTTGTGATGAGTTCATCATCATAACAAATCACGATTTTCAATCTATCATCGAAGATCAGATGAAGGCATTTAAAGGTCTGACCTACAGGTGCATTTTTGAACAGACCGGACATGGAACAGCACCAGCTGTTGTTCTTTCCAGCCTTCAGTTGCCACAATCGGAGATGATCTTTGTGGTCGCATCAGACCAGCTGATTTCAGGAACAGGATATAAAAACAGCATATTGGAAGCCAAGAAACTTGCTACAAAGGGAAACATAGTTGCATTTGGCATGGATATTGATAATCCTGATATAAGATATGAATATATCCAGTTTGACGGGGATGACATCGTTGATTTCATTTCCACACCCAGCGATCTTGAGGCTATGTCATTTAAGAGTGCGGGGAATTACTATATAAACGCTGGTATGTTCATGTACCGAAACGGTGATTTCCTTAATACTCTGAGCAAGAACAATCCTCAGATGAGTGAATTGTGCCACAAGGCTTATACGTTTAAGAATATCAAGGGTAATTATATATATTACGATACAGAGGTATTAAAGGACATTCCTCATGTAAATATGGAGAGTGTTCTTATCAATGCCGGAGAAAACTGCAAGGTTGTTCATTGCGATTTTGACTGGCAGGATGTCGGAGGATTGGACGATCTTGAAAATGTCTCACTCCAGGATGCGATGGTTAGAGGTAAAGGCGGCAAAAAGGATCCTGTCATATCAAACCACTGCATAAACACGACCGTTATAAACAGATGTGACAAGAAGCTTGTAATGGTCAATCACTTAAAGGATATCCTTGTCGTTAATACTGATGATGCGGTATATATAGGTGAAAAGGGTCAGTCAAATGACCTTAAGGAGATCATTTTAGAGAGCAGGGAACTGTGGGATTACTTTAACAGAAGTCCTCTGTTTTACAGAAAATGGGGAAGCTATGAGATAATTAGCGAGGACGAGAATGAAGGCTATCAGGTCAGAAAGGTTTCAGTTCTTCCAGGTAAGACGATATATCTTCATAAGCATGCAAAAAAGTCTGAGAATATAAATATTGTGAGCGGAAGATGCAAAGCAGTTGTTGGAGGAAATTCATTTACTCTTTCTCCGGGTGATATCCTAGCGATACCGGAGCAGACCGAGCATCAGTTAAGCTGTATAAGCGAAGAGAATCTTGTGTTCATTGAGACAGCTATCGGTGGAGAACAGAAGGGCGAGGATATCATTGCGGTTGAGAGCAAGGATATGTCAGAAGCATCTCTTGGTTATGAAGTTGATCCGTTTGTACTTTTAAAGCCTGCGTACAAGGATTATCTGTGGGGCGGAAACAAGCTAAAGAAGTATTATAACAAAAAGACAGAGCTCAATCCTCTCGCGGAAAGCTGGGAACTGTCGGCTCATCCGGACGGACAGAGCAAAGTCATTTCAGGAAAACACGAAGGTCTGTTTTTCGGTGATTATATAAATCATATCGGTGATGATGCACTCGGATGGAAGTATCAGGGACTGGATCATTTCCCGCTCATGATAAAGCTTATAGATGCTAAGCAGGATCTTTCAGTACAGGTTCATCCGAACGATGACTATGCACTTGTTCATGAGAACGAATACGGTAAGAGCGAATTCTGGTACATAATAGACTGTGAGCCTGATTCATACATATATCTTGGCTTTAATCAGGATGTTACAAAGAAACAGTTAAATGATGCAACCGCAGACGGTACAGTGCTTGAACTCTTAAACAAGATCAAGGTAAAGCCGGGAGATAAGTATTTCATACCCGCAGGTACAGTTCATGCGATAGGCGCTGGATGTCTGATATGTGAAGTACAGCAGAACTCAAACAGTACATACAGAATGTATGATTTTGACAGAATTGATAAATACGGAAACAAGAGAAAGCTTGATATGGATAAGGCTCTTGATGTATCCGATATGAAGAAGTATGTCCCGGGAAGAGAGAGCAAGTACTTCAATGTCAAGATAAAAAAGTGCGTTGATACGGGGCAGTTAAATATCACAGAGGAATCATTTGCGGCGATTCTGATACTTGAAGGAGAAGGTGAAATCTCATACAAGGGAGAGACTCTGGAATTCTCAAAAGGAAATTGTGTTTTCATACCTGCAAAGAATGCTAGGATGAAGTTTTCAGGCACTTTTGAATATGTTGATGTCAGAACATAAATCAGTTGATAAATTGTCAGAAATTTAGTAGAATATTACCGTGGGTTTTAAATAATAATATCTTCAATTACGAATTGAAAGATATTAATTACTGGAGGTTACTTTATGAACATTTACACAACTGACAAAATTCGTAACGTCGTTTTACTTGGGCACGGTGGCTGCGGTAAGACGTCGCTTGCAGAAGCTGCCGGATATCTGGCAGGAATCACTTCACGTATGGGAAAAGTTTCTGACGGAAATACGATCAGTGACTTCGGAAAAGAAGAGATCAAGAGAAACTTTTCAATTGCAACATCTGTAATAGCTCTTGAGTGGGGTGACTGCAAGATAAATCTTATAGATTCTCCCGGATTTTTTGATTTTGCTGGTGAAGCTGAAGAAGCAGCAAGCGCAGCTGATGCAGCTATCATCGTTGTTAATGGCAAGGCCGGTATAGAAGTTGGAACCGAGAAAGCATGGGCTCTTTGCGAGAAGTATAAACTTCCGAGAATGATCTATGTTTCTAACATGGATATTGACAATGCTTCATTCAGACAGGTTGTAGAAGATCTTACAGCTAAGTACGGAAAGAAGATGGCTCCTTTCCATCTGCCTATCAGAGAAAACGAGAAGTTTGTTGGATATATTAATGTAATAACTGAACAGGGTTATCGCTGGGAAGGCAAGGAAGTAAAGGAATGTGAGGTTCCTGATTATAACAAGGAAAACCTGGGAATCTGCCGTGATACTCTTATGGAAGCTGTTGCAGAGACAAGCGAAGATCTTATGGACAGATACTTCGGCGGCGAGACATTCTCAGAAGCAGAGATAAGAGCAGCACTTAGAACAAGCGTTAACGATTGTTCAATAGTTCCTATGACAATGGGAAGCAACACACTCTGTCAGGGTGTTTACACACTCCTTGATGATATCGTTAAGTATCTTCCCAGTCCCGAGAACAGGACTGTTGCCGGTGTTTCTTTAAAGACCAATGAAGTCTTTGAAGCTAACTATGATTTCTCAAAACCCAAGAGTGCATATATCTGGAAGACTATCGTTGATCCGTTTATCGGTAAATACAGCCTTATAAAGGTATATTCTGGTGTATTCAAAGCAGGTGATGAGATCTACAACAAGGATAAGGAAGTTGAAGAAAAGATTGGTAAGCTGTATGTACTTCAGGGTAACAAGCCCTATGAAGTAAGCGAACTTCATGCTGGTGATATAGGTGCTATAGCAAAGCTTACAGCAGCCAGAACAGGTAATACGCTTTCAACAAAGGCAAATACGGTTCAGTACGGCAAGGTTGAGCTGCCTGTTCCTTATACATACAGAAGATACAAGGCTGTCAACAAACAGGATATCGATAAGATAAGCCAGAGTTTGCAGAAGATGATGCATGAAGATCTGACGCTTAAGAATGTTAATGATTCAGAAAACTCACAGCTTCTTCTTTACGGAATGAGTGAGCAGCATCTTGATATAGTTGCAAGCCGACTTGAAAATGAATACAAGGTTAAGATTGAGCTTTCTATGCCTAAGGTTGCATACAGAGAGACGATCAATAAGAAATCTGACGTTGAATACAAGTATAAGAAGCAGTCAGGTGGTCATGGTCAGTATGGTCACGTTAAGATGACATTTGAACCAAGCGGCGATATCACTCAGCCATACATCTTTGAACAGATCGTTGTCGGCGGAGCTGTTCCCAAGAACTTCTTCCCTGCAGTTGAAAAGGGTCTTCAGGATTCGGTTCAGAGAGGACCGCTAGCAGCTTATCCTGTAGTTGGTGTTAAGGCTGTTTTATATGATGGTTCTTACCATCCTGTTGATTCATCAGAAATGGCATTCAAGATGGCAACGATCCAGGCATTCAAAAAGGGCTTCATGGATGCTAAGCCGGTTCTTCTTGAGCCCATCATGAGTCTTAAGGTTACAGTTCCGGATGCTAACACCGGTGATGTAATGGGCGATCTCAACAAGAGAAGAGGCAGAGTTTTAGGTATGAATCCCACATCGGACGGCAGACAGACTGTCGAAGCTGAAGTTCCGATGAGTACTATATTCAATTATTGTACAGAACTTCGTTCCATGACCGGTGGTGCCGGTGAGTATTCTTACGAATTTGCAAGATACGAGCAGTGCCCGTCAGATGTTCAGGAAAAGGAAGTTGCGGCAAGAGCTGCAAAGGTTGCAGAGAACGCTACAGAAGAATAAGGAGGATTTCTCTATGGGCAAGTTTGTTTTATCTGAAGCAAAGAACGGTTTCAAATTCAATCTTGTTGCAGGTAACGGTGAAGTGATCGCTACCAGCCAGGTATATAAGAGCAAAGTTACTGCAAAAAAGGGGATTGCATCTGTTATGGCAAATGCACCAGTTGCAAATATCGAGAATCAGACTGAAAAAGGATATGCTGCTGTAACTAATCCCAAGTTTGAGGTCTATAAGGATAAGAAAGGTGAGTTCCGCTTCCGTTTAAAGGCTAAGAACGGACAGATCATTGCAACAGGCGAGGGATACTCAAAGTTAGACGGATGTCTTAAAGGCGTAGCTTCTGTACAGAAGAACGCAAAAGACGGAAAGATCGTAGAAAAGTAAAGTGTTTTAGAAGAAGGGTACCATATGGTATCCTTCTTTTTATGTAAAAACGGTGGGGTTGAAAAATCTGCTGATTCTTATATAATAAGATAAGTATGTTTTAGAGGATGATGTATGTTCAGTTACATGATAGGTAATACAACATATATACGATTGATCGGTGTGATATTTGCATTTGCTGCTACGTTTATTACGACAAAAGCAGGAATGAAGATACTTCCTACCGACAAGGGCAGAGAATATGCACATGATGGCAAATTGTCCGCAGGCAAGCCCAGGGGCGCTGGACTCTTCTTTGTCATCTCGTTTTTGTGCGCATCTTTGCTGTTTGCTCCTCTATCTTTAGAAAATGGGATCAATCTTGTGCTTGTCTTTTTATGCATGCTGACAGGATACCTCGATGACAGATCATCAAATCCGTGGGGAGAACTAAGGAAAGGCGTTCTTGACCTACTCATTGCAGTCCTGGTGGCTGCGAATTATCTGTTCAACCACGGTTCAACATTATACTTCAGACTGTTTGGAAACGCTTCCGTAAAGATACCTGAGATACTGATGGCTATTATTATCACTGGATTGGTATGGGGAGCCATAAATGTTACGAACTGTGCGGACGGTGTTGACGGACTTTCTGCGACGCTTACTATCATAACTCTGGGCGGATATTATACATTAAGTGTTTTTGACGGAGTATGGACGGAAAACGGCTATTTCTTATTACTGTTCTGTATATGTCTGATCGCATATCTGTGGTTCAATGCTACCCCTAGTACCCTGCTCATGGGAGATGCGGGAAGCCGATCAATGGGTATAGTGATAGCGATAGCAGCTGTAAACAGTGGAAGCCCGTTTTTATATCTTTTGTTGTCGCTTGTTATAATGTTAGACGGTGGTCTTGGATTACTGAAGGTTTCACTTATCAGAGTATTCAAGATACATATATTAAAAAATACGAGAACTCCTTTACATGATCATGTCAGAAAAAACATGGGTTGGTCAAATACACACTGTGTGTTTAGGTTCTCGATAATCCAGATAATGGTCAGTGCGATTGCGCTGTATATAATCTTTATTACAAACTAGAAAATAATTGATTAGGAGATAGATATGGAAAACGTTTACAATCATCATGAGATTGAAGCCAAATGGCAAAAATACTGGGAGGATAATCAGACATTCAAGACTGATGTATGGGATTTTTCAAAACCCAAATACTATGCCCTTGATATGTTTCCGTACCCCTCAGGTGTAGGTCTTCATGCAGGACATCCGGAAGGCTATACAGCTACTGATATCATGTCACGTATGAAGCGTATGCAGGGATATAACGTGCTTCATCCTATGGGATATGATTCATTCGGACTTCCCGCCGAACAGTATGCGGTAACTACTGGAAATCATCCCAATGGATTTACGCAGGAGAATATAAAGACTTTTTCAAAGCAGCTTAAGGAACTTGGTTTTGATTACGATTGGTCAAAGTGCGTTGCAACTTCAGACCCCAAGTTCTATAAGTGGACACAGTGGATCTTTGAAAAGCTCTACGAAGCAGGCTATGCAAAGCTTGTTGACATGCCTGTTAACTGGTGTGAGGAACTCGGTACAGTTCTTTCAAACGATGAGGTAATAGACGGCAAATCTGAACGTGGAGGATACCCTGTTGTCAGAAAGATGATGAAACAGTGGGTAATCGATCAGGTCGCATTTGCTGATGAACTTCTTGAAGGTCTTGAGGAGATAGACTGGCCCGAGTCAACAAAGGATATGCAGCGTCACTGGATAGGACGTTCTGAAGGTGTAGAGGTTGAATTTGATATTGTTGGCGGAGGCAAATTCAGCATATATACGACCTGTATAGAGACAATATACGGTATCACTTTCATGGTTCTTGCTCCTGACGGAGATATCGTAAAGAGTCTCATGGACAGAATAGAGAATAAGGATGAAGTTGAAGCTTACATAGCTGAAACCCTTAAGAAGAATGATATGGACAGAACCGAGCTCAACAAGACAAAGTCAGGATGTGAGCTTAAAGGTGTTCATGCGATAAATCCTGTAAATGGCAAGGAAGTAAGAGTGTTCATAGGAGATTTCGTACTTGCTTCTTACGGAACTGGTGCTGTTATGGCAGTACCTAGTCATGATCAGAGAGACTTTGAGTATGCTCAGGTTCATAATATCGAGATGATCCAGGTAATTGATGGCCCCGGTGCAGATGTCAGCGAAGCAGCACTTGAAAAGTATGATTATCTTGGTAAGGGCTTTAAGCTCATCAATTCTGAGGAATTTACCGGAATGGTAGTTGAGGATGCAAAGGAAGCGATTACTCAGAAACTTGAAAAGATGGGTGTTGCAAAGAGAACAGTAAACTATCATTTCCGTGAGTGGATATTTGCACGTCAGCGTTACTGGGGTGAACCTGTACCGGTAGTTTATACAGATGATGACAAGATCCATCTCATACCTGAAGAGGATCTTCCTGTAGTTCTTCCTGAACTTGAGGACTACAAGGGCAAGAACGGACAGGCACCGCTTGAAAATGCGATTGAATGGAAGAATTATGATGACCATGGTATAAAGGGTAAGAGAGAGACATCTACCATGCCCGGCAGTGCAGGTTCAAGCTGGTACTATTTCAGATATATTGATCCAGACAATGATAAAGAATTTGCGAATCAGGAACTCCTTAAGCACTGGATGCCTGTAGACCTTTACATTGGTGGACCGGAGCATGCGGTAGGTCATCTCATGTATTCTCGTATATGGAACAGATTCCTTTATAACAAGGGATTGTCTCCTGTTAAAGAGCCTTTCAAGAAACTCGTTCATCAAGGTATGATACTTGGCGAGAACGGAATCAAGATGGGTAAGAGATTCCCTGAGTTTGTTGTAAATCCGAGTGATATTGTAAGAGACTACGGTGCTGATACACTCAGACTCTATGAGATGTTCATGGGTCCGCTCGAGGTGAGCAAGCCGTGGAGCCCTCAGGGTGTTGAAGGTGCGAGAAGATTCATAAACAAGGTATGGAACTATTTCACAGAGCCTTCAAATATCGCTGACGATAACAAGGAAGCACTCAAGAAACTCTATCATCAGACTGTAAAGAAAGTCTCATCAGACTTTGAGACTCTTGGATTTAATACGGCAATCGCACAGATGATGATCTTCATGAATACTGCGACAAAATCAACATGTCCTAAGGAATATGCTGAAGGATTCATAAAGATGTTCTCATGTATCTGTCCTCATGCAGGTGAAGAGATCTGGAGCAGACTCGGTCATAATGATACCATTGCATATGAGAAATGGCCTGAGTTTGATGCAGAGGCTGTAAAGGAAAACGAGATTGAGATCGGTGTACAGGTTAACGGCAAGGTTAAAGGTGTTGTACTCCTTGGTGTAGCCGAAGACAAGGACAGTGCACTTTCAAAGGCTAAGGCAGTTGAGGGTGTCGCCAAGTTCATAGAGGGTAAGACGATCGTTAAAGAGATCTATGTACCCGGCAAGATAGTTAATATAGTTGTGAAGTAAAACAGGGCCCTGCTGATGCAGGGCTTTGTAGTGTTCACCAAATTTTCACAATTTGGTGGTATAAAAAACACATTTGTAAGATATATTCTTTCACGATGAAAATATATTGAGAGGAGTTTATTATGATCAAGGTTAGTAATCTTTCCAAGAAATACGGTGATCATTATGCCGTAAAGAATCTTTCCTTTGAGATCGAAAAGGGCAAGGTTTACGGATTTTTGGGACCAAACGGTGCCGGCAAGTCTACGACCATGAATATCATGACTGGTTATATCGCAGCCAGTGCTGGTGATGTTGAGATCGACGGACATGATATTTTAAAGGATGCTGAGGAAGCTAAGAAATGTATCGGTTACCTTCCTGAGATGCCGCCTCTTTATCAGGATATGACAGTAAAGGAATATCTTGATTTTGTTGCTGAGCTTAAAAAGGTAGCAAAGGTAGACAGAAAGAAACAGGTTGAAGAGGTAATGAAGAAAACCTTCATCACCGATATGCAGGGAAGGCTTATAAAGAATCTTTCAAAAGGTTACAAGCAGAGGGTAGGTCTTGCACAGGCAATGATCGGAAATCCCGATGTGATAATTTTGGATGAGCCTACAGTAGGTCTTGATCCCAAACAGATCATAGAAATACGTGAGCTGATAAGAGAACTAAAAAAAGAACACACAGTAATCTTAAGTTCGCATATCCTAAGCGAGGTCGCGGAAGTATGCGACGAGATAATGATAATTGCAAAAGGACGTCTTGTTGCTTCAGGATCAGCGGATAAACTTCTTAAAGAACTTGGAAGCAGTAATACTATCGAGCTTACAGCTAAGGGCTCAAAGAAGGAAGTCAGCGAGATCGTTAAGTCTATTGATGGTGTTAAGAGCTGTACTGTTGACAATGCGGCCGGAGGCTGTGTTGAATGCTTCATCAGCTATGATGATAAGAAAGAGATAAGAGACGATCTTTGCAAGAAGCTTGTTTCAAAGAATATATCCATTTACAGACTGCTTAATAATTCCAAGAGCCTTGAGGATATCTTCCTTGAACTTACAGATGATGCCTATGTTGAGAAGATAGAGCGTGAAGAGGCTGCTAAAGAAGCCGAGGAAAAAGCAAAGAAGGAAGCTGAGAAGAAAGCTAAGAAGGCTTCAATATCAGAACAGATAATCGATGAGATGAAGGAAGACGAAGATGAAGCTGAAGAAACAGATTTAGAATCAACAGCTCAAACAGAAACTGATAAAAAGGAGGAAGAGTAAAATGTGGGCAATATTTAAGCGTGAATTTAAAAACTTCTTCCAGAATGTAATAGGTTGGGTGTTCATAGCATCCATGGTATTTGTATCAGCACTTTATTTCAATGCCTACAATATCAATGCAGGTATGTCTGATATTCTTTACGTACTTGTAAGGCTGCTTATGATCATGATCTTTTCTCTTCCGGTTCTCTCAATGAGAATCCTTTCAGAAGAAAAGAAGAACAAGACTGATCAGCTTACATTAACAGCTCCTATAAGTGTTGGAAAGATTATAATCGGGAAATATCTGGCTATGTTGGCGGTATTTGGAATAACAGTTCTTGTTATTGGGCTGTTCCCGATATTGCTGAGCGCTTATACAACCGTTGATTGGGGTATAAACGGACTTGCGATACTTGGATTCTTCCTGTATGGGGCAACATGTATAGCAATATGTATGTTTGTTTCATCATTTACAGAAAGCCAGGTTATCGCAGCTATAGTCAGCATTATAACGATGTTTGTCATCTATCTGACAGCAGGTATCGAGTACATGCTTGAGAATACTCAGATGTCAGCTTTACAGTTAATAGCCAAAGGAGTAGCTGTTTTTGATCTTGCTGATCGATATGATACATTCCTTTCAGGTGTACTTGATTACAGATGCATAGTTTATTTTATCTCAATGTCTGCAGTGTTCCTTTTCCTGACAGTACAATCAGTTCAAAAGCGCAGATATACGACAAGTGTTAAGAATTTTGCACTTAGTGCTTTCAGCATGACAAGTATCGTGATTGTCATTGCAATAGCTATCGTAGCAAATCTTATTATGAGGCAGTTCCCTGACAAATACATGAAGTATGACCTTACACAGCAGAAACTGTATTCACTCTGCGATGCGACAAAGAATGTTGTATCAGAGCTAAATGAGGAACTGAAGATCTATGTATACGCAGCGGAAGATAATAAGGATGAGTCACTTGACAGAGTTCTTGGTGTATACAGCCAGCTTTCAGATAAGATAAAGGTTGAATATAAGGATCCCAATAAGAGTCCGAAATTCTACGAAAACTATACGGATTCAACACCTTCCTACAACTCTCTGTTCTTAGAGACAAAGACAAGAACCAAGTATGTTGATTATAATGATATGTATATCACAGATTATTCTTTCAATGATGATGGTTCTTACAATACAGTTCAGCAGAATGATATGGAAGGTAAGATAACCTCTGCAATAAACTATATAAATAATGGACTTACAGCAAAGATATACTATCTTAGCGGACATGATGAAATAGAACTTGATCCTGGTTTCGCAGACACAATTACAAAACAGAACTATGAGATGGAGTCTGTTAGCCTCCTTGGAAATGACATACCTGAGGATTGTCAGCTGCTCATAATAATGTCACCTACATCAGATTTTTCTTCTGGTGATGTTGAAAAGATCATGGCTTACGCTGAAAAAGGAGGAAAGCTCCTTATCTGTCTCGGACTTGCTGATGACTACAGAACAAACATGCCTAATTTCGATAAATTGCTTGAGTATTACGGCGTTTATTCTGAAAACGGCCTTGTGGTTGATATTCAGTCATTTGTAAGTTCACCATATTATATCGTACCTGATGTTCAGAATAATGTGATAACAACAGGTGTATATGGCAAAAAGGGTGTATGGCTCCCTTATGCAAAGGCTCTGTATCAGTATGATCCTGACAGTGAGGATGTTCATGTCGTACCATTCCTTACATCTACAGACAAGTCATACAGAAAGAATAGTATTACTGACGTAAATGATTACACATATGATCAGAACACAGATGAAATTGGACCGCTTGATGTTGCTGTAACTTCTAGCAGGACAACAAAAGACGGCGGACAGACTGTTGCATATATCGTTGGATCACCTTATATGTTTACTGATCAGGCTAATGAATTAACAAGCAATGCCAACCTTACTGTATTCACCAACATTCTTAATCAGAGTGTTAACAATGATGCAGCGGCTGTCGTAGTACCGGTTAAGTCACTGTCTTCAGAACAGTTTATCATTACAAGTTCAACAGGACTTATAATATTCCTCGTACTGCTTTTGGTTGTGCCGGTTGCGCTTCTTGTTACTGGATTTATAATCTGGGCAAAGAGAAGGAAGAGATAACATGAAAAAACAAAAGAAACAGATTATTATACTTCTGGTTGTTCTTATACTCTTTGTGGTAGGATATATAATTTCGATATATAAGGTAAACAATGTAGAAGTACTTGATACCGTAAATGTTATATCGGTCATCAAGACTGATACTGAATCGGTAAGAAACATTTCATATATCCATGATGGTGTCACAATGAGCTTTACAAAGGATTCGAACGGAGTTTGGAAGCTTGATGGTGATGACAGTTTTGTGCCTGATGCTGATATAGTGGCAGATATAGTCAGCTATGCGACAAACCTTAATGCGCGTTCTGAGATAGAAGACCCTTCCGATCTTTCGGAATACGGTCTTGATAAGCCGCAGTATATAGTATCGTTCACAGACGCAACCGGCGTACAGCAGACATTCTTCATAGGTGATCAGTTTGCAGTGGACGGTACATATTTTGCAATGGTAGAGGGTTCGGATAAGATCTATACCATTACGGATTACTACGTAAACGCATTTATTACCGATAAGGAACAGCTAAAGAGTCAAAGCGAGTAGATATATGCCGAATTTGGAAGTTGGAGGCAGAACCTTCAGGGATATCGATTCCTACAGGGCGGCCAAAAGAGATTTTGAGAATATTGAAGCGATCAAAGAAAGACATGATATGACCAAGTATGAGGATGTCTGCAAGATTCGCGACAATATAGAAAACGGCAATTACAGATTCGAAACGATGCTGGGTGACGATTTCCTTGATGAACTCGAGGAAGCACTTGCACAGCTTGAGCGAGATAAAGCTCTTTCTCAACCTCAGAGAAAGGGCTTTAAGCCGTTTAAAAAGAAACCGGCTAAAGATGATCCCGACATCATGGATCCACATAAGATCTTTGATGATGACGATGATTTTGATCCCGAACTTGAGGAGGAGATAAATCGTCAGGTTAAGAAGCGCGAGAGAAAGAGAAAACTGATCATAATCGCTGCTTCGCTCGTTGCTCTGATTAGCGTCGGATATCTGATATTCTATTACACGATGTATGCGAAAAACGATGCGGAGTATAATGATTTGGCGGATCTTATCGATGATACTACGACAACAAAAGAATACAGCGTCAACATAGTCCATGAGGATAAGACAATCCCGCCTGTACTTAAGAAATACGAGAAGCTGTATCAGAAGAATAAAAAGCTTGTTGGGTGGATAAAGATAGAAGGTACCAATATCGATTATCCTGTAATGCAGACGGTCAATAACGAGTATTACCTGGACCACAACTATAATCAGGAATATGACAAGAACGGATCGATATTCATGGATAAGGACTGCGATGCAGCTCATCCCAATGACAACATGATAATATACGGACATCATATGAAGTCCGGTAAGATGTTTGGAAACCTCAATTACTACACTAAGGAAGATTATTATAAGGAACATCCTACAATCCTGTTTGATACTATATATGAAGAGGGAACATATCAGATCATGTATGTTTTCAGATCTCGTATATACAGTGAAGAAGAGATCGTATTCAAGTATTACAAATTCATCGATGCGACAAGCGAGAATGAGTTTGATTCAAACATGGAGGAGATGGCAAACCTTTCGCTGTATGATACAGGGATAACCGCAAAGTATGGCGATAAGCTTATTACTTTATCAACCTGTGATTATGAGGAGGCAAACGGAAGGTTTGTTGTAGTTGCTAAGAAGATTAAGTAAAGAGTAAACTTTTAAAGACCGATTTGATCGGTCTTTTTTGTTTTCACATGGATACAATATGTAGGAAAACTCTTGCAAAAACCTCTATATATAGTAAAATATAATAGGTATGTTATGAAAATAGGCGTATTATGTAATTTTTTAACGATTTTAAGCCGATAATACAAGCAGAGTATGTATATACATCTATAACGGAGATAATGATCATATGAAGAAAACTACCGCTAGTACCACAAAAAGAAGGATGAAAAAATCAGTAAGGAAGACAATCGGCGGATTGTTTATGGCAACATCGATAATAGTTGCGGCAATTCCGTTCCCGGATTCATATGCATATGATCCTGCAACCGCAGCTATACCAGCGTATGCTGTTGATCCGTCAGGACCTCCTGCAGGTGATTATATTTATGATTATGCGGATCTTGATTATCCGTCTAATACTGACTTTGAAGCAAAAGCAGCTGGTGGTGATGGTAGTATTTCAAAAGCACTTATAATGTCAAGAACTTCTGCAGGTAGTTGGCAGATGGATTGGCAGTATGAATATTGGGTGAAAACTGAAGGTTCCAATGGATATATAACAAAATACAACAATCAGTATTCAGTTGATGATATTCAGCTTGAGAGCCGTGTTTATTCAAATCATATATATATAACTCAGGAAGATAATGAGAAATTCTTTAACAGTACTACAAAAGAAGTTGATGTAACATTGCATTACGGAGATAAATCATCTGCTGTCAGACCGGTTAAAACTGTAAAGTACCAATATACACTTAGCGACAAGTATGACCCGAACAGGGAAGCTGACCAGTGGTTGTTTGCTAATTTTCCGGAAGAATTGACTAAATACAGAAATGACTATGATAATTTTGAAAATGGAATTATTAATCCTGACACAGGACTTCCTTATCAAAAGCCAGATCCTCTTTCAAAATCTGTCGGAGATAAATATACCACTGATGATGCCAGAAAGCAGTTTTTATGTGAAAGTGTTTTTGGAGATGGAACTCCCGCTACACAGCTTATAACAGTTGATAAACGTGAATATGATGCATCTGGTAATCCGGTCTCATGGGAAAAAGTACTTGTTCCTAATATTGGTTATAGACCTGATATAGGAACGATAGCAATAGGCGGACACAGCTATTACGTTGATGCCGATAACTATCTATGTGATACGTTTGCAACTATAGTAGGAGTTGGCGCAGAAGCTTTTAAAGATGTAGCAAATGTAAAAACTCTTGAAATGGCCAGGGAGATATCGTTCATAGGTGATAGCGCTTTTGAGAACAGTTTCCTAGCAACGGTTGCCCTTTCGAGTGATGCGAAGATTGGTAATGCGGCATTTAAGAATTGTACAAAACTGTCATCGGTAGATATGCCGGAAGGTATCAGAAGAATCGGTGCAGAGGCATTTTATGGATGCCCATTAAGAGAGATTGTTATTCCTGATTCTTGTACTTATATAGGGCCAGGAGCGTTTGCTAACAGCGGAAGTTTGGGAAGTGTTACGTTTGCTAGCCTCGGATCGACATCTCCCAAAGAAATATCAAAATTTGCATTTTACGATGATCTTTCACTTAATAATGTAAACTTCGGACAATCATATATTACCACCATTGGTGATGCAGCTTTTGCCGTTAACAATTCCGAAACAGGAAGTCTTACGGAGTTTACATTCCCATCTTACATCGGCAAAACCGGAAATAAAACCAACATCGGTCCTTATTGCCTTGCGGGAAGAGAAAATTTAGACTATGTAACTATTCCCGACAATCTCGACGGAAATCTGGATGATACGATATTCTTTGGATGTACAGGACTTGAATGCGTAACGTTTGGCGAAAAATGCTACAACATGACATACAAGAGCAGTGTTGACGGTGATGCAAACAAGAATAATACAATGTTCTACTCTGTCAGCAATAAGAACTTCTATGTAAAGGGACCTAAGAGTAACGCAGCCGGTCAGGCAGCATCTCCCAGGGTTTCTACTTGGTCTGCTCTCTATGATTATGCCGCAACAGGAAATGAAGGAAGACATGTACCGTATGTCTATGTGGAAGGTGGAAAGGAATACTATGAGGTTTCTGATGGCAATTACCTTATGGTTATTGATAAGGAAACCGGTGAACTTATAAGTTGTACATTCCCTCAGGATAAAACTCCTGTAAACATTGATAAATTTACAATTCCTGCTGTAGTTGGAACAACGACTGTTACAGGCATCAAGGAAGGCTGTTTCGTAGGTGATACAACTAATGTGGGAGTATTGGATTATATTGTAAATTTGGTTATCGAAGATGGAAGCAACATAGCCACATTGGATGATAATACGTTTGCCGGTGCTGATAAGATGGAGACGGCCTATATTGGAGATAGTATTAGTAGTATAGGCAAAGGTGCATTTGAAAACTGTCCTAAACTGGAAGAGGTTACTATAGCTGAGAATATCAACAGTATAGGAGATAATGCTTTCCAGAACTGTCCTAATCTTGAAGATATTACTTTTGAGACACCGGGTGATCCTAATGATTTCCCTGAAGGAAATATAGGCGAAAACGCATTTAATACAAAAGGAACAAAGCTGACAATTCACGGTGAAATAGCCCCTGGATATGCTCCGTTTGAATGGGCAACAGATAAGGATAATTATGCAAATAAAACGCAGAGTATAAGAACTCTTTATAAGACGCCGGCTCCTTCGGGATTATCTGTAATATTAGATAATCAGAATGAATTGGCCACACTTGTTGATTATCCTCATTATGAGTATCTTGATAGGGTCGCTTATGAGCCGAGTACGGATAAACTTGTTGAACTGAAAGCTGCTCCTAGTGCAAGCGATCCATATTACGGAAAGACAATAAAGGATAAGATTGACAATGGGGATTCTTTGAACTATTGGGAAGAAACCATGGTCCAGAATTGTTCAAACATTGTCATTCCTGAGGGTATTGAATCTATAGATGTCAAGGGATTCTTTACAGACACAAGTGATAATCCTAACAATGTTAATAGTTACTCTAACAAGGCTAGTGCATTGGCATACTTTAATACAGGGGAGAAACCATATAGTTCTTATCTGACCAATGGTTTATTCAATGGATTTGTTGGAAAATATACTGGACTGGTCGGTGATAGGGATTATGACAAGGATGATAGTCGTGAATCTGTTGATAAAGGAAACGACAGGATTACAAGTATAACAATGTACGATGTTGTTTATCTTCCGGACAATGCATTTGAGAGTTGTGAGAACCTTGAGACTGCTTATCTTGGAGATGATATAACTGATGTAGGAATCAGACCATTTGCCGGCTGTACTAAAGTATCAAGTGTTGCTGTTGGAAATGATAATTTTGAATGCAATAACGGAATCCTTTATGAGAATACACCAACCGGAAAAAAGATAGTTGAAGGACTTGAGAGCAGAGGAACTATCGTTGGTAGCGCAACTGTAAATGCGAGCAACGATCCTGATCTTGTTAATGTGGCTGAGATAGCTGATGGCGCATTTATAGATTGTAAGAATCTCAGAGCAGCTGATTTTACTGGTGTAAATAAACTGGAAGCAATCCCTGATGACTGTTTTGTTGGATGTGAGAATCTTACAGAAGTAGATCTACCGAAGAATATCGATGAAGTAGGCGAGAATGCTTTCTATACCGGTGGAGATTATATTAAGGTTACAGCAAGAAACAAAAACATGTATCTTGGAGATAATTCTAACGGTGTAGTTGGAAATAAGATTAAGTCACCATATTTTGTTACTTATGAAGATGCTCCTTCAAGAAAATCAGCAAAGAAACAGGAATACATAATTGACCAGACGCTTGACGATGTTTGGACTGTTAAGTTCTATGATGAAACCGGTACAGATCTTCTTTATACTGAATATGTAGTGGATGGAAAGAATGCCGAAGGACCGGATGAAGATAAGATCCCGAAGAAGGATGGCTATAATTTTGCCGGATGGAATCAATCATTAAAGAATATTACTTCTGATTGCTTCAGACTTGCAACTTATAAGCCGATAGGATCGGATGATCCAAATGTAACACCAACACCTGGAACAACTCCTGGTACAACACCCGGAACTACACCTGGAACAACTCCCGGTACAACACCCGGAACAACGCCGAATGCCACAGATAAAGCAAAAGCAACTGCTTCTGCTACACCTTCTTCAGCAAAGAAGTACAACCTAAAGGTTGTATATGGATCAGGTTCAGGCGATTATGCGGCAGATACAACTGTTATCATAGAAGCGATTGATGCACCTGCAGGTAAGGTGTTTGACAAGTGGGTAGTAAGCGGTAATTCTACTCCTACTTTATATAGTGCGACATCCAAGGCTACAACCCTTAAGATGCCTGCCGGCGATTGTATAGTTACAGCAACATACAAGGACGGTAATGGTAATTCGTCAAAGGTTAGCACCAATGTATCTACAAGAAACGGTAACGGAAATGGGACTATTCCAAACAGAAATACGGGAACAGTTGTTGATATAACAAAGCCCGGAATATCAAATGTTGATAAGGCTTATGCAGCAGTTAGCGGATCAACAGATAACTTTATCGTTAAGATTACTGAGAGCAATGATGCTGCTAACCAGGTTGCAACAGCACTTTCACAGAAGTATGGTGATATGTCACCGATAAAGTATTTTGCAATGGATATCTCATTGTATGATGCTACTGGAACGAATAAGATAACTGACGTTAACGGACTCAGTGTAAATATCACGATGCCGATACCTGATGCACTCCTTCAGTATGCAGGTAACAACAGAGTTGGAGCAGTTAACGGCATGACTCTCGAGGAACTGCCCTGCAAGTTTGTTACGGTTGATGGGATACCGTGCATATCATTTACGGCGACTCACTTCTCACCGTATACGATATATGTTGATACAAGCAATCTTACTTACGGAACTATAGATTCCACACCTAAGACAGGAGATGGAATACATCCTAAATGGTTTGTTTCAATAGCACTGTTTAGTATGTCACTGATACTGTTCCTTAAGAAGGATAAGGTAGTGAAAGCACCAAAGACAGCTTAGTTTATAGGTGATCTTATGGCTAAAAGGATCAGAAGGATAATCGGTGCGATATTTATAATCACAGCGATAATCCTTACTCAGATTCCGCCCAGGATGGCTCAGGCTGCTTCCGTAGCCAAGGAGAACTTCTTACTGGACGAAGACACATTGAGCGAATACACAGGCACGGCTACAACCGTGTCTGTTTCTGATGATATAAAAGTCATAGGAGAAGAGGCATTTGCAAACAATCCTTATCTTGGTGTCATAAATATTGGAAAAAATGTAAAAGAGATAAGACATGGCGCTTTTGCCAATTGTACATATCTTGGAAGAGTTATCATACCGGACAACGTAACCTCTATTGGCTCTGCCGCATTCAGCGGTTGTACTGGATTAAAGAATGTTTCAATAGGAGCTGGAGTAGAAGAAATAGGTGACGGTGTATTTGCTGGATGCAGAAATCTTGCCGGCATCAGTGTTTCAAGAAATAATAACAATCTTAAATATGAAGCCGGTGTATTGTATGACGATACAAAGGCATGGCTTTATACATATCTTTCAGGCAATCAGTTCCCCGCTTATCAGATGCCTAATTCTGTTGAGCATATCAGCCCGTACAGTTTCTGGGGCAATGAGAATGTATCAGAGGTATATCTTAGCAGCAGATTATGCGAAGTCCCTGCATATGCTTTTTCAAACTGCAAAAATTTAAAGAGTATTCAGATACCATACAGTGTAAACTACATAGATGCCAAGGCATTTGAAAACTGTGTGAATCTTACTGATGTTGAGATCCCAGGCTCGGTAACTTATATTTCACCCACTGCATTTGACGGGTGTCCAAATCTTAATATCATAGCGGATGAAGGAACTGTTGCTTATGAATTCTTTCAAAACTACGATAAGTCCGACGTAAGTTCTGCAGAAAGCCAGGATGCAACAAGGATATATAATAATGTTAATGACAGATACGATGATAACTATAATCCTGGAAACGGAGAAGGAACCGGGAACGGGTATTCATCGCCTGAGAATGTATACAGTCCGTCATCTGGACTCATAGATGCAAGCCGTGATCCAAGCAATGTTGACTGGATGCCGAGTGTTTCACCACTTCTTGCCGAAGATGATCCTTCGTTGTTTGGAAAGACAGTTATCGTAGGCGGAAGAGCTGTGTTCTTTATTAATCGAGAGATGGATGTAAAGCAGATAGAGCGTGATGACACACAGGTTTCACAGATCCAAAATAATAATGACGGAGCTGAAGAAACAACGGAGAGTTCTAGTAATGACGGCGTTTTATATGATACTGGAAAAGGTGGATATCTGCCAAAGTATACATATATTAATAACAAGATAGCATCACAGGCATTTTATGCTTCAAGAAACAAAGACGATTTTGTAATACCTCAAGGTACAAAGGAAATCGGTGCATTCAGCTTTGCACGTAGCAGCGTTGAGGAAATAGTTATTCCAGACGGAGTTGAGAGTATAGGCTACGGTGCGTTTTATCATTGCGACAATCTGAAAAGAGTTAGTATTCCGTCCAGCGTGAAGTATGTATCCGGATATGCATTTGACAACACGCCGTTTTTATACACATACGGTATTACCATGTCGAGCTATCCTCAGTATATGATTGTTGGAGACGGTATACTGCTTAGATGTAATTGCAATGACAAAGCTGTAATTCCTGATGGGGTCAAGATGATAGCTTCAGGGTGCTTTGCGAATAACAAGAATCTTGAAAGTGTAGTTATACCGGATTCATGTACACTTATTGATTCTGATGCTTTCAGAGGATGTAAGAAGCTGAGGAGTGTAACAGGTGCTAATAACGTAGAAAAAATCGGCGATAGGGCATTTATGAACTGCCCGGTTGATAATTTTGTTCTTCCCAAAA
Source organism: Lachnospiraceae bacterium (assembly GCA_016290615.1). Taxonomy (GTDB): domain Bacteria; phylum Bacillota; class Clostridia; order Lachnospirales; family Lachnospiraceae; genus Colinaster. The sequence continues at coordinate 28,100 of JAEEUS010000004.1, read as the reverse complement.
CTCTTAAAAGCATTGGATTAAGAGCATTTGATTTTACCGACTGTTATAAGCCGGATAATACTAAGGTCATAAAGATTGACTGTGACACACTTCCTGTCGTAACGGCTGATGAAACCAGTCAGAGACTTTCAAATGAAGATTACAGAAAAGATGCGTTATACAATGTCCTTTTTGCAATAGTGGATGATGATGTGATCAACAATTCTGTTGAAGGAACAGTCCTTGATAATGACAGCCTCGGTTTCTCAGGTATGGCCGTTGCTCTTGAAAAGGATGAGCAGGGAAATGAGACAGGTGATGCAAGGGTTCTTATAAATTATATATACAGCCAGGAAGTACTAGATAATATGCCTTCATCATTTGTTTTTGAAGGCAAAGAATACAATATTAAGAATCTTGATACTATAAAACTGACAGACAATCCTTACAAGAAGGTTGATGCATCAAAAACCGTAAAGACTCTTCATAACGGAAGTGAAGATTCGGCGTATAAGGGACAGCTTTCCGAGGATGAAAAGCTTTCTGTGCTTACGATCGATGACAGTACGCTTGCAGCTGAAGCACTTAACAGAGCATATTCTGAAATGTTTGGTACGACAGTAAATATGGATGCTTATGATATAAAGCTTAAAGATGCAACAGGAAGCGTTGATATAAAGAAACTTGGCCAGTCTTCACTGTATGTTACTGTTCCTTTAAATGTTGCTGGGAACGTATATCATGTGATTACTTTAGACGAAGATGGACAGCTTGAGGAACTCAAGGCTGATGTTGATCAGGATAAGAAATCGATCACTTTCGAGACCAAACATCTTTCGTATTTCGGAATATATGCAACAGGAGATGATAACCTTGTTCTTAATGTAAAGGACGGAAAGGTTGTTAAAAACTACAGACTGGATGATTCACCTGATACTGGTGACAAATCATTCTCGATATATTATGTGTATGCGATTCTTTTGCTGTCTGTAGGATTTATACTTATCTTTGCAAAAAAGAGAGAGGTCAAAGGCTGATTTATATAAATTGTATATCCGAAGGTTCTTTTGGGGAGAATCTTCGGATTTTTTATGCTTTTCTATGCCTTGACACTCTTGGTATAATTGTATACAATCATACAGGAAAACATTTTGCGAAGAAATTGCATCAGGGAGAGATAGTATCATGTACGAGTTTGAAGGCTTTCAGAACAGCCCGGTTCAGATGAACCAGAAAAACAATCTTTTAGAGATAGAAGAACATATGTATATACTGGATGACGTTGAGAAACCAAACGTGTTCAGAAATATGTTTCCATATTCGGAGATTCCGAAGATACCGTTTAATAACAGGATAGTTCCGACAAATATGCCTAAGGATATATGGATCACGGATACTACATTCAGAGACGGTCAGCAGTCAAGAGCGCCCTACAGTACAGAACAGATAGTTAAAATCTACGATTATCTTAACAGACTTGGCGGACCCAATGGAATGATCAGAGCCAGTGAGTTTTTCTTATACAGCAAGAAGGACAGGGATGCCGTATATAAGTGTATGGAAAGAGGTTACAAGTTTCCTGAGGTAACAAGCTGGATAAGGGCAAGCAAAGATGATTTTAAGCTTGTAAAAGAAATCGGTATGAAAGAAACCGGTATCCTTGTAAGCTGTTCAGATTATCATATCTTCCTAAAGCTTAAGATGACCAGAAAACAGGCAATGGAGCATTACTTGAGCGTAGTAAGACAGTGCCTTGATGAGGGCATTTCCGTAAGATGCCACCTCGAAGATATAACAAGAGCTGATATATATGGATTTGTTGTACCTTTCTGTGTGGAGCTCATGAAGCTCAGAAACGAATACAATATCCCTGTTAAGATCAGAGCCTGCGATACTATGGGCTATGGTGTTAACTTCTCGGGTGCTGTTATTCCCAGAAGCGTACAGGGCATAATTTATGCTCTTCATACAAACGGCGGAGTGCCTCATGAACTTCTTGAATGGCACGGTCATAACGATTTTTACAAAGCTGTTGTAAACTCTACAACCGCATGGCTGTACGGTTGCAGTGCTGTTAATACGTCTTTATTCGGTATAGGTGAGAGAACCGGTAATACACCGCTTGAAGCGATGGTATTTGAGTATGCACAGCTTAAGGGTGATCTTAACGGCATGGATACAACTGTTATAACCGAACTTGCTCAGTACTATGAGAAAGAGATCGGATACAAGATCCCGCCTAGAACACCGTTTGTAGGAAAGAACTTCAACGTTACAAGAGCAGGTATTCATGCTGACGGTCTTCTTAAGAACGAAGAGATATACAATATATTTGATACCGAGAAATTCCTTAACCGGCCCGTGCTGTGTGCTGTAAGTTCAACTTCCGGATTAGCGGGAATAGCGCACTGGATCAATACATACTTTAAACTTGCTGAAGAAAAAAAGGTTGATAAGAATTCTCAGCTCGTACGCGATATCAAAGAGTGGGTTGATGCAGAATACGAATCAGGCAGAGTTACTGTTCTTACAGATGAAGAACTATTAGCTGTGATCGATAAGTATTGCAAGAAACTCGGTATCGAGTTGGTTTAAGTTCTAGTGGAGCTTACAAGATATGGCAAATTATGATGTAAAATCAGAAGTCAATGATAAATTTTCATTGCGAGGAAGGGTCTATCACAAGATAAGAGATAACATCTTAAGCGGCGTTTACAAGGAAAACGAGGAGCTTAAAGAAGTTAGTATAGGTGAAGAGCTTGGCGTGTCTCGTACACCTGTACGTGAGGCTTTCAGACAGCTTGAGCTTGAAGGCTTGATCCAGATCATTCCTAATAAGGGCGCATATGTCACAGGCATTACGATAAAGGATGTCGAAGATATATATATGATGAGATCAAAGCTTGAAGGACTGGCTGCAAGATGGGCAACCACCAATATCACCAAAGAGCAGATGGAAGAGATGGAGGAGAATATTTATCTTTCTGAATTTCATGCTTCCAAGGGTCATATGGAGCAGATTGCGGTCCTCGATAACAGATTTCATGAGATTATTTATGAAGCGTGCAACAGCAAGATGCTCGAGCATCAGCTAAGGGATTTCCATGAATATGTCCTGAGAGTCAGAAAGAGGACACTTTCACAGTTTAAGCGAAGCAGCGAGTCGACAAAGGAACACAGAGAGATCATGGAAGCGATAAAAGCAGGCGACGCAGACAGAGCAGAAGAAGCAGCCAATCGACATATAGTCAACGCATATGATAATATGATCAAGAACGGCTTAAAAGAAATATACGAGAGAGGTTTGGTATAACGATGGAAAAGATTAAAATGACTACTCCAATTGTCGAGATGGACGGAGATGAGATGACCAGGATACTCTGGAAGATGATCAAGGATGAGCTTTTGCTGCCCTATATCGATCTTAATACTGAGTATTATGATCTTGGCCTTGAGCATAGAAACGAAACCGATGATCAGGTGACTGTAGACAGTGCAAATGCAACGAAGAAATACGGCGTCGCTGTTAAATGTGCTACTATCACTCCGAATCAGGCAAGAATGAGTGAATATAACCTTAAACAGATGTGGAAGAGTCCTAACGGCACAATAAGAGCCATGCTTGACGGTACGGTGTTCCGTACTCCCATCATTGTAAAAGGCATAGAACCCTGTGTCAGAAACTGGGAGAAGCCTATCACACTGGCAAGACATGCGTATGGTGATGTTTACAAGAATGTGGAGATAGTTGTTCCCGGAGAAGGAACAGCAAAACTTGTCTTTACTGACAAGAACGGAAATACAACAGAAGAGGTTATTCACGAGTTTAAGGGTGCAGGCGTTATCCAGGGCATGCACAATACCAATAAGTCTATTGAAAGCTTTGCAAGGGCATGCTTTACATATGCAATAGCCCTCAAACAGGATATCTGGTTTGCAACTAAGGATACTATTTCAAAGAAGTATGATCATACTTTTAAGGATATCTTTAATGAGATATTTGAAAAAGAGTATAAGGAGAAATTTGATGAGCTGGGTATAGAGTATTTCTATACACTTATAGATGATGCTGTTGCACGTGTAATGAAGAGCAAGGGCGGATTTATATGGGCATGTAAGAACTATGACGGTGATGTTATGAGCGATATGGTAAGTTCAGCATTCGGGTCACTTGCCATGATGACCTCGGTTTTAGTATCTCCTGACGGATTATATGAGTACGAAGCGGCTCACGGAACAGTTCAGAGACATTATTACAAGCATCTTAAGGGAGAAGAGACAAGCACAAACTCTGTTGCGACGATCTTTGCATGGACAGGTGCTTTAAGAAAGAGAGGAGAGCTTGACGGTAACAGTGATCTTATCAGATTTGCCGATGCTCTTGAAAAGGCGACCCTTTCAACGATCGAGTCAGGAAAGATGACCAAGGATCTGGCTCTTATCACAAGCCTTAAGGATGTAACAGTTCTTAACTCTCAGGACTTTATCAAGGCTATAAGAGAAAAACTAGATGAAATACTATAGAATGAATAAAAGGAAGCGCAGGTAATCTGCGCTTCTTTTAGTTTCTGTATTCTTCGAGTTCTTCACTTATCATTTCCCAGTCATCCATAAGAGGAAGGAGCTCATCATCTACCGCTGAAAGCTTAGCAGTGAGCTCGTTTAGCTTGGCTGAGTTATATGAATTGACCGGATCGGACAATGCTTTTTCGAGTTTTTCTTTTTCGGTTTCCAGTGCCTCGATCTTTTTTTCGACTTCGTTTAATCTGTTCTGTATCTTTCTTAAACCTGCCTGGTATTCCTTTTGTGCTTTCCAATCAAGCTTGTTCTCACTTTCGACAGCTGTTTGATTCTTGTTGTCTGAATTATCAGAAGCAGAAATCTGGTCTTTCTTTTCAAGATAGTAATCATAGTTTCCGAGATATTCTCTAAAACCGTGATTTTTAAGCTCGAGTATCCTGTCAGCTGTTCTGTTTATGAAATATCTGTCATGAGATACATACAGTAGAGTTCCCTCATAATTATTGAGTGCACTTTCGAGTATCTCTTTCGATGTTATGTCCAGATGGTTAGTAGGCTCATCGAGTATGAGAAGATTAGACTCGGACAGCATCAGCTTTGCCAGTGAAACACGTCCCTTTTCTCCACCGCTTAATGAACCTATCTTTTTGAATACATCTTCACCTGTAAAGAGGAATGCTGCAAGAACATTTCTTATCTCAGTATTGTTCAAAACAGGATATGCATCACTTATCTCATTGAATATGTTGTTGTCATCATTAAGTACGTGATGTTCCTGGTCATAATAGCCTACAGTTACGTTTGTTCCAAGTTTGTATGATCCGCTGTCAGGATTTTCAACTCCGTTTATTATCTTTAGCAGAGTGGTCTTGCCTGTTCCATTATCACCTATGATGGCAACATGATCTCCGCGCTTGAGTTCAAAATCGATATTTTCAAAGAGATTATTAGATCCGTATGATTTTGAAAGTCCATTAACCTGTAAGACGTCTTTGCCTGATTCTACTCGAGGAATGAGAGTAAGCTGCATGTCGTCATTAAGTTCGATAGGTTTATCGAGTCTTTCGATCTTCTCAAGTGCTTTTACTCTTGATTCAGCTCTTTTAATTGATTTTTCTCGATTAAAGCTTCTCAGTTTTTCGATAACGGCTTCCTGATGCTCAATCTGTGCCTGCTGCTTGATATAGGCATTCATCGCAGCGTTTCTTAACATTTCCTTCTTTACTGAATAAGCGGAGTAATTTCCGTCATATGTAGTAGCGTGACCTGCTTCGATTTCGACAACCTTATTGACGATCCTGTCGAGGAAATACCTGTCATGTGAAACTATGAATACAGATTTTTTGTAATTGAGCAGATAGTTTTCAAGCCATGTTACAGAACTCATATCAAGATGATTTGTTGGCTCATCAAGAATTATCAGATCCGGTGAGAACAAAAGCAGCTTTCCAAGAGCAACTCGTGTTTTCTGACCTCCGGAAAGAGTATTAACAGACTGTGAAAGCTGATCTTCGCAAAAACCAAGCCCCAGTAAAACACCCCTAACTTCGCTCTTATATACATATCCGCCCTTATCCTCAAATTCGGCGAGCATGTCGGTGTGCTTGGCTATCAGTAAATCGAGTTCATCACCTGAAGAAACTTCCATTTCTTTTTGAAGCTTTTCGAGAGAAGCTTCCATTTCGACCATATCCTGCTTGGTTGAAAGCACTTCTTCATAAACTGTCCTGTCAGAATCAAGGATGGCATTCTGGGGAAGATATCCTACGCTTAAGTCTTTTGACATGGTCACTTCGCCGTTATCGGCATGTTCAATTCCCATGATTATCTTAAGCAGGGTAGTCTTTCCACATCCGTTAACTCCGATGAGAGCTGCCTTGTCATTTTCATTCAGATGAAAACTGACTCCTTTGAGTATATGATTGTCTACAAATGTTTTATCTATATTATTTACTGAAAGTATCATAACAAATCGATTATACAGACAATAAAGGATTTAGGCAAATATGAACTTCAAACAAATTGACAAGAATTTCACAAGCGGAGTATAATATGATTTATGTAAAGTCGATTTTTGTGGGGGTATTATGGATGTAAGAAATATCTCTCAGGCCGTTATAACCCGCCTTCCGAGGTACTACAGGTTTCTGGGAGAATTAAAGGACAAAGGCGTTGAAAGGATCTCAAGTCAGGAACTGGCTGATATAATGAATGCTACAGCATCTCAGATCAGACAGGATTTCAATAATTTCGGCGGATTCGGTCAGCAGGGTTACGGCTATAACGTCGAGCTCTTATACAAAGAGATAGGCAAGATACTGGGACTTGACAGACAGCATCATATGATACTGATAGGTTCGGGAAATCTTGGACACTGTCTGGCAAATTACGTGAACTTTGAGAGAAGAGGTTTCATATTTGACGGATGTTTTGACAAGGATCCCGAGCTTATAGGCAAGACGATCAGAGGCATAGAGATCATGCCAATGGAAATGATGGAAGAGTTTGTCAAAGAAAACAATATCGATATGGCTGTAATAACCATACCAAAGAGCGGAGCTGTTGAAGTTGCTGACAGACTTGTAAAATGCGGGATCAAGGCGATATGGAATTTTGCTCATGTGGATCTGGAAGTACCTGATGATGTTACAGTGGAAAGTGTTCACCTGTCCGAAAGCCTTATGAAATTATCTTATAACAGGACACATTCGTTGAGGGAATGATATGGCAAAAGATATTGACAAGATGATTAATGCTCTTGCTGCAAAAAAAGTGCCCGTTGCCACGCTTGACAACAAATGGCACAAACTCTTTTCAAAGGTTGAAAAGACTGATGCTATCAAAGAATACGAGAGTAAGCTTAATGAGCTTTTACGAAAGCAGGGAAGAATAAACAGCGAGATCAAGGAGATTAAGCGTGTTAAAAAGGAGCTCATGGATGAGATCGTTACTCTCATGGATGACAACGAAGGCTCTGACAAGGTTGAGAAGAATAAAAAACTTATCAGTGACTGCAATGACAAGATCGATTCTTACAATGACGATCTGATGGATCTTCCAAAAGAGATAGCGGAAGTAAACAAGCAACTTATGATAAATACAATGGATGCATGCTATGACGAGCTCAGAGAGAATGAAAAGGGAATTGAAGAACTCGGGGCATGGTTAGCCAAGATAAGAATAGAACTTAAGAAGAATGTTGTGAGAAAGCAGGAATATGAGATATCCAATCAGGAGATATATTCCTATATGCATGATATATTTGGCGCCGAAGTGGTGGACCTGTTTGACATGAAATACAACCCTTCGGACAATCCGATAAAGAAGGATAATCAACAGTAAGGAAGTATCTGATAATGCTAGAAAAATACGAAAGAGTATGCGCGATTATAGACCTTGACAGTATTGAGAATAATATCTCTCAGATTGAAAAGGTAATAACTGCTCCTCAGGGAATCTATGCGGTAATAAAGGCTGATGGCTACGGACATGGCTCAATACCGATAGCAGAGGTTCTTGAAAAACATGATGCTGTTAAGGGATATGCTGTGGCTACAGCCGAAGAGGCTCTGCAGCTTCTTGATGCGGGAATCAAAAAAGATATTCTTGTGATAGGATATACATTTCCTTATGCATATGAGGAAATGATAAAACGTTCAATAAGGATGACAATCTTCAGAGAAGATACATTGGACGAACTTGAGAGAATAAGCAAAAAGATTGGGAAAAAGGCCATTGTTCATATTAAGGTCGATACCGGAATGAGCAGAATAGGTATTTCGCCTTTTGATGAAGGATTTGAGTTCATTAAAAGGGCAATAGCATCTGAATATTTAGATGTTGAAGGAATATTTACTCATTTTGCGAGAGCCGACGAGACAGACAAGACTAGCGCAAATGAACAGTTTGAACTGTTTAAGAGCTTTGTTGAGGGAGTGGAAGCAGATACCGGCTTTACATTCAAGGTAAAGCATTGTTCGAATTCTGCAGCGATAGTAGAAATGCCATACGCGCATATGGATGCGGTAAGAGCTGGAATCATACTGTACGGACTCAGACCTTCTGATGAGGTGGATATGGAACGGATAGATCTAAGACCAGTTATGAGTCTAGTTAGCCATATCACGTATATCAAGGAAGTCGCAAAAGGCACTCCTGTAAGTTACGGAGGAACATTTGTTACCGAAAGACCGACAAGGATAGCAACGATTCCTGTAGGATATGCGGATGGTTATCCGAGAGCTCTATCTAATAAGAGTTCTGTGATAATACACGGCAAGAAGGCTCCTGTGTTGGGAAGGGTGTGCATGGATCAGATGATGGTTGATGTTACATTTATTCCAGAGGCAAAGGAAGGAGACCTAGTAACGCTTGTCGGCAAGGATCAGGATGCGGTTATAACAATGGACGATCTTAGCAAACTTTCCGATCATCTAAATTACGAGTTTGTCTGTGATATAGGAAAGCGTGTTCCCCGACTGTTTGTAAAGGATGGAGAATACGTATATCAGAAGGACTATTTCAAGGATGTTCCGGTCGTTGAACTGACCTGAGCATAATTGACTAGGACCTGATAAGATGATATATTAATATGTCGGTATATTATATATTTTAAGGAGATAAATGGGTACGGCAGGTACGGTAATTCTTTCGCTTGTTCTGTTTATTGTAGGATTTGTTGCAGGGTTTGTAGCGAAGAATTTTAAAAGCATATTTAAAGGCAAGGCAGCTGAGGAAGAGATCATTTCCATCGTCAATGAAGGAACGGAAAAAGGTATGATCGAAGAATCCGAAGCCGCCATGATCAATAACATATTCGAGTTTGGTGATAAGGCAGCCAAGGATATCATGACTGACAGGAGCAATATCGTTGCAGTCGATGTGACACAGAAGCTTGAGGATGCAATCGAAGTTATGCTAGACAGCAGTAACTCTAGATTTCCTGTTTACAGCGAGAGCATAGATCACATTGTCGGAATAGTGCATATCAAGGATGCGATAAGTGCAAACAGAGATAAGAATAACAGAAAAAAATCACTTGATAAGATAGATAATCTTATAAGGGAAGCAAAGTTTATTCCTGAGACACGTAAAGTTGATTCTTTATTCTCGACTATGCGGGCTGCCAGACTTCAGATGGTTATAGTCATCGATGAATATGGTCAGACTACCGGTATAGTTGCCATGAGAGATATCCTTGAGGAGATCGTTGGAGACATCGATGATGAATATGATGATGATGCGGATGTTATCATAGCAAGGGAAGACAATAAGTACATCATAGACGGTCTTACAAAGCTTGAGGATCTTGAAAAATATCTGGATATCACCTTTGATGATGATAACTTCGAGACCATAAACGGATATCTTATTTCAAAACTGGAACATATCCCGGATAAAAAGGAAAAATTCGAGTATAACTATAAAGGATATGATTTTAAGGTTTTGTCAGTTGAGAACAATATCATAAAACAGATTCTAATTACCAAGACTAAAGAAGTAAGCAAACAGTCAGAGCCTGTAAAGGCAGAGACTGAAGAATAATATAAATACAGAAAGAGGTTTTTATGTCAGGACATTCAAAATTTGCCAACATCAAACATAAGAAAGAAAAGAATGATGCCGCAAAAGGTAAGATATTTACAATTATCGGCAGAGAGATAGCAGTTGCTGTCAAGGAAGGCGGACCGGATCCATCCAATAACTTTAAGCTTGCACAGGTTATTGCAAAGGCTAAATCAAACAACATGCCGAATGATACTATCGAGAGAGGAATCAAGAAGGCCAGCGGTGACATGGGCAATGTCAACTATGAGTATATTACTTATGAAGGTTATGGCCCTAGCGGTATAGCAATCATAGTCAAGACTCTTACAGATAACAAGAACAGAACTGCAGCAAATGTAAGAAGCGCATTTACCAAGGGAAGCGGAAGCATAGGTACTCCCGGATGCGTATCGTTTATGTTTGACGAAAAAGGTCAGATAATCATCGACAAGGAAGAGTGCGAAGCAGAAGCTGATGATGTTATGATGATAGCACTTGATGCAGGAGCAGAGGATTTTGCTGATGAAGAGGATGCATATGAGATCATAACAGCTCCTGATGATCTTGTGGCTGTTCAGAATGCTTTGGATGAGAATAAGATCGCATATATCTCAAGCGAGGTTACTATGATCCCTCAGAACTATGTTTCTGTAACGGATCCTGATACAGTAAAACTTATCAATAGAATAATAGATCTTCTTGATGAAGATGATGACGTGCAGTCAGTATATACAAACTGGGAAGAACAGGAATAGAGGTAAAGGAAATGGGAGAATTCAAATCAAAAGAGACAATATGTATTCAGAGCGGTTATACGCCTAAAAACGGCGAACCCAGAAATATGCCTATAGTTCAGAGCACAACCTTCAAATATGAGGATTCTGATGCGATGGGCAGACTGTTTGATCTTGAGGAAAGCGGATATTTCTATACAAGACTTGCGAATCCGACAAATGATAACGTAGCTAATAAGATATGTGCGCTAGAGGGCGGATATGCTGCAATGCTCACAAGCTCTGGTCAGGCAGCAAATTTTTATGCGATATTCAATATCTGCGAGAATGGCGGACATGTAGTTATGGCGTCACCTATCTATGGAGGAACATTCAACCTTGTTCTTACAACCATGAAAAAGATGGGTATTGACTGTACTATCGTTCATCCCGATGATGACGAAGACACACTTAATGCTGCATTTAATGAAAACACAAGATGCGTGATCGCTGAGACGATCGCTAACCCGTCATGCATAGTTCTTGATATAGAGAAATTTGCACGTGTTGCTCATGCACACGGTGTTCCGCTCATTGTGGACAATACTTTCCCTACACCTATTAACTGCAACCCTATCAAATGGGGCGCTGATATCGTAACTCATTCAACGACCAAGTACATGGACGGACATGGACTTGGTGTTGGCGGATGTATAGTTGACAGCGGTAACTTTGACTGGGAAAAATATGCTGATAAGTATCCGGGACTCACACAGCCCGATGATTCTTATCACGGCATAATATATACACAGAAGTTTGGAAAAGCCGCTTATATCACAAAAGCAACGGCTCAGCTTATGAGAGATCTTGGATCCATCCAGTCTCCCCAGAATGCGTTTTATCTTAATATCGGTCTTGAGACATTGCATCTTCGTATGCCAAGACACGTTGAGAACGCGCAGAAGGTTGCAGAATTTTTGGCATCAAATCCTAAGGTTGCATGGGTTAATTATCCGGGGCTTGATACAGACAAGTACCATGAACTTGCTGAAAAGTACTGTCCTAACGGAACATGTGGTGTAATGGCATTTGGCATGAAGGGTGGAAGAGAGGCTTCAAAGGCCGTAATGGGTAATCTTAAGCTTGCCTGCATTGTTACGCATGTAGCAGATGCGAGAACATGCGTGCTTCATCCTGCAAGTCACACACACCGTCAGATGACAGATGAGCAGCTGATAGAAGCAGGAATCCTTCCTGAGTTCATCAGACTTAGTGTCGGTATTGAAAATGTCGATGATATCATTGCAGATCTTGCTCAGGCAATAGACGCTATCTAGACCCAAGGGGGGTTACAATGGATATTTCCAGAAATAAATTCAGCAATGCGATGTGCGTATTGTTTACGAGTGTTCTTCTTGTACTGTTCTGTGTTTGCGTAGGAAGAAAATTCGGAATATCAAATATGGTCAGCCGTATGATCATCACCGGAGTTTACTGCGGTGTTGTTGTAGGGCTGGCTTTTGTGCTTAATAAAACGGTAAAGAAATTCATATCTGAGGGAAAACGCCTTGACGGTGATAAAGCATACCTTGTAGCCACGGTCATTGCTTCAATACTGTTTGTTGTTGTACGTCTTTTGGTAATAAGCGATTTTATTAAGGTTGAGTTTTCTAAAGGAACTGTTTATGACATGGCAAAGATCGGTTCTGAAGGAAAGATCTACATTGGAATGACGACCGTAAACAGTCTTTTTGCAACGCTTTTATCTGCAATGTTTAAAATTTTCGGAAATACCTATTTCCCGGTATATCTTACACAGACTTTACTATCTCTTATTGCATATGCTCTGATTGTATGGTCTGCTAAAAATATATTTGGACGTTTTTCTTCTGCTACAGTCGCTGCCGGTATGGCGGTTTTACCAATATTTTTCAGAAACATTGCAAATGACGGTTCCGATTGCCTTCTTTTGCTTATGTTTGGAATTATCCTGTGGGTATCTGCATTATATAAAAACTCTATAGAACAGACGGAAGTTAAGATCATATTCAGCTTGTTTATAGGGTTGCTTACCGGAATGCTTGCTTTATATTCCACCTTGTTCATGTTTGCTGTGATTATTCCTGTCATAATTCTGTTAAACTGCAACAGCGAGCCGACTAAAGACAGGATAGTCAATACATTCTGCATGATATTTGGTCATATTTTTGCTTTCGGGCTGATTTTGATCCTTTATTCATATCTTATTGAAAAGAGCGGGGTTGAGGGATTTGTCAAACTGCTTATGAAACACATCAATTACAGATTCGGTTTTATATCAAATCCCGCATTTATTCTAAAGATAGGTGATGAGAGAGGAATCTTTTTGCTTCTCATACTTTGCGTATTCTACTGTGTAATGTACTGGCGCAATGAGGATGATACCGCGCATATCATCATTCCGTTCTGGGTCATCATTTTTGCTCAGATGTTCTTTATCAATGTTAATAACAGACCTGCTTATATCATGATCTTTGCACTTTGCCTACTTATGATAGGCGGCTGTGGCTTGTTCGGCCTTGGAAGCATTGACAGTCCGGTAAGAGTCACACGTATTGAGGATGATATGCAGCCGGCCGAGATATCAAGTATAGATGACAAGCCTGTATCTGTTGCGGCTGTCAGACTCGCTGCAGAAAACAGCGTACCGGATCCTGATGTCAAGGAAAGTAAGCCTGATGTTGTTATAAGGCCACAGGAAGAAGAAAAGGCAGAGGAAGTAAAGAGTGAGTCTGAAGCAACTGTAAACGAGCAAAAGCCTGAGCCTGATCAAAAGGCTGAAGAAGTTAAAAACGAACCAGCGATCAAAACTGAGGAGTCAGTACCTCTTAAGGAAGAAAAGACTGAAGATATAAACACGGCTGATCAATCGATCAACAATGCAGAAGAAGAGAGAAAGTATAATGCGCCTGAGGTAAGAAAGACAAGTGATTTCGGAATGAATGATGTCGATTTTGAGTCTTTGTTCAATGGTGAAACTGTTCCTCCCAAAGCTGTATCAAAGAATATATACGAAGATGTGATCGAAGAAGAGGCTGCCGATGAAGAGGCAATCAAAGAGACTTCGGATGACAATGAAGAAATTGAAGGAACTGTTGCGGATGTAGAAGTAAATGAGGGTGAGGACGTGATTAATGACATCTCCAATGATCAGAAGGCATATGTAGACTCCTTCTTTGGCTATCTTTATGATGAGCCTCAGAAACAGTATGTTTCACATGCTTCAAATTTTGCGGATCTTGATCTTGATCTGGGAATCGATGCATTTGATAACTTGAATGTCGATAGTACACAGCAGGAAGGTACAGAACCTGCAAAAGAAGCTTTGGAACCTGCAAAAGAGGAAGAAAAATCTGAAGATGAGATTTCAAAGGCTGTTTCTGAAGAAATGCCAGCATTTGAATTAAAAGAAGAGCCGGTAATTGATCTTACACAAGATAAACCCAAAGTGGCGTGGGAGGATTTCAGTGTAGAGGAGACTCCTGTTGAGCCTAAGAAAGAGATAGACAATATCGAGAGCGAGTTTGTCTTTGACTTTGCTGAGCCTACATTTGAGTACAAGAAGGGCTGGGAGCCTATAAAGAGCGAGGATACTAGCAAAGCGGACGAAATGGAAGTATTCAAGGCTCTTACAGAGGCTGATGAAGTAAGCAATAAGATCGAAACAGATGAAAAGAGCTTCTTCGTCGAGGATAATGAAAGTCATGATGATGAAGAGTTCTCAATAGAAGAGATGCTCGGTAAAAAGATCGACGAAGATGAGGAGTTCTCTTACGAGGATGCACTTACGAATAAGATCGAAAATGAAGAAGCGGAGAACCTGATCGGCTTCTCATATGAAGATGCACTCTCCAAAAAGCTAGACGTTGAAGAAGCTATTGAAAAAGCGAAGATAAAAGATGAATTCTCGTTTGAAGATGCTCTTCATGAAAAGATAGTAACCGAGGAATCCATAAACGTTGCTGATCATCTTGGCGATATTTCATATGTCAAGGCTGTTGAACAGAAGATGAATGTTGAGGATGGAATCAAAGATAATCTTGGTGGTGAGGAGTTCTCGTTCCAGGAGGCATTGGAACAGAAACTTGATGTTGAAAGATCTATCGAGAACGCCCAAAATGATGAGGCACTGGCAGAGTTTGCAGGAGAAGAACTCATCACGGAAGCTGATTTTGATTTCTCGGGAGACGGTCTAAACAGCGGATTTGTTTTTGAAGAGGCGAAGGAAGAAACAAAACCTGAAACTTCATATGAGACTGTTGAAACATTCTCGTTTGATAATGCAGAGCCACCTGTCATTGAAAAGCAGGCAGAAGAAGCGGTTGACCTTATACAGGAAGAAAACAAAGAAGATATAGAATTAAAGTCGGAGGAATTCACGTTTGACGATGCTTCCGATAAGATCGATCCTATAAAAGAGGTGGCGAAAGAAGAAGTTAAGCCAGAAGAGAAAAAGCCAGAAGAGATAAAAACGGAAGAGATAGAGTTTATCGAGAATCCGCTCCCGCTGCCTAAGAAACATGTACACAGGGAGATGGATTACGGACGTGTTATTCCGGAAGCCTGGATGCATTATGACGTCGAGATTAACAGTACAAACAATAAATATGATATTTAAGAAAAGCCCTTCTGATATGTACCCTCTTTACTGGACAAACCAGTAAGGAGGGTATTTTCATGCGCTATAGTTACGAATTTAAAAGAAAATGTGTTGAAATGTATCTTCATGGACAATATCCACCACCCCCAGAAGGCTTATCAGTTAGGCAATTCCACAAGGCTGTAAGAAGGTGGGTGCGGATGGCAGAAGCCAATGGCACGGAAGTCTTAAAACATAAAAATTTCATTAAGCCTTGGACACCAGAAGAGAGACTTTTGCTTGTTTCACAAGTCATGTCCGGGAAAACTATCCAAGCAGTTGCCTTTGAAAATGGCATTAATGAGGGTCAACTTTATCAATGGGTTCGCAAATATAAGATTTATGGTTACAATGGTCTTATACCAAAACAGAAAGGTCGTAAGCCCAAGAACCCCGATATGAAAAAAATAGGAACAAGAAAACCACCCAAACCCAATGAATCCGAACATGAAGAGTTGATTCGATTAAGAGCTGAAAATGAGTACATGAAAGCTGAAATCGAAATAATAAAAAAAGAGATCGCCTTGAGAGAAGAAAAGGAAGCTGCGCGACTCAAGGCGAAAAAGCAGCGATCATCAAAGAACTCCGCTCAGAAGGATTCCAATTGAAGCACTTGCTCAAGGCTATGCCTATGTCCAGATCCACATACTACTTTGAAATTAGCAAGGAGGATGTGGTTGCCAAAAGAAACGAGGACATAATGCATGAAATCAATGAAATATTCACTTACAACAAGTGCAGATATGGGGTTCGGAGAGTCCATCGTGAACTGTTGAACCGCGGTTATGAGATTAATCATAAAAGAGTTCAGCGTCTGATGCATGTAGCCGGTCTTATAGGCAAACGTCCCAAGGAGAAGTATCATTCCTACAAAGGAGAAGTCGGCAAGGTTGCTGATAACCTAATCAACAGGGACTTCAGTACAACTGCGCCATTACAGAAATGGACAACGGATGTATCTCAGTTCAATTTTACTTGGGGTAAGTGCTACATCTCGCCAATCCTTGATATGAACACAAATGAGATCATATCCTATGATCTGTCTATGAGCCCGAATCTGGAGTTGGTCCGTAACATGCTTGAAAAGGCGTTTGATAAATTTCCTAATCTCAACGGTCTTATATTCCATTCGGATCAGGGGTGGCAATATCAGCACGCTTACTATAGAGAAGAGCTTCAAAAGCATGGAATAATACAGTCTATGTCACGGAAAGGAAACTGCTACGACAATTGTATCATGGAAACGTTCTTTGGCCGGTTAAAGAATGAAATGTACTACGGCTATGAGAAAGAATATAAATCCTTTGAAGGGTTCGAAAAGGCCATTGAAAAGTATGTGAATTATTACAATAACGAGAGAATTCAGGCAAAAACAAAATGGATGCCACCTGTACAATACAGGATAGCATCCATGTGTTCCGCCTAATTCATAAATATGTGTCCAGGATTCTGGGTACATATCATTCGGGGCTTTTTTATATACAAAATATTGTATTTTTGTGAGTGACTAACGCAAGATTATGTGATAAAATGATTAAGATTGAAAATATGGGTTATTATGTGATTCTTTAAACATTATTCATCATGGCAAACAATACAGGTAAAAGAAGCACATCAGCGAAGAATTCGCGGACTGCTTCAACAAGAAAGACAAATTCAAGTTCAAAGAATAAAAAGAATACCAGGACCATATCCGATGAGGATCTGCTCATAATTAACTATGCAGTCATCATTGGATCTATATGTCTGTGTATTCTTCTGTTTTTATGCAATTTCAAAATGGTCGGCAGCTTTGGTGACATTATAAGTGGCATCATGTTTGGACTGTTCGGAAAAATGGCATATGTTTTTCCCATTATACTTATTCTTCTGGCATTTTTATGGATATCCAAGCAGACAGACAGCCGACTCAAGACAAAGATCATCGCAACGGTCGTGCTGTTCTTTGCGATCTCGATTATATTTGAAGTTACCGAAGGCTTTACGGCATATAACGATGAATACAGTATCAAAGAGCTTTTCATGACAGGATTCGATGACAGAGCCGGTGGAGGTTTGTTCGGCGGTTCGATCGGCTACTTCCTGAATAAGTATATAGATAAACCCGCTACAATCGGAGTTGATGTATGCATTATCATAATCTGTGCTCTTTTCATTCTGGGCAAAGGCTTTATCGACCTGTTCATAAACGAATCAGACAAGATAAGAAATACAGCCAAGGAAGCCGGTGAATATAGAAGAGAATATATGCGTAACCGTATCGTCGAAACAGATGAAGAAGAATATGACGAACCGGTTTTGAAACCCCGAAGAAACAGTGCAGAGGAAAGACAGCGAATAAGAGAACAGAAAAGACTTGAGAGAGAAGCAGAAGAAACCGAAAATATCCTTCGCATGGATAAGAGGGTTTCGGGTGTATCGGCAAATACAACCTTAAAAGATGATCCGTCATTAAAAAAACGTGATGACATGCATGAGATCACATTTAAGGAGACAGAACCGCAGGTCGTTAAGGAAAGGATAACTGTCAAGGACAGCAATCCCATGGATAACAGCATTAGATTCCATATCGCAGGTGAGGAGGAAGATGTTCCCGAAGAGGTTGTAAAACCTGTTTCACCGGTAAAGAAACCTGTTACGGTAACGATTGAAAAAGAGCCTTCAAAGGCTGAAGAAAAGATAGTTGCACCGGTCATAAAAAGCCACGAGAATACAAATAAGAAATACAAATTCCCTCCGTTGTCCCTATTATCAAAGGGAAACTCTAAAACTGCTGGTGATTCAAGGGCGACACTCAGTGAGACAGCTAAGAAGCTTGAGGATGCTCTAGACAGTTTCGGAGTCAGTGCAAGAGTCACGGATATAAGTCAGGGTCCGAGTGTTACAAGATATGAGCTTGAACCTGCCATAGGCGTAAAGGTCAGCCGAATCACTTCGCTGGCAGATGATCTTAAGCTTCATCTTGCTGCAAAGGATATAAGGATAGAAGCACCCATACCCGGAAAATCAGCGGTCGGAATCGAGGTCCCTAACAGTGAAAGCAGCGGAGTAATGTTAAGAGAACTCTTTGAAGACAGGGAGTTTAAGGATTTTGGCGGAAATATCGTATTTGCTGTTGGTAAGGATATCGCAGGAAAGGTTATTGTGGCCGATATAGCCAAGATGCCTCACATGCTTATCGCAGGAAGTACCGGATCGGGTAAATCGGTTTGTATCAATACAATAATAATGAGTATCATATACAAACACGATCCTAAGGATGTTCAGCTGATCATGGTAGATCCTAAGGTCGTTGAGCTTAATGTTTACAACGGAATTCCACATCTCATGATTCCTGTAGTAACCGATCCTAAAAAGGCTGCCGGAGCCCTTAACTGGGCTGTGGCCGAGATGACGGACAGATATAAGAAGTTTGCGGATCTGAATGTAAGAGATCTGAAAGGATATAACAAGAAGGTAGATGAAGAAAACAGTGAAGAATATAAACATCTGCCCCAGATAGTGATCATAGTTGACGAGCTTGCAGATCTTATGATGGTTGCTGCAAAGGAAGTAGAAGAAGCAATATGTCGTCTTGCACAGCTTGCAAGAGCCTGTGGTATTCATCTTATCCTTGCGACACAAAGACCGTCGGTTGATGTAATCACCGGTCTTATCAAGGCAAATATGCCGAGCAGGGTCGCATTTGCGGTATCATCCGGTGTTGATTCGAGAACGATCCTTGATATGAACGGAGCTGAGAAGCTTTTGGGCAAGGGCGATATGCTGTTCTATCCTCAGGGATATACAAAACCTGCCCGTATACAGGGAGCATTCGTTTCCGATAAGGAAGTTTCTGAAGTCGTAGATTTTGTAAAGGAACAGCGACTCCACAATGATTTTGGAGAACAGGCACTTTCCGGAGTTGAAAAGATGAGCGTATCTTCATCTTCGGGAGGCATATCAACTGAAGACTCTCAGTATGATGAACTGTTTGCACAGGCTGGATATTTTATCATTGATGCTGATAAAGCTTCGATCGGTAATCTGCAGAGAAAATTCAAGATAGGCTTTAACAGGGCTGCAAGGATAATGGATCAGCTTTGCGAGGCGGGAGTTGTCGGCTCGGAACAGGGCACAAAGCCAAGAGATATCATTATGAGCAGAGAACAGTTTGAAGCATTTGTTGAAGAATATGTATAAGGAGTAATACACATGGCAAAAAGTGATATTGAGATAGCACAGGAAGCAAAACTCGAAAACATTGAGAACGTTGCTGCATCACTCGGAATAGATAAGGATGAGATTGAATTATACGGCAAGTATAAGGCAAAACTTTCCGATGAGTACATCAACAGGATAAAGGATAACAAAAACGGAAAACTCATTCTTGTGACTGCCATAAATCCTACTCCGGCCGGTGAAGGAAAGACAACAACGACCGTAGGCCTGGGACAGGCGTTTGGAAAACTCGGAAAGAAAGCTGTAATAGCTCTCAGAGAACCCTCTCTCGGACCGTGCTTTGGTATAAAAGGAGGAGCTGCAGGAGGCGGATATGCACAGGTTGTTCCAATGGAAGATCTTAACCTGCATTTCACGGGAGACTTCCATGCGATAACAAGTGCAAATAATCTGTTGGCTGCTTTACTGGATAATCATATTCAGCAGGGCAATGAACTAAGGATCGATACAAGACAGATCATCTGGAAAAGATGCGAGGACATGAATGACAGAGTCCTCAGAAATATAGTTGTCGGACTTGGATCAAAAGCTGACGGCTTTGTAAGAGAAGATCATTTCGTAATAACTGTTGCTTCTGAAATAATGGCAATTCTTTGTCTTGCAGAGGATATGGATGATCTTAAGAAGAAGCTTTCGCAGATAATAGTTGCCTATGATCTTGACGGAAATCCGGTAACGGCAAAAGATCTTAAGGCTGTGGGAGCTATGGCTGCACTGCTAAAGGATGCGATAAAACCTAATCTGATCCAGACATTGGAGCATACTCCTGCGCTTGTTCATGGAGGCCCGTTTGCAAATATAGCTCATGGATGTAACTCCGTACGTGCGACAAAGACTGCTTTAAAGATGGCAGATTACTGTATTACCGAGGCAGGGTTCGGCGCTGACCTGGGTGCAGAGAAATTCCTTGATATCAAATGCAGAAAAGCAAATCTTGCTCCGGATGCGATAGTTTTGGTTGCAACAATTCGCGCACTCAAGTATAATGGCGGGGTTAGGAAGGAAGATCTTTGCAAGGAAGATCTGGATGCCTTAAAGAAGGGTATCGTTAATCTCGAAAAGCATATCGAAAATCTCAAGAAGTATGGTGTTCCGATAGTAGTTACATTAAATGCATTCGTGAGCGATACCGATAAAGAGATGCAGTTTGTAAAACAATTCTGCGAAGAAAGAGGCGCATCTTTCGCATTGAGCGAAGTCTGGGGAAAAGGCGGAGAAGGCGGTATAAACCTTGCAAATAAGGTTTTGGAAGCACTCGAAAAACCTTCTGATTTTAAACTGCTTTATCCCGATGATATGCCGATTGCGAAGAAGATCGAAACAGTTGCAAAAGAAATATACGGAGCAGACGGCGTCGATATTCTGGCATCCGCTGCAAAGAAGATCGAAAAGATCGAACAGCTGGGCTTTGCAAATCTTCCGGTTTGCATAGCAAAGAACCAGTATTCACTGTCGGATGATCCGACGAAGCTTGGAAGGCCGACAGGCTTTAATGTTACGGTTAGAGATGCGTATGTATCGGCAGGAGCTGGATTTGTCGTAGCCCTTACCGGCGATGTTATGACTATGCCTGGATTATCAAAGAATCCTGCTGCTTATAATATCGATGTTGATGAAAACGGAAAGATCACAGGTTTGTTCTGATAGTAAAGAATAGTATATGAAATGTCCTAAATGCGGTCATGAACTTGGTGAAGGAAATCTTTACTGCGAAGTATGCGGTGAAGAGGTCTATATAGTTCCTGATTTTGAACCTGAAATAGAAAACAGCATATCGGATGTACTGAGTGATGTGGCAGATCAGATATCTCCTCAGGAAACGCCTAAACCGGTTGTCAATGAGGAACCTGTTGTCGTCATCAACAGAAAAACCTTTGTTATTGGGTGCGCAGCAATACTGGCATTGCTTGTCTTATGTGTTGCTCTTATCGGTTTTTACATGTTTAAGGACAATTCATATGATTACCAGATGAAACAGGCAGATGCTGCGTTTTTGGCAAAGGACTATGTGACCGCCGAAGAGTATTATGAAAAAGCCTTCAGCCTAAACAAGGATAATACCGAGCCTCTGTATAAGATAGGCAGGATATATGAGGAACAGGGAAATCTTCCCAAGGCAGAGGAGATATACGGAAAGGTAGTCGGCTACAGATATGAATCTGAAGCTATGGAAAGCCTTATAAACGTATATATTCAGGAGAAGAAATACAACGAACTGAATGCTGTACTGCTTCAGTATGCTGATGAGGATCTGCAGCTAAAATACATTGACTATATGGCAAAGCCGCCGGCTTTTTCACTTGAAGAAGGCACATATGATGATGTAAAGAGCCTAGAGCTGATACCATCCACGGAAGGTGCGATATATTATACACTTGACGGCTCAGAGCCTGGCAGCGACTGCAATCTTTATACGGAACCGATTATGTTAAAGAACGGCGAGTATAAGGTAAATGCGGTCTTTGTCAACAGCATAGGAGTATGCTCTCAGATCGTAGGTCATAAGTATATGATTAATTCGGATGTACCTGATGATCCGATCGTATCACCTGCAGACGGAACGTATAACGTCCCACAGCTTATAACGGTAATAGCTCCCATAGGAGCAAATGTGTATTATACAACTGATGACTCAAGACCTACCACGGGAAGTGCCATATATACAGATCCGATAGCTATTCCCCTGGGTGAATCGGTATATCACTTTATTGCTATAAGTTCCAGCGGAAGCGAAAGTGAGGAAGTGGTCTGCAGATATAATCTTGATGTGGATACAAGGGTTACGCAGGAAAAGGCTCTTGAGATCGTAAAGAACAGGCAGTTTGAGATCGGAAGAGTCATATCTCCGGAAGGCAATGTTGAAGGTAGTGAAGGAAAGTACATGTATGCTTACAGTGAGCTTAGATATGTACAGAACAGAACACTGTACTTTATTAGCGAATACTATCAGGAAGGGACAATACGAATGTCCACCGGAAATATATTCGCGGTCGATGTTTATGACGGACATCTGTATCAGGCGATAGCCGGAAGCAATAACACATATACACTTAGAGATTTCTAATCAGATTGAAATTTTTCCCCGACATTATGTCGGGGATTTTTAATTTTCAACGAATTTTTGTCGATATTCTTTGAATTTCTTGTTTTCTCTTGATTTTTTGAACGGTATTTTATAAACTATAGTTTGTGTTTTTATATGATTTTATATGTTTGGAGGAGTTATGTATAAGATTATCGAAGCTAAAGAAATGGTTCCCAATATATATTGGATGATAGTTGAGGCTCCCAGAGTAGCGAAAAAGTGCCTTCCCGGTCAGTTTCTTATCGTAAGAACTGATGAGAAGAGCGAGAGGATACCTCTCACGATATGTGATTATGATCGCGAAAAGGGTACAGTCACAATAGTATTTCAGACTATCGGTGTTTCAACGACTCAGATGGCTAAGCTTAAGACTGGTGACAGTTTCCATGATGTAGTTGGACCGCTTGGAAGACCCAGTGAACTTATTGATACTCCAATAGATGAGCTTAAGAAAAAGAATATTCTCTTCGTTGCAGGCGGTGTTGGTACTGCTCCCGTTTATCCGCAGGTTAAATGGCTTTGCGAAAAAGGGATCATGGCAGATGCAATCGTCGGCTCAAAGACAAAAGATCTTCTGATAATGGAAGAAGAGATGAGCAAGGTTTCCAACCTCTATGTGACTACCGATGACGGATCATATGGCAGAAGTGGTATGGTCACAAAGGTAATAGAGGATCTTGTGGCAGAAGGAAAGAAATATGATCTCTGTGTTGCCATAGGACCGATGATCATGATGAAATTCGTTGCCAAGCTTACGAAAGAACTTGGCATACCTACAATAGTTTCTATGAACCCCATCATGGTTGATGGAACGGGCATGTGCGGTGCATGTCGTGTTACAGTAGGCGATGAGGTTAAATTTGCATGTGTTGACGGACCTGAGTTTGACGGTCACCTTATAAACTTCGATGAAGCAATGAAGCGCCAGCAGCTTTACAAGACCGAAGAAGGCAAAAAGATGCTTGAGCTGACTGAGGGTGATGCTCACCACGGCGGTTGCGGAAATTGTGATTAGGGAGGATATTATGGACGTTTTAAAGAAGGTTCCGGTTCGTGAACAGGATGCTAAAGTAAGAGCGACAAACTTTGATGAGGTTTGTCTTGGATACAACAAAGAAGAAGCAATGGAAGAGGCAAGCCGCTGCATTAACTGCAAGAATGCTCAGTGCATGAAAGGCTGTCCCGTTGCGATAAACATTCCTGCATTTATTGAGCAGGTTAAAAACGGTGATATCGAGAAGGCTTACGAGATTATTTCAGAGTCAAGCTCTCTGCCGGCAGTATGTGGCAGAGTCTGCCCTCAGGAGAGTCAGTGTGAAGGCAAGTGTATCAGAGGAATCAAAGGTGAGCCTATCAGCATAGGAAAGCTTGAGAGATATGTTGCAGATTATGCCAGTGAAAATGGTATCAAACCTCTGGCTGCTAAAGAAAAGAAGGGCAAGAAGGTAGCTGTCATAGGTTCAGGTCCTGCAGGACTCACATGTGCAGGCGATCTGGCTAAGATGGGATACGATGTAACCATCTTTGAAGCACTTCATGAAGCAGGCGGAGTTCTCGTATATGGTATTCCGGAGTTCAGACTTCCCAAGAGTGCTGTAGTTGCAAAAGAAATTGAAAATGTTAAGAGTCTTGGAGTTAAGATAGAGACTAACGTTATCATTGGAAAATCTATCACCATAGATGAACTTATGGATGAGGAAGGCTTTGAAGCAGTGTTTATCGGTTCAGGTGCCGGACTGCCTAAGTTTATGGGAATTCCCGGTGAAACAGCCAACGGTGTATTCTCAGCTAACGAATATCTTACAAGAAGCAATCTTATGAAGGCTTTTGATGAAAAGAGCCCTACACCAATAAAGAAAGGCAAGAAAGTTGCTGTTGTAGGTGGCGGTAACGTAGCAATGGATGCTGCAAGAACAGCCCTTAGACTCGGAGCAGAGGTACATATCGTATACAGAAGAAGCGAAGAGGAACTGCCTGCAAGAGTTGAAGAAGTACATCATGCTAAAGAAGAAGGCATCATATTTGATCTTCTCACAAATCCTGTAGAAATCCTTAAAGATGAAAACGGATGGGTAAACGGAATCAAGTGCATAAGAATGGAACTTGGAGAACCTGATGAATCAGGAAGAAGAAGACCTGTTGAAGTGCTAGGAAGTGAATTTGTCATAGATGTTGATACAGTTATAATGTCACTCGGAACATCACCCAATCCGCTTATTTCAAGCACTACGATCGGACTTGATGTAAACAAGAGAAAGTGCATAATAGCTGATGAAACTGACGGAAAAACCTCCAAGGAAGGTGTTTACGCTGGCGGAGATGCAGTTACCGGAGCAGCTACAGTCATCCTGGCCATGGGTGCAGGAAAGGCAGCTGCAAAAGGAATAGATGAGTTCCTTACAAACAAATAAGAAAACAGCGAGGTAAAAAAATGCCCTGGTGTCCAAAATGTAAAAATGAATATAAGGAAGGCTACGAAGTATGCGCTGACTGCGGATGCAAGCTTATGGACAGCATCGGCGCCGAGATGGTAGCCTACTTTGGTACAGAAACCGAAGCCGACAGGATCGTTGAGTATCTTGAAGAAAACGGTATAGACTACGCTTACACAAGCTATAATAACAGAGAAGGTCATTACGAGGTACTCATTCAGGAGAGCAAAAAGGAAGATGTTAGGGGATATATGAGAACATATTTCACCAAGATAGCTCCTGTTGAAATACCTGAAGAGGATGACCAGCCTCAGATGATGATAAATGAACCACCTGTCATGATACCCAGATATAAGAAGCCGTCCGAAAGGGCAGATGAGTATAAGAGCGGGGCACAGACTCTTTTACTTGTCGGTATCGTAGGTGCTGTTCTCTTAATACTTGTTGATTTAGGTATCATACCCCTTTCGCTCAGCAAAGAGAGCAAGATCCTGATCAACATAGTAATGGGTGGAATGTTCCTTGTATTTATCGCACTTGGAATAAATTCGGTAAAAACATACAAAAAACTACTAAAACAGTCTGATGAAGATGAGAAGCTCGAACAGGACATTATTGACTGGTTTGGAAAATCTGTTACGTTGGATATGATAACATCAAATGAGAACAAGAGAGATTCCGAAGAAGCCCTGTATTTCGGGAGAATCAAGAAGATCAAAGGATATATAACAGAAGAGTTTAAAGATTTAGACCTATCCTTTTTGGAATATATATCCGATAAAATTTATAACAACTTATTTAATTAGCATAATTTTGTGAAAAATTTATAAAAATTTTGTTTTTTGCTTGAAATTATTATACATTATTGAATAATTATGATATAATAATTTTACCAAAAAGAAACGTTATCAGTATTTACGTTTGGGGGTGTTGTTTATGGGCCTGTTTGATTTTGGAAAAAAAGAATGTAAGCCGCTAGAAGCAGTACTGTTCAGCTTACAGATGAATATGTCTAACAACTACAAAGATGCAACTATTTCTGACATGAACAAGCTCGAGACTCTTTATGAGACTTTGAGAAAAAGCGGAGAGTTGAATGAAAAGCAGATGATATACTATGCAGGTATCATCGATGAATGGCGTGAGAAGACAAAGGGCTTTGGCTATAAGAATCTGGCGCCCACAAGAAAATAAAATTATTTAAGGCTGTCATAGGGACAGCCTTTTTTTTTATTGTATAATCTAGTATAATTATATAGGTTTATGGAGAGTTTATGGACGATAATAAAACAGAAGTCTTGAGCATAGACATCAACCATGCCTGCAATATTTTCGGGCATAATGATGTTCATATGAAAACAATAGAAAAAGAACTGGGAGTTGATATATTTTCTCAGAATGGAGATATGGTCGTAAGAGGAAAAGAATCGGCCGTAAAAAATGCCAAGAAGGTCCTTGATACTCTGCAGGAACTGTCGAAAAGGGGAAATGAGATTTTGGAGCAGAATGTTAACTATGCCGTTGAGATGGCAGCTTCCAGTGAAGATACCGAACAACTTATAGATATCGATAAAGAGATCATATGCCATACCGTTGCCGGAAAGCCGGTCAAGCCTAAGACACTTGGACAGAAGCAGTATGTTGACGCAATAAAGAACAACATGGTCGTATTCGGAATGGGACCTGCCGGAACCGGAAAGACGTATCTTGCCATGGCTATGGCCATTACGGCCTTTAAGAATAATGAGGTTGAAAGGATCATTCTCACAAGACCTGCCATTGAAGCCGGCGAGAAGTTGGGATTTCTGCCGGGTGATCTTCAGTCAAAGGTAGATCCTTATTTAAGGCCTCTTTATGATGCTCTTTATCAGATCATGGGAACAGAGAATTTTATCAAGAACATGGAAAAGGGACTTATCGAGGTTGCTCCTCTTGCGTATATGAGAGGTAGAACACTTGATAACGCCTTTATTATTCTTGATGAGGCTCAAAACACCACACCTGCTCAGATGAAGATGTTCCTTACCAGAATTGGTTTTGGTTCAAAGGTTATTATTACAGGTGACGCAACCCAAAAGGACCTTTCACCGGATGTTAAGTCGGGGCTTGATGTGGCAGAAAGTGTTCTTAAGGGAATCGATGATATTGCTTTTTGCACACTTACAAGCAGCGATGTTGTCAGACATCCTCTTGTTCAGAAGATTGTTAAGGCCTATGAGGACTATGAGAAAAAGGCTGTAAATAAGCAGAGAAAGAAATCAATTCAGAAATTGGAGAGAAAACCAAGAGATGGAAAGTGAGAACAAGATAAGTTTAAGGCTTAGACTATGCTATGGTGGTATGTTCTTGCTTACCGGACTATGCGTTTTTGCATTTTCTTTTCTGACAGGGAAGAGCTATGAAGCCATCCTGAGAAACACTATAGTTTCTCTTATCATAACCGGAACAGTTTTATTTATGCTAATGGATGCCATCGGCAGAGGTGCAGAGGGCTTTTCTTATGACAATTACAAGTACAAGGAGAGATTTATAATTGTATATACCATTTTCCTTGTGCTGGCTTGCTTTTTTGGCCTTGTTCCCAATCAGTTCTGGCCATATATGTCATTATTTGTGATTCTGGGACTCTTTTCCAATATGGAGATTGGTCTTGTTTCAGGTGTTGGCCTTGTGACTATTTCTGTTATGCTTGAGGAAAACGGGCATTTTGGCGAGCTGTTTATGTATGTTCTTGCTGGAACAGTTGCGCTTTCAATGTTCAGGGATCTTAAAGAGAATACATCAATTGGTTTTCCTGTTGCGATTTCTCTTATGATGCAGGCAGTTCTTTTGATAGCGTTTAATGTTCTTTTCCAGAACAGGACCTTATCCTTTAATATACTGATACTGCCTATTCTGAACCTGATGCTGAATCTTATCATATT
>JAEEUS010000003.1 GCA_016290615.1 Lachnospiraceae bacterium | reverse complement strand
CTCGTAATGAAGGGGTCGTGGGTTCGAGTCCCATTTTCAGCTTGAAATAGTCCCGATTTAAGGGACTATTTTTTTACCTCATATATATAACACATAAATATCTAAATAACTTCAAAAACTAAATACACTTATTGAAAATTTAACGATAGGCAGTAGATTTATCCATGTTTTTTTGTGCGTCATTACCTTGAATTGAATGTGCCGTTATGATATCATCAAATCTAGACTTAATAATTTATTATAGGTTAATTGGAGGTTGACCATGGCACAGCTTTGGGGCGGAAGATTTACCAAAGAAACAGAAGACAGCGTATTTTCGTTCAATGAATCATTATCATTTGATAAACGACTCTTTTACAAAGATATTGAGGGTAGTATTGCTCATGTTGTCATGCTCGAAAAGCAGAAGATTATTACACTTGAAGAGAAGGATGCCATCGTAAAAGGACTGACTTCTATTCAGGAAGATGTAGATAAAGGCAATCTCGAATTCAGTTCCGAATACGAAGATGTGCACAGCTTTGTTGAAGCAAAACTTATCGAAAGAATCGGTGATGCCGGAAAAAAGATGCATACCGGAAGGAGCAGAAACGATCAGGTTGCTCTTGATATGAGACTTTATGTCAGAGAAGAAGTTGCAGCAACAGATGATCTTCTTTATGATCTGTTAAAAGTTATTTACCGGGTTATGTCTGAAAACATAGAAACATATATGCCGGGATTTACTCATCTTCAGAAAGCTCAACCTGTAACGATCGCACATCATTTTGGTGCCTATTTCGAAATGTTTAAAAGAGATCGAAGCAGACTGCAGGACATATATAAACGCATGAATTTCTGCCCGCTTGGTGCCGGAGCGCTTGCAGGCACTACGTACCCTCTCGACAGAGAATACGTATCAAGTATGCTCGGTTTTGAGGGGGCAACACTAAACAGCATGGATTCGGTTTCTGACAGAGATTACTGCATTGAATTCTTGTCAGCATTAAGTACTATAATGATGCATCTTTCAAGATTCAGTGAAGAGATAATCATATGGAACAGCAACGAATATAGATTCATTGAGATTGATGATGCATATTCTACAGGATCAAGCATCATGCCTCAAAAAAAGAACCCTGATATAGCGGAACTCGTACGAGGCAAAACCGGAAGAGTTTACGGCGCTTTGATGAGTCTTTTGACTACAATGAAGGGAATTCCTCTTGCATATAACAAGGATATGCAGGAAGACAAGGAAGTTACTTTCGATGCAATTGATACCGTAAAGGACTGCCTTTCATTATTTACTGGCATGATAGATACAATGAAGTTCAGGCCAGATGTAATGGCAAAATCTGCGATGATGGGCTTTACAAATGCAACTGATGCAGCTGATTATCTCGTTAAGAAAGGTGTTCCTTTTAGAGATGCTCACGGCATTATAGGTAGACTTGTTCTTTACTGCATTGACAAGAACTGTTCTATAGAAGATCTGAGCCTTGAGGAGTTAAAGAGTATTTCAGAAGTATTCGAAGCAGATCTTTATGATGCAATTACGCTTAAGACATGTGTTGAAAAGAGATTGACAAAAGGTGCTCCTGGTCCGAAGCAGATGGAAGAAGTATTGAAGATTCATGAGAAATATCTCAAAGACAGGAATGTGCTGTTTCAATCATATTTAAAAGAAGAATAATTATAATATAAAGAGGAGATTTTTATTATGAGCGAAAAGTTAAAAGTAGGTATTTTAGGCGGTACGGGTATGGTCGGTCAGAGATTCATATCCCTTCTCGAGAATCATCCATGGTTTGAAGTTACAACAATCGCTGCAAGCCCGAGAAGTGCCGGTAAAACATATGCTGAGGCTGTAGGCGACAGATGGAAAATGGATACGCCCATGCCTGAAGCTGTTAAGAATATTGTTGTTATGAATGTAAATGAAGTTGAAGCTGTTTCTTCACAGGTTGATTTTGTTTTTTCCGCAGTTGATATGACAAAGGATGAAATAAGAAAGATCGAAGAAGAATATGCTAAGACAGAAACGCCTGTTGTAAGCAATAACTCTGCTCACAGATGGACACCTGATGTTCCTATGGTAGTTCCGGAGATCAATCCTGAACACATGAAAGTTATAGATTTCCAGAGAAAGAGACTTGGTACGACGAGAGGATTTATAGCAGTTAAACCAAACTGCTCAATTCAGTCTTACGCACCAGTACTTACAGCCTGGAAAGAATTTGAGCCTTACGAAGTAGTTGCTACTACGTATCAGGCTATTTCAGGAGCTGGTAAAACATTTAAAGACTGGCCTGAGATGATCGAAAATGTAATTCCTTACATCGGAGGAGAAGAAGAAAAGAGTGAAATGGAACCTCTAAGACTATGGGGTGAAATAGTTGACGGCGAGATCAAACCTGCCCAGTCACCTGTTATTACCTGTCAGTGCGTAAGAGTTCCCGTTCTTAACGGACATACAGCAGCTGTATTTGTTAAATTCAAAAAGAAGCCCAGTAAGGAACAGCTTATACAGAAGCTCAAAGAGTTTTCCGGACTTCCACAGGAGTTAGAGCTTCCCAGCGCTCCAAAGCAGTTTATTCAATATCTTGAAGATGATAACAGACCTCAGGTTAAGCTCGATGTTGATTACGAACATGGTATGGGTGTATCTGTAGGCCGTCTTCGCGAGGATAAGGTTTATGACTGGAAATTTATCGGTCTTTCACATAATACTGTAAGAGGCGCTGCAGGTGGTGCAGTTCTATGCGCAGAGTTATTAAAGGCTCAAGGCTATATTACTAAAAAATAATTAAGAGCAAGCTGCAAAAAGTATTGGGGATTACTATTGATGAATGAAGATAACAGCTATCAGATAAGCCTTCTTTCGGCCATGAACACAAAACTGGCTAAGAGCGAGGGGATTCTTAAGAATATCTGTGATATATCCGAAAGCGCATTTATCTACTTCGACTACGAAGAGAAAAAGCCTTATGTTTTAGGAAACTGGTCACATTTCTTTGATTTTGAACCTGGCAAATTCTTAAGCGTCGGTCAGATCGTTGATCTGGCTGACGATGAATTTGTTGAAGGTATTTATCGTACTTTAAATCTTGAAAAGACCGGTGAAGAAAAATCATCCTTCGAATTCAAGATGAGGGATAAAAATCTATACGTTAATTCAAATGTAAATGTTCTGTATGATAATGCAGGCATACCGGTCTGGAAGATCATTGTTTTCACTGATGTAACTAAATACAAGAATCAGAATGATGAATTGACTTATATGGCTTACTACGATTCTCTTACAGGTTTGTATAACAGGAACTACTTCGTGTTATCGCTAGGAGAGATGGTTGCAAAAGCCGAGCAGAACAATGCTGTAGTCAGCATCCTTTTCATAGATGTTGACGATTTCAGAAAAGTCAACGACGGAATGGGAATACTTGAAGGAGATGAAGTTGTTCAGTCGATTGGATTATCCTTCAAGAAAATGATGGATGAAAACCTCATCATTTCTCATTTCAACAGTGACATCTTCTGCATGGCAATATACGATCCTGTCGGAAGAAGGAGCGTTGAGAGTATCGTCGACAGGATAAGAGAGATTATGCGCACTCCAATAAAGCTTGTGAGTGGGAAAGAAGTAACGCTAACAGTAAGCGTAGGTGTCGCAGAATATCCCGAAAGTACAAATAATTATCTCGAACTGATCAATTTAGCCGAGATCGTAATGCTTAAAGCAAAAAACAAAGGCAAGAATAATGTTCAGTATTACGACAAGCCTATAATAGATGAGTTCATCGGCAATATAGAAATTGAAAAAAAGATGAGCAAGGCTCTGAAGAATCAGAACTTTGTGATGTACTATCAGCCTCAGTATGACACCAATACGAAAGAGTTGAGAGGTGTTGAAGCATTAGTTAGATGGTGTGATGAAGACGGAAAGCTAGTAAGCCCCGAAACATTTATACCTATTGCCGAAAAAAACGGTTCCATTCTCTTGCTTGGTGACTGGATAATAGAGGAATGCTTATCTGATCTGTCAAGATGGAAAGAAAAGCATAACAACATGGAAGACTTTTTACTCTCCATAAATGTTTCATCTATCCAGTTTAAGAATAAGAACTTTGTTAAGTATCTTATCTCGATAATCAAGAAATACGGAATAAGTCCGACAAATGTCGAGCTAGAGATAACAGAAAGCGTATTCATCGATAACATGGAAGAGATTATCCACAAGATGAAATTGCTAAAGGACTTCGGCATAAGATTTTCCATGGATGATTTCGGTACAGGTTTTTCATCTCTTTCATATTTAAGGGAATTACCTATTGATACTTTAAAAATCGACAAATCATTCATTGACGATGTCGTTACCGATGGATCTACAAGAACGATAGCTGAATCTATCATTGATCTGAGCAAAAAACTTGGTTTCGACACGATTGCCGAAGGTGTAGAACAGGAAGTTCAGTATTCACTGTTAAAGAATATCGGATGTGAAAACATCCAGGGCTTCTATCTCGGTAAGCCGATGAAGTTTGAGGAGATAGATGCATTACTTGATAAGACAGATGTTAAGAATTCATAATTGACCGCATAAGGGTTGGGTGAAGATATGCTGATAGGAAGAGACGCAGAAATAAACTTACTTAATCAATATTATATGAGAGCCGACGATCAGGTAATGATAATGTACGGACTTGAGGGTGTCGGTAAATCAACGCTTGTAAGAGAATTTGCGAAAGATACGCCAGGTGCTCTTTATTTTGAATGCAAACCTCTTTTTGAAAGAGAGCAGTTATATCACTGGGCAAATTATTCACATAAGGAGCTTAACCTTACTGAATACCCCGATTTTGCATCTCTGTTCAGTTCAATAGACAATATTGAGGATGATGGTTCTAAGAGAGTTCTGGTATTTGATGAATTTCAGTACCTGATCAAATATTCGACAGAGTTCACCTCACAGCTTTTCAAGTTCCTTACTGAAAGTGAAAGAGCTTACTTTGTTATACTCATAAGCTCTTCAATTGAATGGGTAGAAAACAGCATGGTCAAGAAGATCGGCATGGACGCGAAGCATATAACCGGTTTCTTCAAGGTCAAGGAGCTTGGATTCAGTTCATTCAGAGAGTATTTCTCTAAGATGAAGTTTGATGAATGTGTATCAGGCTACGCTATTCTCGGAGGTATCCCAAAGCTTTGGACATATTTTGATAAGAACAAGGGATTAAGAGAGAATATCATAAATAATATTCTGGATACAAATTCAGTTCTTCTTACATATGGCGAAGAAGCGGTTAAAAAAGAGCTGCGTGAGACCGGTGTGTACAATACTATTCTATGTGCACTGGCTTCAGGTAAGAACAAATTAAACGATCTGTATAATCATACTCTTTTTTCACGTGCAAAGATAAGTGTATATATTAAGAATCTTATGGAGCTCGGATTTGTATCGAAGGAATTCTCTGTTGATACAGAAGGTCGAAGCAATACTCAAAAAGGCATATACGATATATGCATAAACTATGTTGATTTTACATACAAATATCTTTTCCCGTTTAAAGATGAACTTGAAACAGACAGCAGAGCAGCATTCTATGAAAAGCACATCAAGCCGAATCTAAAGAAGTATACTTCCAAGTTTTTCCCGCTTGTATGCAGAGAGTATCTTGATTCTCAGAATGCCTACGGCAATCTGCCTATAAGGTATAGCAAACTCGGAAGATGGATCGGCAAGCTTGGTACTATCGATTTCGTTGCTAGCGATGAAAACGGTAATACACTTTTGGTTTTATGCAACTGGGAGAAACCTATGATCAGATTTGATGACTATGAATGGCTTTTATTCTGTGCAAAACAGGCTCGTATAAGAGCTGATTACTGTATGCTCATCTCTGCTCAGGGATTCGATGAAAAGCTAAAATTCGCTTCAAGCAGTAAGAAAAATATAACTCTGGTTACATTGGATAATATGTGATATGGGAAAAAAACTTATTATAACAGAGAAGCCCTCAGTTGCCAGAGAATTTGCTTCTGCTCTTAAAGAGAATATGAAGAAGCATAATGGTTATATGGAATCCGAAAATTATGTGATCACATGGTGTGTGGGACATCTTGTGACCATGTGTTATCCAGATGCATATGATCCAGCCTTGAAACGATGGAATCTTGAAACTATTCCTTTTGTACCCGAGGTATACAAATATCAGATAATCGAGAATGTAAAATCTCAATTCGATATCATCAAGAGTCTTTTTAACAGGTCCGATATCGATGTAATATATAATGCAGGCGACTCAGGTAGAGAAGGTGAATATATCCAGCGTCTTGTAATGCAGGAAGCCGGATACAACCATAACGCATCTCTAAAGCGTGTATGGATTGATTCGCAGACAGAAGATGAGATCCTTAGAGGTATAAGAGAAGCGAAAGATATGAAGGAGTATGATAAGCTTTCCGATGCTGCTTATTTAAGAGCTAAGGAAGATTATCTCATGGGAATTAATTTCTCACGTGCGCTGACATTAAAATTCGGCAATTATATTACTGATTTCATGAAGAGTCAAAACACGGTTATTGCCGTAGGACGTGTCATGACCTGTGTACAGGGTATGGTAGTCAAAAGGGAACGAGAGATCAGAGATTTTGTAAAAACCCCGTTTTATAAGATCAATGCCGTCTTTAGTGATAAGGATATGAGCAGTGAACCTGTTTCTTATATCGGTGAATGG
Source organism: Lachnospiraceae bacterium (assembly GCA_016290615.1). GTDB lineage: Bacteria > Bacillota > Clostridia > Lachnospirales > Lachnospiraceae > Colinaster. The sequence goes on along the minus strand of JAEEUS010000003.1, from coordinate 116,808 downwards.
AAAGTAACTCCCGCAAGCAAGTATTTTGGTGCACCCAACCTCTACAAGGAAAACGGATTTACAAAAAAAGAAGATGCCGATTCTTTTATTGAATATATAAAAAGCTTTGATGATGCATGCATTGTCAATATAGATAAAAAAAAGCAAAACAAAAACGCTCCCCTTTTGTATAATCTTGCTGAGCTTCAGAATGACTGTTCAAAACTTTTCAAGATAAGCCCTGATCAGACACTGCAAATAGCTCAGGAATTATATGAAAAAAAGATGACTACTTATCCTCGTACAGATGCAAGAGTTTTATCCACTGCTGTAGCAAACGAGATAACAAAGAATCTTAACGGATTAAAGGGCATAAACATGGTTCGCCCTTTTGTAGATGAGATTTTGCAAACCAAATCACATCAGAAACTATCGAAATCCAGATATGTAAACGACAAACAGATAACTGATCACTATGCAATAATACCAACAGGTCAAGGGCTTTCAAATCTTCAGAATCTTTCTGATGTATCAAGAAAGGTTTATGAAATTATCGTCAGAAGATTTCTTGCCATATTCTATAAGCCTGCAACATATCAGAAGATCAGTCTTGAAACGCTCATCGGTACTGAAAGCTTCTTTTCAAATTATAAAGCTCTCTTAGATGAAGGGTATATGAAAGTGATGAAGTACTCTTTTTCAAAGAATACAGATGAATCACCTAAAACCAAAAAAGAAGCAAAAGCTGGTGAAGATGAACTTGAGCAGGATGCTGATGAAAAACTCGAAAAATTTCTTATCTCGGTAAAAAAGGGGGCTGCTGTTCTTATTTCCGATATCAGTATAAAAGAAGGTGAAACAAGTCCTCCTAAGAGATACAATTCGGGTTCAATCATTCTTGCTATGGAAAACGCAGGTCAACTGATAGAAGATGAAGAACTGCGTGCTCAGATAAAGGGAAGCGGAATAGGAACTAGTGCAACCCGTGCAGAAATCCTTAAAAAACTAGTAAACAATGGTTATCTTTCGATAAATAACAAAACACAGATAATCACACCGACTCTTTTAGGAGAATTGATCTTTGAAGTAGTTAATGCTTCCATCAAGCCTTTGTTAAATCCAGAACTTACGGCAAGCTGGGAGAAGGGTCTTACAGGCGTTGCAAACGGAACCATCACATCTGATGAGTATCTTATAAAACTGAATGATTTTGTGATCAGAAGGACAGATACCGTAAAACAGTCAAAAGTCACAAGAGCTCAACTGAACAACAATTTTAGTGTTGTTAAGAAGTATTACTGATCATATGTTATAATTCAAAAAATCATGGAAGGAATGATAATACATAAATGGAAAACATCAAGATTAAGGATATGTATTCTCTCGATGAGACTATAGCAAAGGATTTTCTTGAGAAGTTCGATTATCCCTGGGAGGTTTTGCCTCATATCAAAGAATATATAGTAGAACTGGGAAACAGCCTTCCCTCGGATATATATGAAAAAAGAGGTGATGACATATGGATAGCCAAAAGCGCCAAAGTGTTTGATTCGGCATATATAGGCGGTCCATGCATCATTGACGAAGAAGCCGAAATCAGGCACTGCGCATTTATCAGAGGTAGTGCTATAGTAGGCAAAAGAGCGGTTGTCGGTAATTCCACTGAACTTAAGAATGTGATATTATTTAATAAGGTTCAAGTACCTCATTACAACTATGTCGGTGACTCGATACTTGGTTTCGCCTCCCATATGGGTGCCGGTTCGATTACATCAAACGTAAAATCAGATAAAACATTAGTCGTTATCAAAAATGGTGAAGAGTTGATAGAGACCGGGATAAAAAAGGTCGGTGCAATGTTAGCCGATGGTGTTGAAGTCGGTTGTAACAGTGTTTTGAATCCCGGAACGGTTATTTGCAAGGATACAAATATTTATCCTACCAGCTGCGTAAGAGGTGTCATTCCTCCCCGCAGCATCTACAAGGAAAAAGGTGTTATTGCTTCTAAAAGAGGGTAGTCTATGGATCATGGATTATTATTCTACAACGAACTTGAAGAACTGATAAATACAGTCATTAAAGCGGAAAAAGACCGTATCATTCATGCATTACTAATATTTAACCTCGATAATTTCGCTGATATAAATACCACTATCGGTATAGAAGGTGGCAATGAGATACTTGATCTGATAAGCAGCAAACTCAGTGAATTCTTTAAGGGAACTGATATCGTAGCCAAACTGAGAGGGGACGAATATGCCGTTCTTATAAGGAATATCAGAGCTATCACTGATGTTGAAAAACTATGCGAAAATATCTTAAGATCCGTATCCGAAATCAAAGTGAACGATATCACGATCACTTCATCTATCGGTGTTTCTGTTTATCCATTTCACGGAAATACATACGATGAATTGAAGGATAAGGCTTATCAGGCTCTTATGAGAGCAAAAGCCAACGGCAAAAACGGATACAGGATCTATGAATCTGCTCTGACAAAAGCAAAATTTTCAGAGTTTGTATTAAACGGTTTTTACGGTGAGATAGATTATCGTGTAATGAAGGACAATGACTGGGACAAATATATCATGGATGTCTCAAGACAGCTGTTCAGATATGATTCAAATATATACTCATCTATAAACTCAATACTTGAGATATTCTGCTTATATTATGGTTTTTCAAGGGCATTTATCATAACCTCAAGAGAACATTCCTTCTATGATGCAAAAAAGATGGAATTTACTATCCCCGGTTATGAATACCCCAATCTGGATCTTGTACATGCCTTAAAACAGGATCTCGTTTCACGCTTACATGATGATTACGACGAATGTGTTCTTGTAAGGCTTGATGATCCATATACTGATCCCGAGATCATACAGTACATGCGTGACATGGGAGATTGTGAGCTTTTGTACTTTGCAGTTAAGGATGAAGGAAAGTTTATCGGCGGAGTGGTTTTTGAGAATTCCGAAGATGACGGCTCACGTATAAACCTAAATGAACTTGCAAAGATATCCAATCAGATTGGAGCGATAATTTCTTATGCACTGATCGCCAGCAGATTCATGGCCTCAAAAGATCTCATGTCCAAGATCGAGATGTTTGAAGGCATTCCGGCTGATATCTATATCATTGATTCTAAGAATCATTGCATAGAATATATGAATTCTTCAGCAATTGAACAGGCGGGAGTATCTGCTATAGGAGAGAAATGCTACAAGGTACTTCACAACAACAAAGTAGAATGTGCTGACTGTCCTCTCAGGAAAATGGATATAAATGATCCCAAAGCGAACGAGAGAGTTTCTACGTTCAACTTTTCAACATGCAAACTCGTGCTGAACCTTTATTCTTGGATTTCCGGCAGAGATAATAAGGGTGAAGCTTTGCTGATAAGTGTTGATGTTGAAAATCTTTTCACTGATATTTAATAATTGAAAGGTCTGTCCAAATATGTTTCTTGGATTTTATGATTACACTGTTATACTGACATATTTATCTCTATTATCTGCTGGACTTGGTATATTCGTTTCCCTTCACGGTGAAGGGCATCCGTATCTTGGTATATTCTTTTTAATGTTTTGCGGTCTATGTGATGCATTCGATGGAAAAGTTGCCAGAACAAAAAAAGACAGAAAGGATGCCGAGATCAAATTCGGTATTCAGATAGATTCCCTCACGGATCTGGTTGCTTTTGGTGTATTGCCTGCATGTATAGGTGACGCTCTCATCAGAAGGAGTGAGTTTATACCTGATTTGCCTAAAACGCCTAATGCCAGCAAATTTGAGAATTCACTTTGTGTCCTTTTATTTACCCTCATGCTCTTATATATGCTCGCAGCCATGATCAGACTGGCATATTTTAATGTAGAAGAAGAGGAGCGTCAAAAGTGTGAGGACGGTGTAAGGAAATTCTATTGCGGTGTACCTGTTACCAGTGCATCTCTTGTATTTCCGACAGTCATGCTTTTCCAGTATATTCTACCTGTTGATATAACGATGGTTTATTTTGCATTCATGATCGTACTTGGATTTGCATTCCTATCAAAAATTCAGATTAAAAAACCCGGATTCAAAGGAATTATGGTCATGGTCGGTATAGGCATTGTTGAATTTATCATTCTATTCATTGCATGGCAGTTTTTCCAGAGGTAGTTAAATGGAAGCACCTATTAAAATCCCCAAAGACACTAAGAGTCTTTTTTTCCTCTACAAGACCGTTCCCGGAAGAATAATACTAAAGTTTCTGACTATGAGATCGGTTTCTAAAATTGCCGGTATTTATATGGAATCCGCTGCTTCCACAGGTCTGATTGATAGTTTTATTGAGAAGAACAATATTGATATGTCTGAATATATCGGTGAAGACTACAGATGCTTCAACGATTTTTTTACGCGAAGAATAAAAAAGTGCAACCGTCCGATAGACAAGAATCCATCGCATCTGATAGCTCCATGTGATGGTCTGTTAAGTGCATATCATATTCATGACGGTCTAATTATTCCCATCAAACAGAGTGAATACAGTATAGAAGATTTAGTTCAGGATAAGAGAGTATCAGATATGTATCAGAACGGAACTTGTCTTGTATTCAGACTCTGTGTCAACCACTATCACAGATACTGTTATCCTGATAATGGCAAGAAAGGCATTAATATCCATATCAACGGCATATTGCATACAGTCAGACCTATAGCCTTAAGAAACATACCGGTATTCACTGAAAACAGCAGAGAATATACTCTGATCAAAACCGAAAATTTCGGTACTATGCTGATGATGGAAGTAGGCGCCATGTTGGTCGGAAAGATCCATAATCACCACGGCAGAGCCGGTGTTGAACGCGGAGAAGAAAAGGGTTATTTCAAGTACGGTGGCTCTACGATTGTTCTTCTAGTTAAAAACAGCAAAGCCTCATTTGATGAAAAACTCTTCGAGGCTACTGATAACAATATGGAAACACCTGTAAGAATGGGTGAAGTAATAGGCTTTGCAAAATAACACAATTTCGTTGATTTTTAAGTATTTATGTGGCAAAATATTTGTTGCGGATAAAACTTTGCGCCATCACTCAAATGTGGTGCCAAAGGATATATAAAATCGAAAGGAGTTTCACACATGATTTATTCAAAAGAAGTTGAAGAGATGTGCCCCGTTAAGCAGGGTGTTAATCACGGATGTGCACCAATACCCGAAGAAGCAAAATGGGTAAAGGCAAAAGAGGTTAAGGATATCAGCGGATATACACACGGCATCGGCTGGTGCGCACCTCAGCAGGGAGCATGTAAGCTTTCTCTTAACGTTAAGGACGGCATCATCCAGGAGGCTCTTGTTGAGACTATCGGATGTTCTGGTATGACACATTCTGCAGCTATGGCTGCTGAAATTCTTCCTGGAAGAACTGTTATGGAAGCACTCAACACTGACCTTGTATGTGACGCTATAAACACAGCTATGAGAGAACTCTTCCTCCAGATAGTATACGGACGTTCACAGTCTGCATTCTCTGAGGACGGTCTTGCAATAGGTGCTGGTCTTGAAGATCTTGGTAAAGGTACTCGTTCTATGGTTGGTACAACTTACGGTACTCTTGCAAAAGGTCCTAGATATCTTGAACTCACAGATGGTTATATTACAGGTATTGCACTTGATGAAGATAATGAGATCATCGGATACAAATACGTTAACTTTGGAAAGATGATGGATTTCATCAAGAAGGGTGACGATGCTCAGACAGCTCTTGATAAGGCTTCAGGTCAGTATGGTCGCGTGCAGGATGCTGCAAAGATCATTGATCCTAGAACAGACAAAGAAGTTTAAGAGCAAGAGTTTAGGACTAAGGAGGATTTTAAGATGGCTTTATTTGAATCATATGAAAGAAGAGAAGCTCAGATCCTTGCCAAGCTCAAAGAGTATGGCATCGGATCAATAGAAGAATGTAAAGAAATTTGTGATGCTGCAGGTATCGATGTTTATCATCTGATCGAAGGTATCCAGCCTATCTGTTTTGAAAACGCTAAATGGGCTTATACTGTAGGTGCAGCTATCGCTATCAAGAAAAACTGCAGAAGAGCTGCTGATGCAGCTGCTGCAATTGGTGAAGGCCTCCAGGCTTTCTGCATCCCCGGTTCTGTTGCTGACACACGTAAGGTTGGTCTTGGACACGGAAACTTAGGCAAGATGCTCCTCGAAGAAGAGACAGAATGCTTCGCATTCCTTGCAGGTCACGAGTCATTCGCTGCAGCTGAAGGTGCTATTGGTATTGCAGAAAAGGCAAACAAAGTTCGTACAAAGCCCTTAAGAGTTATTCTTAACGGTCTTGGTAAGGATGCTGCTCAGATCATCTCACGTATTAATGGTTTCACATTTGTTGAGACTGAATATGATCCTTACACTAATACAGTTAAGGAAGTATCTCGCAAGTGCTATTCAAAGGATGCAAATTCACCTCGTGCAAAGGTTAACTGCTATGGCGCTAACGATGTTTGCGAAGGCGTTGCTATCATGTGGAAAGAAAATGTTGATGTTTCTATCACAGGTAACTCAACTAATCCTACAAGATTCCAGCATCCCGTTGCAGGTACATACAAGAAGGAAAGAGTTGAAGCTGGCAAGAAGTATTTCTCAGTTGCTTCAGGCGGCGGTACAGGACGTACACTTCATCCCGATAACATGGCTGCTGGTCCCGCTTCATACGGCATGACAGATACAATGGGACGTATGCATTCAGATGCACAGTTCGCTGGTTCTTCATCAGTTCCTGCACACGTAGAGATGATGGGTCTTATCGGTGCTGGTAATAACCCTATGGTTGGTATGACAGTTTCAACTGCTGTTTCAATTGAAGAAGCAGCAAAGGCTGGAAAATTCTAATTAAAATCAAAATATCATTGATTTACAGGGATGCTTAGGCATCCCTGTTTTTGTTTGAAATTATTGTATAACTCATTCTTTTTTGTTAACATCATAATCAGGAAATGTTCATTTTTCAGAGGATAGGATAAGGCAAAACCTCTATGGTTTTGCCTTATATTTTTTGTGTGATTTAACAAAATACTACCCACTTTACTGATAATGTGTTATTATATGTTGTGGTATACTTTATAAATATACACATTATATAGATATGGGAGAGATATGAAAAAGTTTTGTATAATATTAGCTGTAATTAGCATCTCCTGTTTATGTGGATGCGGAAATACTGAAAAACTTGAAGCATATTATGATGGCATGATGGCTTTTCAAGGTAATATTTCCATTATCACAGAAACAATAGATCTTATTGATGAATCAAAAACTCAGGCTCCAGCGCTTGTTTGTGATCAGCTGGATAAGCTTACTGAACAGTTCAGACTTATGTCAGAACTTGAGGTACCCAAAAACTTTAGTGGCTGCGAAGAACTCGCAGATGATGCATATACATATATGCAGGAAGCTGACAGGCTTTATAAAGAATGGGCTGCCGATCCCGATAACGCTGATGAACAGCTTGTCGATATGGCCAAACAGAATTATGATAGAGCATTAACTCGAGTCAGTTATATATCCGTAATCTTGCAGGGTGGTGTACCTGAAGGTGAGGGTGTATCAATAACTGAAGAAGAAGCTACCGATTTTAATCCTGTAAATGAGGATACAGTTGCTCCGGAGGTTGAAAGCATCGAAAACAGCGATACAGAAAGTGACGATGATGCAGATCTCTATGATGAGTACGAACCACAAAGCGATGAGAACGAGTTTTCAGAAACAGAAAATGCTCAGAACGGTGAAAATACAAAGTAAGTAATCAGACACCAAAGGTTCATGTATTTGCAAGGATCTTTGGTGTTTTTGAATTATTTGGAATTAATATGACTAAACAGGAATTTAAAGAATTAACTCAAAAAAGAATAGTACTTCTTGATGGCGGTATGGGTTCATGTCTCATTAAAGAAGGCATGCCACAGGGAGTATGTCCTGAAGCGTGGATGATAGATAATCCTCATGTTCAGATGTCTATTCAGTCAGCATATGCCAATGCAGGTGCTGATATTGTCTATGCACCGACATTTACAGCAAACAGACCCAAGTTAGCTGAACACGGACTTGAAGACAGGCTTGAAGAGATTAATATTGGTCTAGTTGAAAATGCCAGAAAAGCAGTTGAAAATGCCGATCATAAGGTTTATATCGCAGGAGATATGACAATGACCGGTATTATGCTTAAGCCCATGGGGCCTATGGATTTTGAAGAGCTCATAGATATATATAAAGAACAGGCAAATGCGCTTATAAAAGGTGGTGTCGACCTTTTTATTGTTGAAACAATGATGAGTGTTCAGGAAACACGTGCCTGTGTTATCGCAATCAAGGAATCCTGTGACCTTCCGATAATGGCTACCCTGACATTTGAATCTGACGGTAGAACGCTTCTAGGAACGGATGCAAAAACAGCGGCAATCACCCTCGCAAGTCTTGGTGTTGATGCTATAGGAACAAACTGTTCTACAGGCCCCAAGGATATGAGCGCAAATGTTAGAGCAATGCGAGAGGTTGTTGATATTCCTGTAATAGCCAAACCCAATGCAGGTATACCCAGACTTGATGATAACGGTGACACCGTTTATGACAATACTCCCGAAAACTTTGCAAATGAAATGCAGGATATTATCGATGCTGGGGCCACAATCATCGGTGGATGCTGCGGGACCAATCCTGACTATATAAAAGCGGTATCTGACAAGAGATTTGTAAAATCGCAGATCAATATAGAAAGAAAACCGAATACTCATTATCTGACGAGCGAAAGAAAAACTGTTTCTTTTACTCTTGATGATAGTTTCATGATCGTAGGTGAAAGGATTAATCCTACCGGAAAGAAGGCTTTTCAAGCCCAGCTATTGGAAGGCAATATCGAAAAGGCACTTGAATTTGCTACAGAGCAGGAGGCCAACGGAGCATCATTGCTTGACGTAAATCTTGGAATGAGCGGAGTTGATGAAAAAGAACTCATGTTAAGAACCATCGATGAACTCTCAACAGTCACGCAGTTGCCGTTATGTATTGATTCATCACATGTAGATATCATTGAAGCTGCACTAAGAAAATATCCCGGAAGAGCACTGATCAACTCAATATCTAACGAAAGTCATAAAAGAGATGCTCTTTTGAAGATTGCTCAGAAATACGGTGCAATGTTCATCTTGTTGCCTCTTTCAGATAAGGGTCTGCCTGAAAGCCTTGATGAAAAAATAGACATTATTAACACTGTTAGCCACGAGGCTCTAAAGCTTGGATTCAAAAAAGAGGATATTGTTGTTGACGGACTTGTAGCAACTGTCGGTGCCAATAAAAATGCCGGTATCGAAACTCTCGAAACCATAAAATACTGTTATGAGAATGGCTTTGCAACAACATGCGGACTATCCAACATTTCCTTCGGCCTTCCTCAAAGAGGATATATTAATGCTACATTTTTAAGCATGGCAATAGCCAACGGTCTTACAATGGCCATATCAAATCCGAACCAGAATCTGTTGATGAGCACAGCACTGGCAGCAAATCTTCTGCGTAATAAGCAGGATTCAGATACAATCTATATAGAAAAGATGAACGCTTTGGCTGAAGCAGGTATAGATTCGTCCGGAGGCAATGTATCACTTGCTGCTTCATATTCCAAACAGGCTTCTCAAACAAGCGAAGTAAAGCCGGAAGACGAATTAAGGTCAGCAGTATTAAAAGGGAAAAAGAATACAGTAGAAAAGATAACCAATGATTGTATAGATGCAGGATGTGAACCTCAGTTTCTTTTAAATGATGTACTGATACCTGCAATAAATGAAGTCGGCGATCTGTTTGAAAAAGGGAAGTATTTCCTGCCTCAGCTCATTTCGAGCGCAGAGACTATGAAGATGTCGATTGAGATTCTCGAGCCACTGTTATCAAGCGGTTCAAACAAGGATGAGATGCCTGTCATAGTTATCGCCACAGTTGAAGGAGATATCCATGATATAGGCAAGAATCTTGTGGCACTAATGCTCAAGAACTATGGTTTCAATGTTATAGATCTTGGTAAGGATGTTTCTAAAGAGCGAATAATCGAAGCTGCAAAACAGTATGATGCCGATATAATCGCATTATCAGCTCTTATGACTACTACTATGAAACAGATGGAAATAGTCAATAATCTTGTGAAAGAGAATGGTCTTAAAGCCAAGGTCGTAATTGGTGGTGCAGTAACCAGCGAACACTACGCTGATGAAATAAAAGCCGATGGTTACAGTAAGGATGCTGCAGCTGCAGTAAAACTATGTCAGAGACTTCTTAATATGGTCTCTTGAGTTGAATATCAGAAAGGAACAGATATCATGGAAAACAACAACGAAACTCTTGATTATTTAAAGCAGATAAGAGATCTTAACAAAAAACGACTCATGTGGTCACGAGTGACAGCGCTTTTGATGGCCTTGTTCGTTGTTCTTTTTGCATGCGTTATTCCTTCGGTTTTAAACGCATTAAAAGTTGCAGAAGATACAATGCTGACTGCGAATGATACATTAGAACAGGCGCAATCGATAATGAATGACATGACATCTACTATTGATACAATGGAAACAACTCTTGAATCCGTCACGAAGCTTGTCAATGATAGTTCGGAAAGTCTGGTTACAGCCTTTGACAACATAAATTCTATTGATTTTGAAGGTCTTAATCAAGCTATTGAAGACCTTGGAAATGTAGTACAACCTCTCAGTAATTTCTTTAAGAAATTCTGATGATGTTTTACATGATAAATATTTAAGTGTATACTTTTTAATACATGATTAATTAGGATTAGGGAGAAAAGATATGACCGGTGCAGATATAATGGTAAAATGCCTTATTGAAGAAGGCGTTACTGAAATATACGGCTATCCGGGTGTTGCTATAGCTCCGTTTTACGAAGCTGTAAGAGCCTCCGGGAAAATACATTCCACTCTTGTTAGAACGGAGCAGTCAGCTGCTCATGCCGCCAGCGGATATACCAGAGTAAAGAAAGGCATACCCGGAGTGTGTGCTGTAACCAGCGGTCCTGGTGCAACCAACTTGATCACGGGTATCGCAACGGCGTTTGCTGACAGCATTCCTCTTGTTTGTATTACCGGTCAGGTCAAGAGTGAGCTTATGGGCGGGGATGTATTTCAGGAAGCAGATATCACCGGAGCATGTGAATCATTTGTTAAGTATTCATATCTTGTTCGTGATGTCGACGATATCCCTCGTATTATGAAGGAAGCTTTTCATGTAGCCAATACAGGACGAAAAGGGCCTGTGCTCATTGATGTTCCCATTGATATGCAGCAAGCAGAAGTGAAAAGATTCACATACCCAAGTGAAGTCAATATGAGAACATACAAGCCTACCGTAAAAGGCAATATGGTCCAGATCAACAAGGTGATAAAAGAACTTGAAAAAGCTAAAAGACCTCTGATTTATGCAGGTGGTGGAGTTCTTTTATCAGATGCCGGAGACAAGCTTGAAGAGTTTGCCACCAAACATAACATTCCCGTTGTTTCAACGATGATGGGAATAGGAGTTTTACCTACCGATCATCCTTTATACTTTGGAATGGTCGGCAATAATGGCAAGGCGTACGCAAACAGGGCAGTAGCCGAATGCGATGTCATAATGGTAGTTGGTGCAAGAGTTGCTGACAGAGCAGTAAACCAGCCTGATCTTATCACCAAGGACAAGATAATGATTCATATAGATGTAGATCCGGCTGAGATAGGTAAAAATGCTGGTCCATCAATACCTCTTGTCGGTGATGCATATTATATTTTTGATGATCTTTTGGTTAAGGAATATGACGCTGATTACACAGAATGGCTTGAAAAACTCGCAGAATACAAATCAAGACTTGGTGACAAACCGGCTCAAAACTCAAAATACGTTGACGCTCCCGCTTTCATAAGAAAGCTCACCGAGGCCATGGATGATGATGCAATCTATGTTGCTGATGTAGGCCAGAATCAGATGTGGTCATGCGGATATGCAAGAGTTGTTAATGGCCAGTTTTTGACAACCGGTGGCATGGGAACAATGGGATATTCAATTCCCGCTGCTATGGGAGCAAAAATGGCAGCAAAGGATAAGCAGGTAGTTGCAGTATGCGGTGACGGATCATTCCAGATGAGTATGTGCGAACTCGCAACTATACGACAGAATGACGTGCCTGTTAAAATAATCGTATTCAATAATGGTTATCTCGGATTGGTAAGACAGTTTCAGCATTATAATTATGCAGATAATTATTCGGTTGTAGATCTTAGCGGTAATCCTGATCTTGAAAAACTCGCTGCCGCTTATGATATGCCATTCATCAGAGTTAATAATATGGATGAAGTTGACGGAGCTATCAAGAAATTCCTAAAGGATGACACAAGATATCTTATGGAATGCATGATAAATCCTTTGGCAAACTGCTAGGGAGATAAGGTATGAAAAGAATATATTCCGTTCTGGTCGAAAACAGATCCGGTGTTTTATGCAAAGTAGCAGGATTGTTCAGTCGTAGATGTTTCAATATTGACAGCCTTGCTGTTGGAGAGACTGACAATCCCGATGTATCCTGTATGACAATAGTCAGCAGCGGAGATGAGCGCACAATTGAACAGATTGAAAAACAACTGAATAAAAAGCTTGATGTAATCAAGGTTAAGACTTTTGATGAACCAAGTGCCATAAGCAGAGAACTTATGCTCATCAAGTTAAAATACAATAAAAATACCAGAAGAGATATCATGGAAAACTGTGATATCATGGGTGCTTCTATTGTCGATATGAGCAAGACACATATGATTATCCAGATGTGTGATACACCTGAAAGAACGGCTCTGTTTATAAAGATGCTCACAGGTGTTAGTATTATTGAAGTTGCCAGAACCGGTTGTCTTGCTCTTCAGAAATGCTCTGAAGAATAACTACAGCCAGAAGGGGATTCATGAGTATATTTCGAGTTGATCTAAAAAAGATCATAGATGACAGCTACGACATAGTCGTTGATTTTAATTTGCAGGATAGGCTTGTTGAAGATATAAAGAACGGACTTCTTGGAAAAACAAAGAGATTTGCAATAATAACAGACGATGTCGTTAATGAGCTTTATGCAAAACCAATTTCGGCCAAATTGATAAATGCCGGTTTCAATACTGATATTTTCGTTTTTCCCGAAGGTGAAAAAAGCAAAACACGCGAAACCAAAGCTCTGATTGAGGATCAGATGCTTGAAAAAGGCTACAGACGTGACTGCGCTATCATAGCAGTCGGTGGAGGAGTAGTAACTGATCTTGCCGGTTTTTTAGCCGGTACTTACGGTCGTGGTGTTCCCTTTATTAATTATGCAACGACTCTGCTTGCTGCAGCTGATGCCTCGGTTGGTGGCAAGACCGCCGTGGACACACCACTTGCTACAAATCTTATTGGCTTATTCAATCAACCTAAAAAAGTATACCTTGATATAATGACATGGAAAACTCTGTCAAACAGACAGATAATCGATGGTCTAGCTGAAACAATAAAGCACGCATGTATAGCTGATGCTTCATTTTTTGAATATCTCGAGCAGAATATTGGCAGGATCCTTTCTCTTGATAAGGAAGCCTGCATGCATATAGCTCGTGAGAATGTTAGGATAAAGTATGAAGTTGTCATGAAAGATGAGCTTGAATCAGGATTAAGAGAAATACTTAACCTGGGACATACAGTAGGTCGCGCAATCGAAACGGTAAGTGATTACAAACTTATGCACGGAGAAGCCGTTTCTATTGGACTTGTTGCCGAAGTTAATCTTGCTTACGATCTTGATCTAATAAATGCAAACGAAAAAGACAGAGTAATAGCCCTTCTTAAAAAAACAGGTTTGCCTGTTGCCATACCCGATTATATTGACAGAGAAGACCTTGTTAAAAAGCTTTATACTGATAAGAAAGTTAAAAACGGCAAGCTGAGATTTGTTTTACAAAACGGTATAGGATCGATAAAAGAATTCTCAGAAAATGTATATGCCATTGAAGTAGAAGAGGATCGTGCCAGAAAGATAATAATGGCAATGTAAATTTATGAAATATGTATCTTTGATTTCCCCAAATACAAATGCAAATAATTCGACTGATCTGATATCTATATGCAAAAGCGGTCATAGTATCGGTCCTGTTATCGTTTCCGATGGATACCTATTTGTAAAAAAGGGATTCAGATACTATTTTATTTCTTATAATGATGCAGATAAGATATTCAGAAGAGTAAGAAGGCTTCATGCGAATATCTGCTGTGGAGACGGGGATATAGAATTAGAGTACCTTGTCATATCTGCACAGGGTCGTGAACTAATGGAAGTTGCCCTCCCCGGCAAAAAAGCTGCAAGAGCGCTTATAGATGAACTTAACAAAAAGGCAGTGAATCTTGATACATCGGCTCCTGTGAAGAGTAATGATTCTGATAGCGAGGCTTTACAATGACCGGCAACAGGAATCGTATCGATATAAAAAAAGATCTTGATAAAAAAAATGTATTTGAACAATTCATAAAATCATATTCTGTTTATTATGATGTAAGCATAAAAGATACTTCTGACAACAGATTTGAAGTAGCAGAAGAGTTTGATGCGGAAGCAAGATTCGATTCAAAGAGCGAGCAGTATGTTTTGATTAAGAAAGCCAAAGTTGGTGATATACATAGTTCTGAATATGTATATTTTTCACTTAAGGACAATCTTACTTATGATATCATAAAAGATCTGGATCTTAAGGCATGGGAATATGGAATAAGTCACGCCACACCTGGTCCAGACCATAAAAATACAGATTCTGTCCTAATAGTGATTTGTGATAATATCGAAGAAGAAGCTAAAGAGTTTATAATAAAGAGCAAACACAGCAAGAATTACAACTTCGCCCTTTATGGGTTTTCCAACTACAGATTGGTTGCAATCGGGCTTAATGAAGGTTCCGTTTATTTCAATAAGCAGGCACGGATACTTAAAGAGCTCGTTAGTAATATTCTTAAAGAGGAAAAGGAGATAAAAAGATGACAGCACTGTTAATCATTCTTGCAGCTATAGCATTGCTGATCATAGGCTACATCACCTACGGATCATGGCTTGCTAAGCAATGGGGTATTGACCCCTCAAGAAAAACTCCTGCTATCGAGAAAGAGGATGGCGTTGACTATGTAGCGGCTCCTCCGGCTGTCCTAATGGGACACCATTTTTCTTCAATTGCAGGTGCAGGTCCTATCAACGGACCTATCCAGGCATCCATTTTCGGATGGGTTCCCGTATTTCTTTGGTGTATAGTCGGAGGTATTTTCTTCGGCGGTTTACAGGATTTCGGTTCACTTTTCGCTTCGATTAGACATGACGGAAAGTCTCTCGGAGAGATTATTAACGACACAATGGGCCAGAAAGCTAAAAAGCTTTTCCTGATTTTCGGACTTCTCGTTCTAATACTTGTAATAGCTTCATTTGTAAACGTAGTTGCAGGTACATTCTTTACAGAAGAAGGCGGGTTCGGATTCACAGGTAATCCCACAAACAATCAGACGACGGCTATGATTTCTTTGCTGTTCATACTGATCGCAATTGTTTACGGCTATGTAACTAACAAGATGAATATCAAGACTGTTCCTGCTTCAATCTGTGGTGTCATCGGAATCATAGTTATAACTGTTATCGGACTAAATTGCGGTTTTGTTATGAGCCGTACAGCATGGATAGTATTCATTGGCGTATACATTGCCGTTGCTTCACTGGTTCCTGTATGGATACTTCTCCAGCCTAGAGATTATCTTTCTAGTTTCCTTCTCTACGCTATGATAGGTATCGCTGTTATCGGTATAATTGTTTCAGCATTTTCTGGAAGTGCAAGCTTCTCAATACCGGCATTTAACGGATTTAAACTTGAGAATGGATCTTTCCTATTTCCTACACTGTTCATCACAGTTGCATGCGGTGCTTGTTCTGGATTCCATTCACTTATCTCAACAGGTACAACATCAAAGCAGCTTAAGAGTGAGAAAGATGCAAAGCCTATAGGTTATGGTTCAATGCTTATAGAGTCTGCTCTCGGCATTATATCTCTTATAGCAGTTGGTATGGTTTATGCTAAATATACAGAAGGTGGATTCGGTTCTCCTTCGGCAGCATTTGGCGCAGGTATCGCAACAATGTTCGGACCTGAGGGAAGTGGTATTTACAACACTATAGCAGCGCTTCTTACTCTTGCTGTTTCAGTATTTGCCCTTACATCCCTTGATACAGGTACAAGACTTTCAAGATTCATGTTCAGTGAGCTTTTCCTCAAAGAAGATGAAGCTACATGGCAGGATGCAAGCGGAATCAGGAAGCTTCTTGCGCATCCCATGTTTGGTACAACACTCATGGTAGTAATAGGCTGTATCTTAGGCGGACTTAAGCTTTCAGCAATCTGGGCTCTGTTCGGTGCTGCTAACCAGCTTCTTGCAGGAATCGCACTCCTTGCAGTTTGTGCATGGCTCGGTGAAGTTGGAAAGAACAATAAGATGTTCTTTATACCTATGATATTCATGCTCTGTGCAACTCTTACATCTCTTGTACAGACAATAATCAAAAAATTCGGTGTAATTACAACACCAGATGCTGTATGGGGAGATTGGTTCCAGCTCATCTTTGCTCTTGCTATGACAATACTTGCTGTTATCCTTGTTATTGAGGGTATCCAGACATTCAGTAAACAGAAGAAAGCAAAAGCATAATATAGTTCTTAAAAGCCCGTCGGATCATCAAGATCTGGCGGGTTTTTTTATTTGTTTCCGCAAATTGTTTCAAAAATCTAATCTTTAAGATGAATATTATTCATCACCTTCCAATAACCGTTGACAATAAAATATCAGATTAATATAATAGAAAAGAACGTTTTCAGACTATTACAGAGGTTATGATCATATGAAAAGAAGAGTTTTTCAGCTCCTTGTTGAAAATACATCCGGTGTACTGAGCAGAATTTCCGGGCTGTTTTCAAGACGAGGATATAACATAGAATCAATAACGGCAGGTGTTACTGCAGACCCCAAGGTTTCCCGTATTACTATCGTAGCAAACGGTGATGATGAAATCTTAAACCAGATTGAAAAGCAGGTTGCAAAACTGGTAGATGTCTGCGATGTAAAGGAGCTAAAGCCTGATCAGAGCGTATATCGTGAGCTTGCTCTTATAAAAGTAAAAGCTGATGCAAAATCAAGAGAAGGTGTCATCTCTCTTGCAAACGTATTCAGAGCAAATATCATTGATGTATCAGAACAGGGTCTTATCATTGAGATAACCGGTGGTCAGGATAAGATAGAAGCATTTATTAATCTTTTGAGCGGTTATGAGATTCTTGAACTTGCAAGAACAGGTATAGCAGGACTCAGAAGAGGAACGGACGATATAGTATATCCGAAGGTTGATTGAGTAAACTAACTTGGTTAGGCCAAGGAAAAATTATAAACACAGGCACATCACGCCAGGAAAGGAGTCATGAAAATGGCACAGAGAATTTTTTATCAGCAGGATTGTAATCTTGCAGAACTGGAAGGCAAGACAATCGCTGTTATAGGTTACGGAAGTCAGGGACATGCACATGCCCTTAACGCCAAGGAGTCTGGATGCAATGTTATTATAGGTCTTTACGAAGGTTCTAAGAGCTGGGCTAAAGCTGAGAAGCAGGGCTTCGAGGTATATACAGCAGCAGAGGCTGCAAAAAAAGCTGATATCATAATGATCCTCATCAATGATGAGCTTCAGGCTGATATGTACAAGAAAGATATCGAGCCCAACCTTGAGGCAGGCAATATGCTTATGTTTGCACATGGTTTTAACATCCATTTCGGATGCATCAATCCTCCCAAGGATGTCGATGTTACAATGATCGCTCCCAAGGGACCTGGTCACACCGTAAGAAGTGAGTATCAGGCAGGTAAGGGTGTACCTTGTCTTGTTGCTGTTCATCAGGATGCAACAGGTAAGGCTCTTGATAAAGCACTTGCATACGCCCTCGCCATCGGCGGTGCAAGAGCAGGCGTTCTTGAGACAACATTCAGAACAGAGACAGAGACAGACCTCTTTGGTGAGCAGGCTGTGCTTTGCGGTGGTGTTTGCGCGCTTATGCAGGCAGGTTTTGAAACTCTTGTTGAAGCAGGTTACGATCCCAGAAATGCATACTTTGAATGTATTCATGAGATGAAGCTCATAGTAGACCTCATTTATCAGTCAGGTTTCGCAGGAATGCGTTACTCTATTTCAAACACAGCAGAGTATGGTGACTATATAACAGGTCCTAAGATCATTACCGAAGAGACCAAGAAGACAATGAAGAAGATCCTTGCAGATATCCAGGATGGATCATTTGCTAAACAGTTCCTTCTCGATATGTCACCTGCAGGACGTCAGGTACACTTTAAGGCTATGAGAAAACTTGCTGCTGAGCATCCTTCAGAGAAGATCGGTGAGGAAGTTAGAAGCCTTTACAGTTGGAACAACGAAGAAGATAAGTTCATTAATAACTAATCATT
Source organism: Lachnospiraceae bacterium (assembly GCA_016290615.1). Lineage (GTDB taxonomy): Bacteria > Bacillota > Clostridia > Lachnospirales > Lachnospiraceae > Colinaster. The sequence goes on along the minus strand of JAEEUS010000003.1, from coordinate 98,276 downwards.
TACATCAATCAGGAGGGCTCTTTAAAGCCCTCCTTTTAACTTGCAATTAACTGTATAAAGATGATATAATTTTCAATTGAACAATTAGTAATTTGGGCTATTAGCTCAGCTGGGAGAGCGCCAGGTTCGCAATCTGGAGGTCAGGGGTTCGATCCCCCTATGGTCCACGATGGCGTATACGGCCTAAATACATGGTTAAAGCAAAAGATCTCTACAAATCATATGGTAAGAATGAAGTTCTCAAAGGTGCGTCAATAGAGGCATCGCCTGGAAGTATCACAGCTTTAGTCGGCAGAAACGGATGCGGTAAATCCACAATGCTTCAGATACTCGCAGGCACATTGAAAGCAGACAAAAGTGATATTAGCTATTTCGGAAACGATGTAATCAAGGATAAATCTTATTTTGCCAAATATGTTGGTTATGTTCCTCAGGATGATCCGCTTTTTGAAGAACTAAGTGTATCAGACAACCTGAAATTCTGGGCGGCCGGCTCAAAGAACATCGATAAAAGCATAATTGATAGATTTGAACTGACAGATCTTCTAAAAACCAAGGTAAGCAATCTTTCCGGCGGTATGAAACGAAGACTCACTATAGCCTGCACTTTGCAGAGAACCCCACCAGTACTGTTGCTTGATGAACCTACTTCATCGCTTGATCTCTATTATCAGGAAAGCATAAGCAAAATAATGAAAGAATTTGTTTCACATGGCGGAACAATTATAATGTCAACACACAATGAACGCGAGATATTGTTATCAGACGTAATTTATCTTTTTGAAGACGGAACTACCAGACGTATTTCAAAAGATGATATTAATATGAATGATATAAGAAAATCATTTCTTATTCAGAATAAATAATCAATACAAACCTTTAGTTTAAAGGAACGAATGAAGAGGAGAGCATTATGAGTATTAGCTACGACCCTATGACAGGTGAACCAATTGAGACTAATGACGAGGTAAAGGATGCCAAGGATGAAGCAATTGAAACAGCAAAAGAAGCTGGAGAAGCAGGTGAAGAAGCTGCAAAAGCAGCTGAAGAAACAGTTGAAAACGCTGCTGAAGTAAGCAAAGATGCTTCAGAAGAAGTAACCGAAGTTGTTAAAGAATCAACTGAAAGCGAGCCACCCACAACTTCTCCCGAACCCGTAAAGGAAACATATTCACCGATTCCCGATGAACCCGATAAATCATCAAACAAGAAAAACACTATCATCGGAATAGTTGCAGTAGCCCTTGTTGCTATCATTGTAATATGTATCTTATTCTTTACCGGTGCTTTCATGTCTAAGAGAGACAAAGTTGCGAAAGCAACAGCCGCAACTTTCAAATATGATACAGAACTTGGTAAGGTTGTTAAAAACCTAAGCTCAATAGTTAAATCTGGAAGCTATACAACCGATTTCAGTGCTGATTTAGACGATTATGGTGAGTTTAGTGGTTCTATCATCATAGATGGCAAGGATAAGCAGATTGTAGGTAACATTGATTCTGATATGGTACCCGAAATGTCAATAAAAGCAGGTATCGATTCTAAGAAAGTCAAAGCTGAAGTTCCTGAACTTTGCGATTACCTGTTTGTTTACGATTATACATCTGACTGCGATGGATATATAACAGACATGTTAAGTGATGATGATATCGCATCACTCAACTCTTCATTAAAAATGATATATGACGGTTCTTCAAGTAACGCTGACCTTGAAGCAAAACTTGAGAAATGCATGAACAAGCATTTTAAAGAGCTCAAATTTGAAAATGCCGATAAGGAATCTTATAAGATCGATGGCAAGAAGGTTGATTGTAAAGGATATAGCGTTGAAGTAGACAGTGATTTCTATCTTGACCTTTATGATGATATCACTGAGATTTACAAGGATGAGTTTGAAGATACTCTTAAAGATATGGAAGACATTTCAGGCGAATCTTTAGATGATTCATTCAAAGAAGCTAGAAACGAGATCAAGCAGATACCTGACATGACAATATACTTCTATATCTATAAAGGTAAGCTTGCTGCTATCAAGGGCGAAGGCGACAAGAAAAGTGGAGAAGTTGAGATTCAGTTCAAGGGCGGAGACTTCAGAGCTCAGAACATCTCTATACTTGCTGACGGCGACGAAGTAATGGCTTTATCCGGCTCTAACAAAAAAGATAAGGAGACTTATACTCTTGAAGTTGACGGTGATGAAGTTTGCACGATCGAGTATAACTACAAAAAAGGCAAGCTCACTTTTGAATATGATTACTACTATGATTCATTTGAGCTTGAGATGGATGTTAAATCTTCATCAAATGAAGTTTCATTCGTAGTTGACGATTTCGATTATGATAATGAAGTTGAAGGATCTGTAAACTTAACCTTCAAAAAAGGCGCTAAGATTCAGAAATACACAAATACTGATGAATTTGATCTCGGCAATGCTGACGAGAGCGATTTTGAAGATCTGATGGAAAGCTTTGATGAAGATCTTCTTATGGAATTCGGAGGACTTCTTTACTAGGATTTATGTTTAGAGCTTATTTCAAAACTGAGTTCAAAAACAGTATATTGATGATTAAAAAGACTGCTATAGCATATGTTTTAGTCATATTTGCACTGACTGCCGTTTTCGCGGCAGTCAGCTTTTTGATTGAACAGAATACCATGGTCAAAAAGATTACAACAGCAGTAGTAATTCAGCCTAACGATAAACTCACGTCAATGCTGATTCAATATGTATCTCAGACTAACAGTATCAGGGAAGTATCACAGATAGAGAAGGTCAGCAGAGATGAAGCTTTTGAAATGCTTAATGATCATAAGGTAAATATAGTTATTGATCTGCCCGAAGACTTCTACGATGATGTCAATAATGGAAAAAACACTCCACTTGATATTTATATCAGGCCGGATGCAGACAGAGTCACCAAAGCATTTGTATATATATTAAAGAGCGGTGTTGGATATGTTCAGACAGCAGAAGCCACGGTCTATTCTTTTCTTGATACATATCGTGACGGTACGTATGAGATAAAAGATGAGTATATGCCAATAGGTGATCATATAGCTATGGTTTATGCAAATCTAATCATGCATCGAGGCCGCCTTTTTAATACTACGGTCTTGTCTGAGTACGGACATATAAAAGCTTCAGGTTTTTATATATGTGCCCTAATTTCAATAATAATGCTTTATTGCGGGCTTTCTTTCGGTTTTCTTTATAAGAGTGAACACATTTCAATTGAACAAAAGATGCGCGTTTACGGGATGAATCCCGTTAAGACTGCACTTATAAGAGAGTTTGTCATGTCCGTTCACATTTCCTTTACGGGAATCATAACGTATCTTGCAGTTTGTTTTATTAGTGAACACTTTAGATATGAGTTCTTTGCTTTTAATATGATCACCTTATTTGTGATCATTGTTTCTTCTTTTGCGATCGCTTCATTTTATGAAATGTTTTACAGTATTGCCGGTGCCGATTACAGAGTTTTTGGCGGATTATTCAGTGCTATGGTATTACTTATCTTGTGTTCAGGTATGATAATTCCATTAAACAGACTTCCTGAATGTATTCGAATGATCAGCTTTGTCAATCCTGTCAGATATATATTCTCATCGATCCTAGAAAGTATAAGCGGAAACAGTGTCTTTTGGGCTTTAATATCATTGATTGTTATTTCAGTAATTCAAAACACATTAGGTGTGCTATGCAGAAAGTATTGATATGGTTATTAACAAATATAAAGTCGATGTTAAGAAACAGACTTTTTTATATCGTGAGCATTTTGATGATCGTTCTTTGCGCAGTTTTTTGCAGTATCGCAACAAACAAACCGGTTGATGATAAAGTCGGTTTATACTTTGATGTCGATAATTCAAAAATGAGCCCTCTTGTTTCTTCATTGGGTGCTGACAGAGAAGTTGTTATATTTGATGATATAGAAAGTATGAAACAGTCTGTTAAGGAAGCAAATATAGTACTGGGATACGCTATACTGGCTGATGCAGACGACTATATTGATTCCGGAAAGGATAAAGATATAATCGAAGTTTATGTATCACCGGGTTATCTATACTCAGAAGTTGACAAGGAACGATTTTATAATGCGTGGCTTTATTACTGCAGCAACAATCTGATCGAAAATGAAGCGGATAAGGTGTTTGTAAATAGCGATGAAACCCTTCGTACAGAACTTATCCGCAAAAAAGAGTCTTATCTGTCATCGGATGAATTATTTGATATAAACATAATTGAAGAGTCTGCAGAAGATTCAATTAAATCAGAAAAAGATCCGGTTAGATCAATAGTAGCCCTGTCGGTATTTATGACTATTTTTATTATGTACGGTTATAACTATTCTGGAAATGGCCAGAGCATTGTCAAAAGCTTTACTTTAAAATCTCGAGCAGCATACAGATTTGTGTCTTCTTTTGCCAATGGCCTGATAATCGGAGTAGTCGGACTTATATGTACATTTGCTTTTTCGGGTAAAGCATCCCTTTACGATATCCCGAGATTACTAATATTCATAATGATTTGCGTAATCTTTACATGTATTGTAGGCGAAATTGTAAAAAAAGAAGATACATATACAGCTTTATGTCCTGTACTGTTGACACTTCAGTTGATAATATGTCCGATAATCATCGATCTTGATATGTATCTGCCTATAATACCACTCTTAAGATATCTGTTTCCGGTCACCTACTATCTGTAGCTTATTATTGCAGATACAGCATGAGTTTTGATATAATGAAGATTGGTTTAAGCATAATAGTTTGGAGGAAATAATAATGGGAATGACTATGACACAAAAGATCTTGGCTGCGCATGCCGGTCTGAAGGAGGTAGTGGCTGGACAGCTTATAGAAGCAGATCTCGATCTGGTGTTGGGTAATGATATAACAAGTCCCGTAGCCATACACGAAATAGAAAAAATGAATATTGACGGAGTATTCGATAAGAACAAGATTGCTCTTGTTCCTGATCACTTTGTCCCTAATAAAGATATTAAAAGCGCTGAGCACTGCAAGTGCGTAAGAGAGTTTGCTAAAAAGAATGAGATAACCAATTACTTTGAAGTAGGTCAGATGGGCATAGAACATGCTTTATTGCCCGAAAAAGGCCTTACAGTTGCCGGTGATGTTATTATAGGTGCCGATTCACATACTTGTACTTATGGAGCCGTCGGTGCATTCTCAACAGGAGTTGGAAGCACAGATATGGCCGCAGGCATGGCAACTGGCAAAGCTTGGTTCAAGGTTCCTGGAGCAATCAATTTCGTATTAAAGAATAAGCCCGCAAAATGGGTCAGCGGAAAAGATATTATACTTCACATAATCGGCATGATCGGTGTTGACGGAGCCTTATATAAATCTATGGAGTTTACAGGTGACGGGATTTCATATCTTTCCATGGATGACAGATTCACGATTGCAAATATGGCAATCGAAGCAGGTGGAAAAAACGGAATTTTCCCTGTAGATCAGTTGTGCCTCGATTATATTAAAGAACACTCTGACAGACAGCCTGTAGTTTATGAAGCTGATCCTGATGCTGTATATGATGAAACGTTCGAGATAGATCTTAGCGCTCTTAAACCGACAGTTTCTTATCCTCATCTGCCAGAGAATACTAAGACTATAGATGAAGCGATAAAGGATGACATAGTTATCGATCAGGTTGTTATCGGTTCATGTACAAACGGAAGAATGGATGACCTCAGAGTAGCTGCATCTATACTCAAAGGTAAAAAAGTTGCAAACGGTATACGACTTATCGTTATTCCCGGCACTCAGAAAATCTATCTTGATGCTATAAAAGAAGGCCTTGTTCAGACTTTTATTGAGTGCGGAGGTGTTGTCAGCACTCCGACCTGCGGTCCGTGCCTTGGTGGATATATGGGTATTCTTGCTGAGAACGAAAGATGTGTTTCAACAACAAACCGTAATTTCGTAGGACGTATGGGACATATTTCAAGTGAAATATATTTGGCAAGCCCTGCTGTTGCAGCTGCCAGCGCCATAGCAGGAAAACTCACAGGACCTGACAACATTTAGGAGGAACATCATGAAAAACGCAAAAGGTACAGTTATAAAATATGGTGACAATGTAGATACAGACGTAATAATCCCCGCAAGATATCTTAACAGTTCTGATCCAAAGGAACTGGCTATGCACTGTATGGAAGATATAGATAAGGATTTTGTGAACAGAGTTAAGCCCGGCGATATAATTGTTGCTAACAAGAATTTCGGTTGCGGTTCTTCTAGAGAACATGCGCCTATAGCTATCAAAGCATGCGGTGTGAGCTGTGTCATTGCTGAAACATTTGCAAGAATCTTTTACAGAAATGCCATAAATATCGGCCTTCCTATCATTGAATGCCCTGAAGCAGCAAAAGCTATAGAGGAAAATGATGAAGTTGAGGTTGATTTTGACAGCGGAATAATAACCGACATAACCAAGAATAAACAGTTTAAGGGACAGCCTTTCCCTGAATTCATGCAAAAGATCATCGACTGCGAAGGATTAGTCAATTACATTAATTCAGGAAAGAATTAAACTTTGAAAAGGGGAAGCTTATGAGTTACAGGATTCTTATAGCTGAAGATGATAATGATATAGTCGAGATACTGAGACTCTATCTCGAAAATGAGGGATTTGAACTCGTTATAAGTCGTGACGGTGAGGAAGCTCTTAACAACTTTGAATCTACAAGCGTTGATATGGCACTCATCGATATAATGATGCCCAAACTCAACGGTTATGAACTCATAAAAAAGATGAGAGATGTTTCCAATATACCTATCATTGTTATGTCTGCAAAAAACATGGACAGCGATAAGATACTCGGACTCACACTGGGAGCAGACGATTATCTCACCAAACCGTTCAATCCTTTGGAAGTCGTAGCCCGTATCAAATCTCAGTTAAGAAGGTTTTATGATCTTAACACAAACGTGCAGGAAGAATCCAACAACGTTATCACTGTAGGTGAACTTGTTATGGATCCTTCAAATCTTTCTGTGAATAAAAACGGACAGGAGATCAATCTTACTCCAACAGAGTTTAAGATTCTGGCTCTAATGATGAAAACCCCCGGCAAGATATATACAAAGATGCAGATCTTTGAAAACATAAACGGTGATTATTATGAATCTGATGATAACACTCTTATGGTTCATATTTCTAAGATCAGAGACAAGATAGAAGATGATCCCAAATCCCCCAAGTATCTCAAGACTGTAAGAGGCCTCGGATATAAGATTGAAAAACACTGATAATTATGCCTAGTACCGAAAAAAAGCAGAGTTCCAAGAAGGAACAGGGAAAACTAAAACTATACAGCACCATTTCCTCAAACCTCATAACCTATATCATTGTTATGACGGTTTTGGCTATGGTGTTTGCTTTTGTAACATATGGATTCACGATGTATCAGATCACGGAAAGCAAATTTACATCAGATGAGGCCATATTTGTTTTCCTGTGCTTTTTCCTCGGATTATATCTTTTACTGATGGTTCTGTTCTGTTTGATAATCGGTAATCAGTTATCCAAACCCCTGAAGCTTCTTAGAAACGCCATTGATAATTTCGATATTAACAACATGAAACATATCGAGTATCAGGGGCCTAAGGAATTTATGGATATGGTAGACAGTTTTAATGATCTGTCTACTAAGCTTAAAGATATTGAACAGGAAAACAAGCGTCTTGCTGATGAAAAGAACAAGATGCTCGCAGATATCAGTCACGACTTAAAGACCCCCATAACTGTCATATCCGGATATGCCAGAGCACTACACGACGGCCTTATCAAGGAAGATGAGGTAAACGATTATTTGAATATCATTGACCAGAAGAGTACAATGGTCGCCGGTCTTATCAATCAGTTCTATGAATACAGCAAGCTTGAACATCCCGAGTATAACTTTGAACTCACCAAACTTAATATCGCCGAATTCTTACGTGAATTCCTGGTAGATAAGATCGATGAACTCACAGTTAATGGGTACGAGCTTGAAGTAAACTTTCCTGACAATGAGGTCGGATATATAATGGGCAATGAGATGCAACTAAGGCGAGTATTTGAAAACCTTATAGCAAATACAGTGGCTCATACTCCCAAAGGAACCCTTCTTTCATTTGATATGGGATGTACAAGCGAGAAGGTTCTTATCCGTTATGAAGATAACGGTGGCGGCATATCTGATGAAGTAGCTGACAGAATATTTGATCCTTTCGTTGTTAGTGATCCTTCCAGAAACAAATCAGGTTCCGGACTGGGCCTTTCAATCGCCCGTAAGATAGTTGAATATCATGGCGGTACGATAGTTTTGGAAAGATATGCTGGAAAAACTCAGACCAGTTATCTGATAACTCTTCCTTTGTATGAAGAAGAGGAATCAAAAGAGGAAGATTAATCATGTATGCATTCTTTAAAGGAACTATTGCAGATACAGAAGAAGACGCTCTTATCGTTGAAGTAAACTCCATAGGTTATCGTATCTATGTACCCAAGGACATGATCTTATCGGGAAGAGTAGGTTCAAACATAACAGTATATACATATACATGTGTACGTGAAGATGCATTTATCCTATACGGATTCAGTTCAAAGGAAGACCTTTCTCTTTTCAAGCTGTTGATAACCGTAAGCGGTGTCGGCCCTAAAATGGGACTTGCCATACTCAGTTCGATGGATTCCAACAGTATAAGAACCGCTATCATAATGCAGGATTCAAAGCTTTTAAGTTCAGCACCCGGAGTTGGAGCCAAAACCGCCGGCAGAATAATCCTTGAATTAAAAGACAAAGTAAGTCCACTAGATATAATATCTGCCACTAATGAAGATGTTACAAATGAAGCAGTCTTAAATCTCAGACAGGAAGCATATGAGGCACTTATAAGCCTCGGTGTAAGCAATCTGAAAGCTACACAGGCTTTAAATGAGATAGAAATAACAGAAGATTCAAGAATAGAAGATATTATAAAACTATTACTAACAAAGATATAAGAACAGATTATGAATCAACGTATAATACAGACCTCAGTTATAGAAGAAGATATTAAAAGTGATAATATACTAAGACCGCAACTGCTAAGAGATTACGTTGGACAAAAGGATATAAAATCCAACATAGAAATATGCATCAAAGCAGCCAAGGACAGAAACGAAGCATTGGATCATGTGCTTTTCTACGGTCCTCCCGGACTCGGCAAGACTACACTCGCATGTATAATCGCTAATGAGCTGGGTACCGATATTAAAGTCACTAGCGGTCCCGCAATAGAAAAGCCTGGAGACATGGCAGCAATACTTAGTGGACTCAAAAAAGGTGATGTACTTTTTATTGACGAGATTCACAGGCTGGCCAGACAGGTAGAAGAGGTTCTTTATACCGCAATGGAAGATTTCGCGATAGACATTATGATTGGCAAGGGGCAGACTGCAAAATCTGTACGTATCGATCTTGAGCCTTTTACTTTGGTAGGAGCAACAACAAAAGCCGGCAGTCTTTCTGCTCCGTTGAGAGACAGATTCGGTCTAGTTCACAGACTAGAGTTTTACACCGACAGCGAGCTCTCTGAAATAATCAATAACTCAGCTAAAAAACTCGGAGTTACGATTGAACAGTCCGGCGCTGAAGAAATGGCAAAGCGAAGTCGCGGAACCCCAAGAATCGCAAACAGATTCTTAAAGCGAGTACGAGACTACGCTCAGGTTAAGTATGATAATGTAATAACCGGGGATATCGCCAAGGAAGTTTTAGATCTTATGGATGTGGATGAAAAAGGTCTTGATAAAACTGACAGGCTGATCTTAAAGACCATGATAGAAAACTATGGTGGGAAACCTGTAGGAATATCTGCCATAGCCGCATCTATTGGCGAAGATGCTGATACTATTGAAGACGTTTATGAACCGTTTTTAGTGCTCAAAGGTTTCATTAACAGGACACCTCGCGGAAGAGTTGTATCCGAAAGTGCTTATGAGCATCTCGGGCTTACTCCTTAAACGTTTCTTACTATTGCATTTCCTTGCTTATTTTTTTATAATAAATCTAAATTTGGGTATTAACAGGGGTATATATTATGGCTATAAAAACAGATGCAGAAGTAATTATTGGCGGAAAGGTTTATACGCTTTGCGGTTATGAAAGCGAAGAGTATCTTCAGAAGGTTGCATCATATATCAATAATAAGCTTAATGAATACAATGCAATGGAAGGCTTCAGACGGGCTCCAATGGACATGCAGAACGTATTGATGCAGATTAATCTTGCTGATGACTATTTTAAGGCAAAGAATCAGATAGCCACAATGCAAGAGGAACTTGAAGCAAAAGACAAGGAAGTATATGACTTAAAGCATGAGTTGGTAACAACTCAGATGAAGATGGAAAACCTGGACAAATCTCTTAAGAGTGCTAAAGAAGATATCTCATTAAAAGACAAGAAGATTGTTCAACTTGAAACTCAGTTAAAGCATAGATGATCCTGAACGGAATCTCATAGGGATTCCGTTTTTTATTAAACGGTAATTTTATGAAAAGACCTGAACTTTTGGCTCCTGCTGGCAGATTTGAATGTTTCACAGCTGCTATCAATGCTGGAGCAGATGCGATTTATCTGGCAGGTAAGGAATTCGGTGCCAGAGCATCTGCCACAAATTTTACAACTGAAGAACTTATAAAAGCTCTTGATATAGCACATCTTCACTCTAAAAAGATTTATCTGACTCTCAATACGCTTATTAAGCAGCGCGAATGGGACAGACTGGAGTCTTTTCTTAGACCGCTTTATGATAGCGGTCTTGACGGTGTCATCATTCAGGATGTCGGATTGATTGAATTTCTAAAGACAAATTTTAAAGGTCTAAGCATCCATGCCAGCACCCAAATGACTGTAACAGGCAGTTTCGGAGCTTCTCTATTAAAAGAAAGAGGAATCGAAAGGATAGTTCCTGCACGTGAAATATCACTTGAAGAAATTAAGCAGATAAAGAATGACGTTGATATTGAAATAGAAGCATTTATTCACGGTGCTATGTGCTATTGCTATTCAGGACAATGTCTTTTCAGTTCCTTTTTAGGCGGAAGAAGCGGAAACAGAGGAAGATGCGCTCAGCCGTGCCGTCTTAACTATACTGTTTCCTGCAATGGAAAATATATAAAAAAGGATGATGTACGGTATCCGTTAAGTCTCAAGGACATGTGTACTCTTACATGTATTGATAAACTTATCGACGCCGGTATAGATTCATTCAAGATAGAAGGCAGATTAAAAAGCCCTCAGTACGTTGCCGGTGTGACAAGTATATATCGCAAATATATAGATATGTATCTTGAAAATGAGATTTTGGATATTGATAAAAAGGATCTGGAAACTCTGACTGGCCTATATATAAGATCTGAACTCAGCGAAGGATATTACTTCAGACATAACAGTCAGGATATGATAACAAAGTTAAATCCTTCCTATAATGAAACTGACGAGAATATCACTCAGAAAATAAACGATCGTTTTGTTAAACCTGTTGAAAAGATACGAATCATGGGTGTCGTTACACTTGTTCCGGGTGAGAATGCATCCATTATCTTAAAATGTGGTCAAACTGTCATTACGGTCGAAGGTGATATGGTTCAGGCAGCACAAAACAGACCTCTTGACGAAGAAGAAGTATTACATCAGCTAAATAAGACAGGCGAGAGTTATTTCGAGTTCGACAGACTTGAAGCTCAAATGGACAACAACTGCTTTATGCCAATCAAGGCATTAAATGAGCTCAGAAGGAAAGCTTTTGACAAATTAAAGGAGGCATTGATATATGGAAGTTGAATACAGTGCATCCATTATAAAATCAGATCAATTGCAGGCGTTAAAGAGTTTTCGACTTAAAAGAGTTTTCATTCCATATGATCTGTTCTTTTCTGGCCAGCTTGGTATAACGGACATAGACTCGCTACATAATGATTGTAAGAGCGAAGTATATATATCCATGCCACGTATTATCAGAAAGCGCGATGCTGATTATCTAAACAGTCTTAAAGACTTTTTAAAACTCGGCAAATCTGATGGAGTTCTGATCAAAAACATCGATAGTCTTGGATATATTTGCTCAATAAAGAATGACCTCGAAAGTCAATATATAAGTATAAATGCATCGATAGACGGCTTTACGCCTCTATATGTTATAAGTGATCACAGTCTGTACAACTGGAATATTTCATCTCTCGATTTTTACAAAGAATATACATTCACACAGACTGCACCTTATGAGCTCAGTATCCATGAGATAAAAGAACTTGTTGACAGAAATCTTATATGTATCATTTACGGAAGAGCGCCACTTATGGTCAGCGCTAATTGTGTAAAAAGGACTACTGGCACCTGCGACCAAAGCAATAACGGTTGCAACTTTGACCATAAACTGATTGACAGAAAAAACAAAGACTCATTAGTGTATAATAACTGTATACACTGTTACAATGAGATATATAACAGTGTACCCACATCATTGCATAAGTATATGTGGGATCTTATAAAAGCTGGTTTTCATGATTTCAGACTGGATTTTACTGATGAAAACTGCGAGATAATTTCTAAGATTTTGTCTTATTATGTAACGGAACAGAGAAGCGGCACATTTCCACTTAATGAATATACTGCCGCTCATATTTCCAAGGGAGCTGTATAGGGGATGCTTTTTTATATTGCTGAATTATCCAAATACATAATGGCTTTGCTGATACTAATCTATGCCGTTGAATGCATTGCATACATATTCAGGATGAAGAATCCATACGATTGTGGCGGCATATATATCAGACAGAGGATCAACATATTCTTCATAAATGCCCTGGCATTTACAACAATGTGCCTTAGAAGTGGCAAATATCAGTTTCTATTGTATGGAGCAATAGTGATACTTGTTCTGTTCTTCTTTATGGCCATGATCATACTGCTTTATTCAAGAACGGATCAGGTATTAGTCAATAATATGATCCTGCTTCTCGATATAGGATTTATCATACTCGCAAGACTTAATACCAACAGAGCGATAAAGCAGTTCTTCATTGTAGTCGTATCACTTGCGATTGCAATGGCAGTTCCATATATCATAAACAGATTCAGAAAACTCAACAGTCTTACTGCAATATATGCTACTCTGGGTATCACAGCCCTGGGTGTAGTTTTGTTGCTCGGAAAGATTATAAACGGTTCAAAACTATCATACACGGTTGGTGGAGTTACTATACAGCCTTCGGAATTTGTTAAGATAGTTTTCGTTTTTTTCGTGGCAGCATCACTTTCAAAGGCAAAAAACCTTATCGATTATGCCCTTGGAGCATGCCTTGCTGCGTTGCATGTTATCATCCTTGTATTATCTAAAGACTTGGGAAGTGCACTCATATTCTTTCTTGCATATCTAATAATGCTGTTTATTTCTTCAAAGAACTATCTGTATCTTGTACTAGGCTTACTCTCAGCATGTCTGGCTTCTGTAGTAGCATACAGATTCTTCCCTCATGTACAGGTAAGAGTTCAGGCATACCTTGATCCTTTCAGCAAGATTGATAATCAGGGATATCAGATATCTCAATCGCTATTTGCTATCAGCTGCGGAAATTTCTTCGGTACCGGACTTTTTAAAGGAGCACCCGGTGATATACCTACAGTTGAATCGGATTTTATCTTCTCCGCAATCAGCGAGGAGATGGGTATCATATTTTCGATTGGAATGCTTCTTGTTTGTCTGATTTCATTCGGGATCATTCTCAGAAACTCCCTAAAAGAAAGCGACAGATTCTACCGTATGGTCTGCATTGGTCTCGGAACCATTATGATCGTACAGTGCTTTTTGACGGTTGGCGGAGGTATAAAATTCATACCTCTTACCGGCGTTACGCTTCCCTTGGTCAGCTATGGAGGCAGCTCGGTACTTACCAGTATTTTGATGTATTTCATTCTGTTCGGTGCCATAAACAAAAAACGCAGTGATGACTACGATGAATGGTTCGATAACCTGGGTGATGAAGACGATGACGATATATATGCTTATATGGAGTATATAGATCAGCAAAACGAGCTTGAAAAGGAAGCACTTGAAAAGAAAAAAGGCACAAAAAACAGGAGACGCAAAAGCGGCGTTCGTCCTTTGGAAACAAGGATAGTATTCTCTACATTTTCAGTTATTTTTTTAATGATGAGCGTATATCTGTGCCATTATGTAGCTACTAACGAACAGGTTCTTATAAACAACAGTTACAATTCCCGTCAGGTTCTACTTCAAAAGGAAAACACAAGAGGAACAATATTTGACAGAAATGGTGATATACTGGCCCAGACTTTAAAAAACGATGCTGGCAGAGAATACAGATTCTATCCTTATGAGAATCTGTTTGCTCATGCTATCGGTTTTTCAACCAAGGGACGTACCGGCGTTGAAAACATGACAAACTACTACCTGATCAATACAGATGCAACAATCGCTCAGAGAGTTGAGAACGACATTTCAGGCGATAAGAACAAAGGTAATGATGTATATACAACATTTGATCATGACCTTCAGGAAGTTGCATATCGATCAATGGGCATATACAAGGGAGCCATAATCGTTTCCAATGCTAAAACAGGCGAAATACTCGCTATGGTGAGCAAACCTGATTTTAACCCCAACACAATCGCTTCAGACTGGGATAAATTCATGGACGACAAGGAATCCGGTACTCTTATAAACAGAGTTACTCAGGGAATATATCCTCCCGGATCCACATTCAAAATAATAACCGCTCTGGAGTATATCAAGGAAAATCCTGATACATACATGAACTACAGATATAACTGTAGCGGCTCTTATAAAGGAGACGGCATTAAGATCAACTGTTTCCACGGTGCTGTACACGGGAGCCAGAATTTCCTTACAAGCTTTGCACATTCATGCAACTCGTCCTTTGCAAATATAGGTATGAGCCTTGATCGTGACAGATTTGGCCAGACACTCGATGATCTGATGTTTAATTCAAACCTGCCTACAGGTTATAACTATACTGTCAGCAACATGACTGTTAACAGTTCAACTCCTGATTATGATATGGCACAGATATCAATAGGTCAGGGTAAAGCTCAGATTACACCGCTATTACTAAACATGATCACTAACGGAATAGCTAATGACGGTGTTGTAATGGAACCCAGAGTTCTTGACAAGGTCATTTCATGCAACGGCAATGAACTAAAGAACTGGGAATCCAAGGAATACAAACAGATCATGACTCAGGCTGAAGCTGCATCTATGAAGAATCTGATGGAATCGGTTGTAAGAGAGGGTACCGCGAAAGCCGGTATGGCTGGAGCTTCATATACAGTTGCCGGTAAAACCGGTTCTGCTGAATTTGACAGTCTGAAGCTTGATTCACACGCCTGGTTTACGGGATTTGCGCCCGTTGATGATCCTCAGATAAGTGTAACGATAATCATAGAATCCATCGGTACCGGCGGCGATTATGCAGTGCCTATTGCAAAGCGTATCTTCGACTGTTATTTTGACGAATACTAACATTTGCTTTATAATGTATTTTGTCATATTGTTAGTTTAGGAATGAAGGAAGAGGTATGGTTGAAGCAACCAGTTGCGGAGGAGTAGTTATCTTTAGAGGAAAGATTCTGCTTCTCTATAAGAATATAAATAATAAGTATGAAGGTTGGGTATTACCCAAGGGAACTGTAGAAGAAGGCGAAGAATTTGAAGACACTGCCCTTCGTGAAGTTCTAGAAGAGAGCGGTGCAAAAGCAAATATCATTAAATACATCGGAAAAAGCAATTATGATTTCAATATTCCCGGTGACGAGGTTCATAAGACCGTTCACTGGTATCTGATGATGGGTGAAAGTTATTACAGCAAGCCACAGAAAGAAGAATTCTTCTGCGACAGCGGATATTACAAATATCACGAGGCATATCATCTGCTCAAGTTTTCCAATGAAAAAGAAATACTTGATAAAGCGTACTGCGAATATCAGGATCTGAAAAAAAGCGGACTTTGGGGAAGTAAAAAGTATTATTAGAGAATAAGTGTATGGTTACATATTCCGAAAAGCTTTATACCGGAGAAAAAATTGATGAGAAAAAGATAAACAAGATCAAGAGAAACATACGTCAGGGGCGAGGACGTTTTGATCTTTATCTTATCTCTCTTTCCAATAATGCGAATGACCAGCTTGATATTATACATAATTCAATGTTCAAGCAGAAACTGTACCGCAAGTTCGATTTAAGGATAGTAGGTCTTGCTTCTTCGTATGATGAAGCAACACAGATGATCCTTAACATACTCGACGAAACGATAAAAGAAACGGGCACTGCCGATATGAAGAGCTTTCTCGAAAAAGATTTTGTTTAAGGAAGTAATATGCTCGCAATTTTTTTGACTGTACTAAAGATAATCGGAATAATGCTTCTTTGCGTAATCGGCTTTATCCTTTTGTTACTTCTTATCATCTTATTCGTTCCTGTAAGATACAGTGCCAAAGGTTCATATAAAGAAAAAAAGCCCCAGATACGTTTGCGTGTAAGTTATCTTTTATATCTTTTTTGTCTGATCGTCTCATATAATGAAAAGCTTGATTATTATATACGTCTTTTCGGCATTAAGATAGATTTAAAAAAACTAAAGAACAAAAAGAAGAGGCCTCAAGTTACATCATGTGAAGCTTCAGCAGATACAGATGCTAACGACTCATCAGATAAAAAGGATACGACCTCAGATGATAAAGAGCAAACATCCGCAGATGAAGAACTAGGTTTTTTCGAAAAGATATCATCAAAAAAAGATAAGATCGAATACTATATAGATATTCTTACCAGGGATACAACCAAGGAAGCATTACTTGTCTGCAAAGACAGGATTGGAAAAGCATTAAAGGCGCTCCTTCCTTATAAAGGCAAGATATATGCTCGCATAGGTCTTGAAAACGCAGGTACCACCGGAAAGATACTGGGCATATACAAAGCATTATACGATTACATAGGAGATGTCGTTGTATTCTATCCTGTATTTGACAGTGAAGTTATAGATATAGAATTCAATCTGAAGGGACGCATCAGATTCGTCACGGTTCTTTACCACTTTATAAGAATCTATTTTGACAAGAACTGTCACAGACTGATCAAACTTTTCATAAAGAATAATAAGAAGGCCAAAAAGACTAAAGAGAGCAGAAAGGAAAAAGCATGAACAACGGATTTAGTTCAGTAATGGAATCATTATTAAAAGGAGTGGACTCTATTCTTTCCACCAAAACAGTGGTAGGTGAGCCAAAACAGTTTGGAGATACCATCATCCTTCCTCTTGTTGATGTTACTTTCGGAGTAGGTGCAGGCGGTTCGGCTGCAGAGAAAAAAGATGGTGCAGGCGGAGGTCTTACAGGTAAGATGACCCCGAGCGCAGTAATCGTAATCAAAGACGGACACACAAAACTTGTTAATGTAAAGAATCAGGATACAATAACCAAGATTCTTGATATGGTTCCTGATCTGGTAGATAAATTCAGCAGTAAGAAAGCTGAAAAGGAAATGCTTGATGATGATCAGGCGAAAGAGATCGCTTTTGGAGAAGAAAAGGAAGACTAAGGTGTCTTAATGGATGCTTCACCCGAATCATTATATGACAAAAATCTGAATACCATGGATGAGGAAGAATTAAAGGCTTTACGCCATTTCTTGTTTGAAGAGCGTATAGCCCTTATAAATGAGCGCCGTGCTCAAGAAGAATTCTACGAAAAATTCATGGAAGAAAGACTATCTTTTCGTGAGGAGATGAAGCAGTTAAATTCAAAGGTTCTCAGTGAAAGAAAGCGTCTCAAGGATGAACAGGCTTTCTTTGACAAAAAACTTGCTATACTGCAAAACGGTTTTGCTTCACTAGAGATGGATAGAAAGGCTTTTCAGAGAGAAAAAGATACTTACGAAAAGAAGTATCAAAGCCTGAAGAATGAAATAAGCGGTGATACGATTGTGTCATCGGGACTGTTTTCTGGTGTAAGTTCGTATTTAGCTCTAAGGAAAAGATATAAGGAGCTGATAAGAATATTCCATCCGGATAATCTGGATGGTGATAACAACATGGCTCTGCTTATAAAAGAAGAGTATGAAAAACTAAGAGAGAAATTTTAACAAAAAAGAACCTCGTTTCCGAGGTTCTTTTTTAATGAATCATTAAGCCTTCTCAACAGCACCTGATCTCAAGCATCTTGTGCACACATGCATTCTTTTTGCTGCACCGTTTACCTTGCACATAACGCTTCTTACATTAGAATTCCAGATTCTGTTGGATCTTCTATGAGAATGGCTTACAGCGTTTCCAAAATGAACGCCTTTGCCGCAGATATCACATTTTGCCATGGTTTTCACCTCCAAGCTTTAATTCTCTTAAATACAACATTAGTATATTATCAGAGGAGAAGACTAAAATCAAGAGATTTTTTGATTTTTTGTCACAAATTGTTAAAAATATTAATAGTTTTCTTTTTAATACAAATAAAGTATAATGTTATACGGTATAAATCGGATCGATTAAGGAGGTATTGCATGAAGAATTCTTCAATGAATACACATATGGGTAATATTTCCATAGATAAAGATGTGATCGCTCAATATGCAGGAACCGTTGCCATGGAATGCTTCGGTATCGTTGGTATGGCCGGTTTTAATGTTAAAGACGGCATAGTAAAACTTCTTAAAAAAGAGAATTTTACAAGAGGAATATCTGTAGGACTGAAAAAAGATAAGCTCACACTTGAATTCCATGTTATCATAGCATACGGAGTGAACATCAGAGCACTTTCAAACAATCTGATAGATAGTGTTAAATATAAGGTAGAAGAGTTTACAGGCATTGAAGTCGAAAAGATCAATATCTTTGTCGAAGGTGTACGTGTAATTGACTAAGGAGGAGACAAAAGTGTCCAATGCAAGTATAGATTCCATTATGCTGTCCAAGATGTTTCTGGCCGGCGCGAAGAATCTTGATTCTAAAAAAGAATGGATAAATGAATTAAATGTTTTCCCGGTACCGGACGGTGATACCGGAACTAACATGACAATGACTATCATGTCAGCCGCAAAAGAGGTTGCTAAACTTACAAGCGATGACATGACATCTTTATGTAAGAGCATCTCAGGCGGATCTTTAAGAGGAGCACGAGGCAATTCTGGTGTTATACTTTCTCAGCTTCTTAGAGGCTTTACAAAGGTAGTAAGCGATGTTGAAGTACTTGATATACCTGTAATGGCTATAGCCTGCGAAAAAGCAGTTGAAACAGCTTACAAAGCTGTCATGAAACCCAAGGAAGGAACGATCCTTACAGTTGCCAAGGGTATCAGCACAAAGGCACGTGAACTAGCAGATGCAGGCGAGACGGATGTAGAGAAGTTTATTGGCGAGATAATCGCTTACGGAAACGAAGTTCTTGAAAAGACTCCTGATATGCTTCCCGTATTAAAGCAGGCCGGTGTTGTAGACTCCGGCGGTCAGGGACTCATGGTTGTTCTTCAGGGAGCTTTTGATCTCTACTGCGGTAAAGAAGTTGATATCACTGTAATGGAAAGCACCGTAACTCCCGGTGTCAGCAAGGTTGATTCATATAAGGAGAGTATCGATTCCGAAGATATAAAATTTGGTTATTGTACTGAATTCATAATAATGCTCGAGAAATCATTCAATATCAAGCAGGAGATGGATTTCAAGGCATATCTTGAATCTATAGGTGATTCTATTGTATGCGTTGCTGATGACGAGATAGTTAAAGTTCATGTACATACAAATGATCCCGGTATGGCTATACAGAAAGCATTGATGTACGGATCATTATCAAACATGAAGATCGATAACATGAGACTCGAACATAGAGAGAATCTCGTTAAACACAATGAAAAAGGCGAGCTCGAAGTTAGAGAGGATGTTGAGATAAGCGCAGTTTATAAGCCTGCTGAAGGCAAGAGCGAAGAACCTGTCATGGAGCACAAGGATGATGCATTTATCGCCATCTCTGTAGGCGACGGAATGGACGAGATCTTTAAGAGCCTGGGTGTTGACCTTGTTATTTCTGGCGGTCAGACCATGAATCCTTCAACAGAAGATATACTAAATGCGATTGAAAAAATCGATGCCGATAATGTATTTGTTCTTCCTAACAACAAGAATATTATCCTAGCAGCAAACCAGGCTAAGGATCTTACAACCGACAAGAATGTTGTTGTTATCCCGACAAAGACAATTCCTCAAGGTATCGCTGCTCTCATCGGTTACGTTCCGGGCAATTCAGCTGATGACAATAACAGATTTATGAGTGAAGCGATTGAATCAATAAAGTCAGGCGAAGTAACATATGCAGTAAGAGATACTAAGATCGATGATAAAGAAATTAAATCCGGCGATTACATGGGTATCGGTGACGGAAGCATCTTAGCTGTAGGTTCAAAACTTGATAATGTAGTACTTGATATGATCGACGGAATGGTTGATGCTTCAACAGAGCTCATAAGTATTTACTATGGTGAAGATATTGAAGAATCCAAAGCTAATTCACTTTTAAAGAAGATTCAGAAAAAGCATAAGGATCTCGAGATAGAATTACAATATGGCGGACAGCCTATCTACTATTACATAGTATCTGCAGAGTAAAGGATATAGAAGGATTCGGAGAGGATGCGCTGCATTCTCTCCGTTTTTATAAAGGCAGAATATGAATCTTACCAGCAGCATCACTCAGATAAAAGGTGTCGGCGATAAAAGTGCCGCTCTTTTCAAAAAACTCAATATTGAAACTGTCAAGGATCTTATATTCAACATCCCCAGAGATTTTACGCTTTACGACAACCCAGTTGAGTTATCTGCCGATATGGACTCAAGAGTTGTCTCCTTACAGGGTTTTTTTAAGGCAGGATCGTATTCATCAGTAAAAAAAGGTCATCTCACTTTTAGTCATGTTGCTTTCATTTCTGATAGCAAGACGATAAGACTGACCATATTTAATATGCCCTATCTTAAAAAACAGATAGATCCTGATAAAGAATATGTGATACGTGGCATGATAGAAATCTCAAAGCAGGGTTCTTTCAGCATGTCACAGCCAAAAATCTTCACAAAAGAGCAGTATGAAAAACTTATAGGTACTCTGCAGCCACTTTATCCGCTAACCAAAGGCCTTTCAAATAACACGATAAGTAAAGCAGTTCGTCAGGCTCTTGATAATGTAGAGGTTCCAAACGACGGTCTTGATGAAATAGATGATTTAAACATTCCGTTTGAAGAAGCTGTCAGAAGTATGCATTTTCCTCTTAATATGGATATATTCATAAAAGCAAGACAGCGCATCGTATTCCACGAATTCTTCAGCTTTATCCTTCAGATGAAGACTGACGTCAATCTGACAAAAAACATTCCTTTTAAAGAGGGCATGATCGAAACTGCAGATACGTCAAGACTGATCGAACAGCTTCCGTACAGGCTTACAAATGCTCAGCTCAAAACTTGGAACGATATAATTCGTGATATGACAAGCGGTATATGCATGAACAGGCTCGTTCAGGGCGACGTCGGAAGCGGTAAGACAATAATCGCTTTTCTTGCACTGATAATGAATGCAGCAAATTCACACCAGGGTGTTCTTATGGCCCCTACAGAAGTACTTGCGACCCAGCATTTCGATAAACTCAACGCTCTTATAAAAAAATATAATCTTTCCATTCATCCGGTATTGCTCATGGGTAGTATGAGTGCCAAAGACAAGAAAGCAATATATGAAGGAATCGAATCCAGTCAGGCAAATATCATAATCGGTACTCATGCTGTATTTCAGCAGAAAGTTATCTATAAAGACCTTACCCTTGTAGTAACGGATGAACAGCATAGATTCGGCGTAAATCAGCGTGAATCGCTGGTTAACAAAGGCGACGCTGTACATCTTTTGGTAATGAGTGCCACTCCGATACCAAGGACTCTGGCAATGATTCTTTACGGAGATATATCGATCTCTGTAATTGATGAGCTTCCTGGTAATCGAATACCAATAAAAAATGCGCTTGTAGGAAAACGTTTTCGCAAAAAATCCTACGAATTCATTGAGAAAGAAGTAAGAGCTGGGCATCAGGCATACGTTATATGTCCGCAAATAGAAGAAGGCGCAGATGAATCGCTTGAAAATGTTGTCGATTACAGTGCATTGCTTGCTTCCGAGCTGTCTAATGATATCAATATCGCTTATCTTCACGGGAAGATGCCACAGTCTCAAAAAGACGATATCATGACACGATTCAAGGATAAGCAGATAGACGTTTTAGTATCCACGACAGTAATTGAGGTCGGTATAGATGTTCCAAATGCTACAGTAATGCTTATCGAAAACAGCGAAAGATTTGGTCTTGCCCAGCTCCATCAGCTGCGTGGTCGAGTCGGAAGAGGAAAGGACCAGAGCTACTGCATATTTATATCTTCAAAAGACGATGAAAAAACAATGAAACGTTTGGAGATACTTAATAAGACCAATGACGGTTTTGTTATAGCCGATGAAGATCTGAAGATGAGAGGACCGGGTGACCTGTTTGGAATACGACAAAGCGGTGATTTCGGCTTCATAATCGGTGATATATACAATGACAGTGAAATATTGAAAAAGGCCTCAGCGTGTGCTGATAAGCTGTTAAGAGAAAATGACCCTCAACATCTTAATATAGTTATGAACGGGCTTAACGATACCATTATTAATTCAGTTGACTTTAGAACTATATAAAAGTAAAATATTATTTGATATTTTTCATAATACTAGTATATGGATCGGAACAGACAATGAAAACAATAGCAGTAATGACAGACAGCAATTCAGGTATATCGCAAGAAGAAGCTGCTCAATTAGGAGTAGTTGTCATCCCTATGCCATTTACAATAGACAATGTAGATTATTATGAGGGTATTAATCTGTCTCAGGAAGAGTTCTATGAACTCTTAAAAAAAGGCGGTGAGGTTACAACATCTCAGCCAAGTCCCGACAGTATTATGGATGCATGGGACAAAGCCTTAAAAACTTACGATGAAGTAGTTTATATTCCGATGAGTTCCGGACTGTCAGGATCATGCCAGACCGCATATATGCTTTCACAGGAATATGATAACAGAGTTTTTGTTGTAGACAATCAAAGGATAAGTGTAACATTACGTCAGTCCGTTTATGATGCACTAAATCTTGCAGCAAAAGGCAAGGACGGAGCGCAGATAAGAGATATCCTTATAGAAGACAAATTCAATTCCTCAATATATATAATGCTCGATACCTTAAAATATCTGAAAAAAGGCGGACGTATCACACCGGCAGCCGCTGCATTCGGTGAACTCCTAAAGATAAAACCCGTGCTTCAGATACAGGGTGACAAGCTCGATGCATTCGCAAAAGCAAGAACCATATCTTCCGGCAAAGCCATTATGTTCAATGCAATAAGAGAAGACGCAGAAAAGCGTTTCGGTGGTCTTGATCCGGATAATGTAGATATATTTGTCGCATACACAGACGGTTGTGATGTAGAAGAATATCTCAAGGAGATAGAAGCAGAGTTCCCTGGCTTCAAAGTTGAATATCATGATCCGCTCTCACTTAGTATTTCCTGTCATATAGGTCCCGGAGCAATAGCTATCGCATGTAACAAAAAACTTAAAATATGATAATTTTGAATTCAGCCATCCTTCGAACGAAGGATGGCTTTTTTATTGCGATTATTGCATATATAGTGCTTTTTCAATAGCATTATTCAACATTTTGTGGTATTATAGATAAGGTTAAATTTAAAGTGAGGTACTATGATGGCAAAGGCTGATGATTATAATGCTTCCAGTATTACCGTCCTTGAAGGACTAGAAGCGGTCAGAAAAAGACCTGGTATGTATATCGGAAGCGTATCAACCAAGGGATTAAATCACCTTATCTATGAAATTGTTGACAATTCAGTTGATGAACACCTTGCAGGATTCTGTTCAGAGATCAAAGTAACGCTCGAAGAAGACGGTTCGGCTACTGTTGAAGATAACGGAAGAGGTATACCTATCGAGATGCACGAAAAAGGAATGAGTGCAGAAAGGCTGGTATTTACAACTTTGCATGCCGGTGGAAAATTTGACGATTCGGCATACAAGACAAGTGGCGGTCTTCATGGTGTTGGTTCATCTGTAGTTAATGCGCTTTCCAAAAGATTGACTGTTAGGGTCAAGAAGGGTGGAGGCATTTACGAAGACTCATATGCATACGGATTACCGACACTCGAACTGCAAAACGGTCTGCTTCCTCAGGTCGGAAAGACGCGTGAGACCGGCACATGTATAAACTTTCTTCCTGATGAAACGATCTTTGATAAGACGTGGTTTAAAGAAGAGGATGTTAAGAGCCGTTTGCATGAAACTGCATATTTGAATCCTGAACTGACCATCATTTTTGAAGATAAAAGGAAAGCTCTTAAGGAATATGTTGAATTTCATGAGCCCGATGGATTGACCGGATTCATAACAGACATGAACCGCAGCAAGGAAACAGTTCACGAACCTATATATTTTAAAGGCGAATCTGAAGGTATAACAGTAGAATGCGCCTTTCAGTATGTAAATGAATTCCACGAAAACGTACTCGGTTTCTGTAACAATATCTATAATGCAGAAGGCGGTACGCATCTTACAGGCTTTAAAACCCAATTTACGACCGTTATGAATACATATGCAAGGGGATTGGGCATACTTAAGGAAAAGGATGCTAATTTCACCGGGGCTGATGTTAGAAACGGCATGACAGCTATCATATCAATAAAGCATCCCGATCCAAGATTTGAAGGACAGACAAAAACAAAGCTCGATAATCAGGATGCTGCCAAGGTAGTCGCCAAGATAACAGGTGAAGAGATTGTTCACTACTTTGACAGAAATGTCGAAACACTCAAAAGTGTCCTCAGCTGCGCCGAAAAAGCAGCCAAGATACGTAAGACGGAAGAAAAAGCTAAAACTAATATGCTGTCAAAACCAAAATATAGCTTTGACAGCAACGGAAAGCTTGCAAACTGCGAATCAAAGGATCCAAAGAAATGCGAGATTTTCATAGTCGAAGGTGATTCCGCAGGAGGAAGTGCCAAAACTGCACGTGACAGAAATTTCCAGGCAATACTTCCAATAAGAGGAAAGATTCTAAACGTTGAAAAGGCATCGATAGACAAGATTCTTGCAAACGCTGAGATAAAAACTATGATCAACTCATTCGGATGTGGTTTTTCTGAAGGCTATGGCAATGATTTTGATATCACCAAGTTAAAATACGACAAGATCATAATAATGGCCGATGCCGATGTCGACGGTGCCCATATATCTACACTGTTGCTAACACTGTTTTACAGATTCATGCCTGAACTCATTTATGAGGGGCATGTATATATAGCTATGCCTCCTCTTTATAAGGCAATGCCTTCAAAAGGCGAAGAAGAGTATCTATACGATGACAAGGCTCTAGAAAAATACAGAAAGACACATAAGAGCGCCTTTACCCTTCAGAGATACAAAGGTCTTGGCGAGATGGATGCCGAACAGTTATGGGAAACAACACTCGATCCTGCCAGGAGGAAACTAAAGCTGGTTGAGATAGAAGATGCTAGAATGGCCAGCGACATAACGGAATTGCTAATGGGAAATGATGTTCCTCCCAGAAAGGCTTTCATATATGAGCATGCAAATGATGCTCAGCTTGATATTTAATCACAGATAAAGGTGACTTATGAACACTAATGAAGATATTATAAAAACCGAATATTCCGAGGTTATGCAGAAGTCATATATCGATTATGCGATGTCGGTAATCATAGCACGTGCTTTGCCCGACGTAAGGGATGGTTTAAAACCAGTACAGCGAAGAACACTTTATGACATGCATGAGCTAGGTATCAAATTCGATAAGCCATACAGGAAATCTGCACGTATTGTAGGTGATACGATGGGTAAATATCACCCTCACGGTGATTCCTCGATATATGATGCCCTGGTAAACATGAGTCAGGACTTTAAAAAAGGTATGCCACTTGTTGATGGCCATGGTAACTTCGGCAATATCGAAGGTGACGGCGCAGCTGCAATGCGTTATACAGAGGCAAGACTTCAAAAGATAACACAGAACTGTTTGCTTGATGACCTTGATAAGGATGTCGTTGATTTCATACCGAATTTTGATGAGACAGAAAAGGAGCCTTCAGTATTACCTTCAAAGTTTCCAAATCTTCTCGTAAATGGCACCGAAGGTATCGCTGTAGGTATGGCTACTAGCATTCCGCCTCACAATCTTTCAGAGGTTATCGGGGCAATGAAGGCGTATATGAAAGATGAGACTATATCTACTTCTCATCTTATGAGATATGTTCAGGGGCCTGATTTCCCGACTGGCGGCATAGTCACCAATAAGGATGAACTGCTCGAGATCTATCGTACCGGGCAGGGCAAAATAAAGGTAAGAGGAAAAGTTGAGGTTGAAAAAGGAAAAAACGGCAAAACCAATGTCGTGATAACTGAAATTCCTTTTACAATGATCGGTGCAAACATTACTAAGTTTTTGCAGGACATTGCTGCTCTTGCAGAAACAAAGAAAGCCCCAGATATAATTGACATCTCGAATCAGTCGTCCAAAGAAGGCATACGTATTGTAATTGAGCTGAGAAAAGATGCAAATGTCGATAATTTCATTAATCTGCTATATAAAAAGACAAAGCTCGAAGACACATTTGGCGTAAACATGCTAGCCATTGCTGACGGCAAGCCCGAGACTATGGGACTTAAACGTATACTGAAAGAATGTGTTGAATTCAGATATGAAGTTACCACCAGAAAGTATACAAATCTGCTTGCTAAAGAACAAAGCCGAAAAGAGATACAGGAAGGCCTTATAAAAGCCTGCAATGTCATCGATCTTATAATCGAGATCCTTCGTGGCTCAAAGGATAGAGCAATGGCCAAAGCCTGTCTTATAGAAGGTAAGACAACAGGAATCAAGTTCAAGAGCAAAGAAAGCGAAGTAATGGCAAAACAGCTGATGTTTACTGAACCTCAGGCCAATGCGATTCTTGAGATGCGTCTGTATAAACTCATAGGTTTGGAGTTAGATGCACTGATTGCTGAACACAATGAGACTGTAGCAAATATCTTTAAGTACGAGGATATCCTCGAACGGAAGGATTCAATGGCTCAGGTTATCATCAACGAACTTGACGAAATAAAAAAAGAATACGGGCGTCCGAGAAGAACAGTTATAGACAACTGCGAAGAGGCAGTAGTCGAAGAAATCCAAATCCCCGAGATGGAAGTAATGTTCATCATGGACAGATTTGGATACGCCAAGATCATAGATATCCCTACGTTCGAAAGAAATGAGGATGCTGTCAGAGCTGAATTCAAATATATTTGCCGATGCAAGAATACTGGCAAGATATGTCTGTTTACAAACAATGGTCAGCTCCATACCATCAAGGTTCTTGATCTTCCTATGGGAAAATTCAGAGACAAAGGAAAGCCGATAGATAATGTCAGCAATTATTCTTCAGCAACAGAGAATATCGTAGCTGTTGCAAGTCAGAGCGAGCTTAATCTTTACAGGCTTATATTCGTTACAAAGCTCAGTATGATGAAGGTTGTTGATGGCGGTGAATTCGATGTTGCCAAAAGAACGGTTGCAGCTACAAAGCTTTTAGATGATGATGAAGTTATAAGTGTTGTTGCTATAAAAGAGCAAAGAAATATCGTTCTTAAGACAAATGATGGTTATTTTCTGCGTTTTCCGATCGAGGAAATACCAGAGAAGAAAAAAGCTGCCGTCGGCGTTCGTGGCATGAAACTTTCACCTAAGGATTTTGTAGAAGAAGTATTCTATACGCAGAATGCTGTCGAGCAGAATTATGATTACAACGGACGCATTATCGCGCTTAACTCCATAAAGCTCGGCAAACGTGACAGCAAAGGGACAAAACTGAGAGGAAACTAACATGAGAGTAATAGCCGGAATTGCACGTTCTGTGCCATTGATCGCGCCTCAAGGGCTTGATACCAGACCCACAACAGACAAGATAAAAGAAACTCTGTTCAACATGATAAATTTCGATCTTCCCGATTGCGTATTTGTCGATCTGTACAGCGGAAGCGGGGCTATAGGAATCGAAGCCATAAGCAGAGGGGCCAGGCACGCATATTTTGTTGAAAAAAACAAAAAGGCTCTAGAATGCATAAAATTCAATGTCGTCAAATGCAAATTCCAAGATGAAGCAACAATAATCGCAAGAGATGTTTCCGATGCATTGTATGAGATCCATGACAAGGCAGACATCATATTTATGGATCCGCCTTATGACTCGATGAACGAAGTCAATATAATGAAGCAGCTTCTTACCTCCAAGATCATTCATGAGGATACCATTTTTATCATAGAGGCTGCCATAGAAAGAGACTTTTCGGATATAGTTTCTCTGGGCTATGAGATATACAAGGAAAAGTTCTACAAAACCAACAAGCACGTATTTTTCAGATTAGCTACAAATTCAGAAGAATCGGTTTAAAAAACTCTTCGTTTTTAGTATAATATCTAAGGATACAAAGAGTGAGGTATTGATATGCATGCAGCAATATATCCCGGAAGTTTTGATCCGGTCACTTTCGGTCATCTCGACATCATAAACCGTGCTGCCGAAATGTTCGACGAAGTCATTGTAAGCGTTCTTGACAATTGCAATAAGACACCATTGTTTTCAGTTGAGGAACGTGTTAATATACTTAAGAAGGCTACGGAGGATATACCAAATATCAGGGTTGAATCCTTCAGCGGACTCCTTATAGATTATGCAAAAAGCATCGATGTTAATATCGCTATAAGAGGTTTGAGAGCCATCACCGATTTTGAATATGAACTTCAGATTGCCCAAACAAATAAGCTTCTCAGTGGCGGTGCGCTGGATACCATATTTCTGACCACAAGTCTAGAATATGCTTATCTGAGTTCATCTGGGGTTAAGGAAATAGCATATTTTAATGGTGATATAAGTAAATGTGTTCCTGATTTCGTTGCCGATATGGTATACGAAAAATACAGACATAAAAATGATAAGAGAGGTTGAAGGGGTTTATGGAGACTAAGCAGAGCAAGATTGAATTATTGATCGATGAGATTCAGGATTACATCGACAGCTGCAAATATAAGGCATTTTCAAACAATATAATCATGGTCAATAAGGATGAGATGGACTCTTACCTTATGGAACTTAAGAAGAACACTCCTGAAGAGATCAAGCATTATCAGAAAATAATCGCTAACAGAAATGCTATCATGGCAGAAGCTGACAAGGCTAGAAATGATGCAAAGCTTGAAGCTCAGGAGATTGTTAACAAAGCGATTACCCAAACAAACGAACTTATCAGCGAACATGAAATTATGCAGAGAGCATATGATCAGGCAAATGAGGTAATAAATCTTGCCGCTTCGCAGGCTCAGGAAATTGTAGATGCAGCCGTCATCGAAGCAAACGAGCTCAAGGAATCAGCTACTCAGTATACCGACAGCCTTCTTGCTCATGTTGAAGAGGTTACTTCTCATTATATCAATCAGTCAGACAATGAGTATAACCGCCTGATAAGCAGCCTCAACGAATGTGTAGAAACAGTAAGAGCTAACAGAAGCGAGCTTTATCCTCAAACTGTTAATGAAGTTGGAGCCACAACAGACTATATTCCTCTTCAGAACACCGCACCTGTTAAATCCGACTCGATCGTTGATCTGGATCTTATTTAAGAAATATTTAGAGCTGCGAAAATCGCAGCTCTTTTTTAAGTATGGGGGAGATACTTTGAAATTCATCTGCAGAATTATTCTAATATTTACAGGTCTTATACTATTTCATATATCTTATTTTCCGTCTTATTGTAAAAATGTTGTTGTTGTCATCGATCCCGGTCATGGCGGTGAATCAATGGGTGGTAATATCGATGACAGGATTGAAAGAGATATAGACCTGATAACTTCTTTTGCAATGAAAGACAGGCTTGAACAGTATGAAGGTGTTGATGTTTACATTACACGCGAAAACAATACCGACAAAGAGCTTACAAGAAAAGAACGTTTCGACTTTGCCAAAGAAGTTGATGCCGATTTCTTATTCTCTATACATTACAACATGTCAGAATATCACACTCTGTTCGGAAGCGAGGTATGGGTGGCCTCAAAAGGCACTAACTATGTAAAGGGTTATCAGTTTGCAACAATAGAAATGCAGGCGCTTACCGAACTTGGACTATTTGACCGAGGAATAAAGAACAAACTCAACAAGGACAGAGACGGAGAATACTACGGGATTCTTAAATATGCTGAAGAGTATGATATCCCTGCTGTTATTATAGAACACTGTCACCTGGATGAAGAAAGGGATAGTGCATTTTGGAACGAAGAATCCTATAAGCAATTTGGTGTGATCGATGCAGACTGCGCTGCGAAGTTTTTCGGTCTTAGTTCTTCATCACTTGGTATTGATAATTCATCATTTCAGAATATTTCTGTAGAAGCACCTTCTAAAAGACTCGACAGGGATTACACTGAACCTGAATACTGTACTCTTCAGATAAATGATAATGGTGATTATGTAACTGCTCATATAGAATCATACGATCCTGATAATTATATACAGTATTACCAAGTAAGCCTTGACGGAGGAAACCACTTTGGCCGTCTAGAGGAATGGACCGACAGAAACTCTACATCTATTGAATTTGATATTCCAAAAGAGATTGATAAGGATTATTCGGTCGTTGTCAGAGCCATGAATAAATATGATCTTTACCTTGAATCGGATCCTGTTTATGTAGAAGGTCTTCCCAAGCCTGTAGAAGTGGAAGAGATAGAAACAGCAGCGACTGATACGGATTATCAGACTGTTGAGATAAAAAGCACTGATGAAGAAGAAACAAACACGCTATCTCCGATATTTATTTTTGTAGTCACACTCGTAGTATTGTTTGTAACGTTTAACATTTTCTTTGCAATATACATTACAAACAGCCGCAAAAGAAAACGTCGTCGAAAGAAGAATCATGAGACTCGATAAGTATATATGCAAATGTACTTCATACTCAAGAAAAGAATCCTGCTCTCTGATAAAGGAAAAACGTGTGTCGGTTGACGGTATAGTTGTTTCCGATGCAGGATTTCATGTTAATGATGGCCAAGAAGTAAAAATTGATGATACAGTTCTTCATTATGAAGAATATATCTATATAATGCTTAATAAACCTGCTGGTTATATAACCGCTACTCATGACAGCAATAGCAAGACCGTTATGGATCTTATTGATGAAAAAAGAGCAGATCTGTCTATAGTAGGAAGACTTGACAAGGATACAGAAGGCCTTCTGCTAATTACAAATAACGGCAAACTTAATCATAATATGCTCTCGCCTACAAAACACGTTGATAAGACCTATTATGTCATTTGTGATAATGATCTTAGCGATGATGATATTAACAGATTATGTCATGGTATAGATATAGGAGATGATACACCTACGCTAGAAGCAAAATGCAGACGTTATGACCAGGGGATACTTTTAACAATTCATGAAGGCCGTTATCATCAGATCAAACGAATGATGGAAGCCGTAAACAATCATGTTACATATCTTAAGCGGCTTACATTCGGCCCTTTATGTCTTGATGAAGATCTTGCGAGCGGTTCAAGCAGAAGACTTACCGATGAGGAGATTGAACTCATAAAAAAATACATGTGATTTAGGAATTACTTATGATTAAAGATATACTTAAAGATATAGACGCAGTAATATTTGACATGGATGGATCATTGGTCGATTCCATGTGGATTTGGAAGCAGGTGGACATAGATTATTTTGCCAGTCACGGCAAGACTTTGCCTGATGATCTTCAATCCAAGATTGAAGGAATGAGTTTTTATCAGACAGCTCAGTATTTCAAAAACAATTTCGGATTTGCAGATTCCGTAGAGAAGATGATGGACATCTGGAATGAAATGGCTCATGAAAAATATGCCAAGGAGGTTCCGTTTAAAAAAGGTGTCGAACACTTTCTGGATATATGTGTAGATAGAGGTATCAAACTCGGTATCGCAACAAGCAATTCCAGATATTTATATGATGCAGTAGCCGACCACCTCGGGCTCTACCGATACTTTAAAACAGTTCTGACAGGCAGCGAAATAATAAACGGCAAGCCTGCTCCAGATGTATATTTAACTTGTGCTCAGAGGCTTAATGTTGATCCTGCAAAATGTCTGGTGTTTGAAGATATAACTAAGGGCATAGAAGCGGGTCATAATGCCGGGATGAAGGTTTGTGCGGTCGATGATGAATATAGCCTGCATCAGCGTGAAGACAAAAGAACTATGGCTGATTACTTTATACACGATTTTACTGAACTGGAGTTATAAATGTCATTACTTAAAAAATACGAAAAAGGTGAATACAAGTACGCATCATACAACAAACTTAGAAGCTGGATCATTACTCTGATAATGTATGCTCTTTCAGCAGCTATATATACGATCGGTTATACAACAACAGGAAGTAACAAAAACCTTCTTACGATTGTTGCAATCCTAGGTGTATTACCGGCAAGCAAATCTCTGATCGGTGCTATAATGAGTTCTCGTGTCAGAATACTGGATGAAACTATCCATTCAAGAATAGAAGACAGTATCGCATCTTTAAGCGGTCTGTATAATCTATATCTTACAAGCTATGATATAAATTTCTACATTGCTCATTGTGTTATAACCAAGGATTCGCTTTTAGCTTATACGACCGACAAGGACTTCGATAACAAACGCTTTGATGAACACATAAAAAAGCATATGAAGATAGAGGGCATCCAGGATATCCTTATTAAAGTATTTGATAATGAAGATGCTTACATAAACAGACTGACTCAGCTTGCAAAATCTGATCAGTCAGTACAGACAAACGAGAAACTGATCAATTTATTAAAGAACATATCTGTATGAAAGAATTTGTCATAAAGAAAAAAGACAGCGGTCAGCGTATAGATAAATATCTTGCAAGAATACTTCCCAGCGCTACCAAAAGCTTTATCTATAAAATGATAAGAAAAAAGAATATCGTACTCAATGATAAACGTTTCAACGGAAATGAGCTTCTAAATGAGGGCGACAATATCAAACTTTGGTTTTCCGATGAAACATATGAGCGCTTCGCTAGCTCTTCGACACCATCATCTGTTAAGGAAGAATTCCTTAACGCATATGAAAGATACAAGGCATCGATCGAGATCATTTATGAAGATGATGACTTTCTAATTATAAACAAACCCAGTGGTATTCTCAGCCAGAAATCAGATCAGTCTGATCTTTCAGTAAACGAATGGATTGTCGGCTATCTGCTTTCAAAGAAGGAGTTAACTTTTGAAAGCCTTTCCGCTTGCAGACCTTCGATCGTAAACAGGCTCGACAGAAATACTTCAGGAATCATTCTTGCAGGCAAGACGGTATACGGTCTGAATATACTTTCAGAAATGGTTAGAAACAGGCTGATCAAGAAATTTTATCTCACCTACGTTATCGGATATCTTGATGGTGAATACACGCTGAATGGTTATCACATAAAAGATGAAAAGAAAAACACCTCTGTAATCATTGACTGTGATGCTTATGAACATCTGAATGATTCACAAAAAAGTGAGTACAGTCTGGTCAAAACAGCCTATAAAGTCATTGACCACTATAAGCTTTCAGATACCGATATCACGTCTGTTGAACTCGATCTGATAACAGGTAAGTCACATCAAATAAGAGTTCATATGTCATCCATAGGTCATCCGTTATTGGGTGATAATAAATATGGAGATAGTGCACTTAACAAGGAGCTCGGACTGAAGCACCAACTTCTTCATGCATACAAAATAGTATTTCCTGATGATGAACGACTCAATTCACTCTCAAAAAGGACGATTACATGCCAACATGGAAATCAAGAGGTCTTCGAGGCTCTTTTCTCGAAGAACTAGTAAACAGAACAAATGAAAGATATTCATCTAATCACCTGGCACTGGTGCAGAAGATCCCTACGCCAATAACTCCAATAAACATGGATCCCAAAACGCATCAGATCACTCTTGCTTACTTCGAAAAGAAGAGTACTGTCGATTATATCGGCGCGGTACAGGGTATTCCTCTTTGCTTCGATGCTAAAGAATGTGCCTATGATACTTTTTCGCTCCAAAACATTCATGAACATCAGGTTGAATTCATGAAGGAATTCGAGCGTCAGGGTGGTATAGCATTCTTTCTTCTTTATTTTTCAAAGAAAGAAGAGTACTACTATCTGCGGCTGAGTGAATTACTTGTCTTCTGGGAAAGAGCATCAAGCGGAGGAAGAAAGAGTTTCAGGCATGACGAGTTAGATAAGGAATTCTTTTTTGAGCACGTAGAACCGATATTTATTCCTTATCTTGACTATGTGAATAAAGACTTAAGATTAAGAGATAATGAGGGTTGACAGAATATATCACTTCATATATACTACATTAAAGTAACACGCTAATATGGTAGCACGTTACCAAGATAAAGTGAATTGGAGATAATATTAAGACAAATGAAACAATTATTACATACTCCTGACGGCGTCAGAGATATATACGGAGATGAATATCAGAAAAAGCTTAAAGTTGAAAATACCATCCATGATATGTTCATTTCATATGGATATCAGGATATACAGACTCCCAGTTTCGAATACTTTGATCTGTTCAGCGGAGATATAGGGACGACAGACACTAATGGTCTGTATAAGTTTACTGACAACAACGGTCAGACTATGGTTCTGCGCAGTGACTTTACACCAAGCATAGCTCGATGCGCTTCAAAGTATTTCCTTGAGGATAATAATGTACTTCGTCTGACTTATAAAGGGAATGCTTACGTCAACACAGCAGAACTTCAGGGAAAGCTTAAAGAGACCACGCAGATGGGCGTTGAGCTCATAGGTGAGAGCAGTGTTGAATCAGATGTTGAAGTTATACGTTTGGCTGCTCAGTCACTTAAAGCTGCCGGCCTTAAGAAATTCAGAATATGTATAGGAAATGTTGAATTCTTCAGGGGCTTATGCGAAGAACTTGGATTTGATGAAGATACCGAGCTTACACTTCGTGATTATGTTTCCAACAAAAATTTCTTCGGCGTTAAGGAATATATGTCAAGTATCAATCTGTCAGATGACAAACAGGATAAGATACTTGCTATAAACGATCTTGTAGGCGGGATCAACTGCCTTGAAAATGCTCTTTCACTGGCAGAAAACGAAAGATCAAAGTCAGCTATCAACAGACTTATTGAAGTATATAACAGCGCAGTAAACTGCGGAATAGATGAATATATCTTCTTTGATCTCGGAATGCTGAGCAAGTACAGATATTATACTGGGATGATATTCAAAGGTTATGCGGTCGGTAACGGTGATGCCATTGTAAAGGGTGGTCGCTATGACAATCTCCTCAGTCAGTTCGGAAAAGCTGCACCTGCTGTAGGTTTTGTCGTAGTTATCGATGACCTTATGAATGCTCTTTGTAAGCAGGAGAGAAATGAGAGTAAAGACGACGAATATCTTACATTTGCTCTCACAAAAGGAAGACTTGCAGATAAGACTTTAGCTTTGCTCGAAAGCATAGGCATAACCTGCGAGGAAATGAAGGACAAGGATACAAGAAAGCTTATCTTTGTAAATGAAGAACTTAAACTTAAATTCTTTCTTTCAAAGGGTCCAGATGTTCCTACATATGTTGAATATGGTGCTGCCGATATCGGAGTAGTGGGCAAGGATACCATAATGGAAGAGAATCGCAGAGTCTATGAAGTACTCGATCTCGGATTTGGTAAATGCCGTATGTGTGTATGCGGACCTCATGAGGCGGGGGAACTTCTTAAACATCATGAGATGATAAGAGTATGTTCTAAATACCCGGTAATAGCCAAGGATTATTTCTACAATAAGAAACATCAGACTGTCGATATCATCAAGCTTAACGGATCGGTTGAACTTGGCCCTATAGTCGGGCTTGGCGATGTTATAGTAGATATAGTGGAGACCGGATCAACACTCAGAGAAAACGGTCTTGAAGTTCTTGAGACAATATGCGATCTTTCGGCTCGTATGATTGTCAACCAGGTAAGTATGCAGATGCACTCAGAACGTATACGCAAGATAATAAACAAATTAAAAGAGGTTTGATATATATGAGAATTGTTAATCTAACTAATGAGACCAAACAGGATATACTGAAAAATCTTCTTAAGAGAAGCCCGAGTCAGTATACCGAATATGAAAAGACTGTTGCTGACATTCTTTCAGATGTAAGAGAACGTGGCGACGATGCCGTATTTGAACTCACAAACAGATTTGATAAATGGGATATAAACAGTTCAAATGTAAAAGTTACAAGATCTGAGATTGAAGAAGCGTATAAACAGGTAGATCCTCACTTTATAGAAATACTAAAAGAAGCTGCTGAAAACATAAGAGTATTTCACCAGAAACAGCTTAGGGATAGTTGGTTCTACAGCAAAAAAGACGGTTCAATACTCGGACAAAAAATAGTTGCGATAGATTCAGTTGGCTGTTATGCTCCAGGCGGAAAGGCATATTATCCTAGCAGTGTGCTTATGAATATCATTCCAGCTAAAGTGGCGGGAGTTGAAAGGATAGCACTCGCAACACCTGCAGTAGGCGGTCAGGTACAGCCCGTAACATTAGTTGCTGCAGATATTGCAGGAGTAGATGAGATATACAAGATAGGCGGAGCCCAGGCCGTAGCTGCATTTGCATACGGTACTGAGTCAATTAAAAAAGTTGACAAGATTACAGGCCCCGGTAATATCTTTGTTGCACTAGCCAAAAAAGCTGTATTCGGTCAAGTAGGTATAGATTCAATTGCAGGACCCAGTGAAATACTTGTATTAGCTGATGAAACTGCTAATCCAAGATATGTTGCTGCGGATCTGCTTTCACAGGCCGAACATGACGAGCTGGCAAGTGCCATTCTTATCACAACAAGTATGGACTTGGCTAAGAAGGTTAATGAAGAGGTTGATGCTTTCACTGCAGTTTATGAAAGAAAAGAGATAATACAAAAATCCCTTGATAACTATGGATATATACTAGTAGCCGACAATATTGATGATGTTATTGAAGCCGCAAACGAAATAGCAAGTGAACATGTTGAGATAATGATGACTGACTCAGCAAGGGTAATGACAAAAATAAGAAATGCAGGTGCTATCTTTATCGGTCCCTACTCATCAGAGCCTCTTGGTGATTACTTCGCTGGTCCTAATCACATATTGCCTACTAACGGAACAGCAAAGTTCTTCTCACCTCTGAATGTTGATGACTTTACTAAAAAAACAAGCATAATCAGTTATTCTGAAGAAGGATTAAAATCCGTACATGAAAAGATAGAGTATTTCGCTAAAAAAGAATGTCTTACGGCACATGCAAATTCCATAGCTGTAAGATTCGAAAACAAATAAACCTAAAGGAAGGTGACCCACATGAGAAAAGCTTCAATTGAAAGAAACACAAATGAAACAAAGATAAAGCTCGATCTAGATATCGATGGAAACGGAAAAGCCGATATCAATACCGGTATAGGCTTCTTCGATCACATGCTTGAGGGCTTTACAAAACATGGCCTTTTTGACATGAGTGTAAAGATTGACGGTGATCTGAATGTGGATTGCCACCACAGTATAGAAGACTGCGGTATCGTACTTGGACAGGCTATAAAGGAAGCGATAGGAGATAAAAAAGGAATAAAGAGATTCGGCTATTTTATCCTTCCCATGGATGATGCACTCGCTCTTGTTTCAATAGATCTTGGCGGAAGACCATATCTTGATTTCCAATGTGATTTCACTGTAGAAAACTGTGGTGAAATGGAAACAGCAATGGTACGTGAATTCTTCTATGCTTTAAGCTATAGCGCTATGATGAATATTCATGTTAGAATGTTAAGCGGTGTTAATGCTCACCACATGATAGAAGCAATATTCAAGGCATTCGCAAAGGCCCTCGATCAGGCGACACAGATTGATGAGAGGATTGAGGGTGTTGCCAGCACTAAAGGAGTAATATAACAGATGATAGTCAAGAAGATGATACCATGCATATATCTACGCGATCTCAAGGCAGTAAAGGGTTTTGAAGATGATACAGTGATAGATGAGGATCCTGTAAAACTTGCGAGATACTATGCTGCAAATGATTCGGATGCGATCATAGTATTCGATCTTTCACCTGATGATGACAAACTTCATGAACAGGCTCTTGATTGCATTAAAGAGATATGTGAAGGGATCAACATCCCTGTATACGGCGCGGGAAATGTCAAGCGCATGGAGGATATAAAGAAACTCCTGTATGCCGGTTGTGATAAAGCGGCTCTTAACTTCTCCAAAGAGGGAAATGTTGAGATCATAGAAGAAGTCTCAAATAAATTCGGCAAGGAAAAGATTATTGTAGCCGTTAAAGATTCTACTGAGCTTGCTGACCATCTTGAACTAATAGATAAATATGCGCATTCTATTCTTTTCCTTTATCACAAAGAGATCATAGATGCTGCAGAGCTTACCATGTTGCCTTATATAGCAATGCTTCCGGAAACCAGTCTTGATAAGCTTTTGGAAATGTTCTCTCATGAGAATATCGTAGGCATAAGCGGTGATGTTATTAGTGATAACGTCGAAAACATTAAGAGCCTGAAAGACATACTTGAAGAGAACGGGATAAAGACCACGCGAAAGGTGATCAGTGTTCCGTGGAGTGATCTCAAAAAGAACAGTGACGGGCATGTTCCAGTTGTAGT
This sequence comes from Lachnospiraceae bacterium, assembly GCA_016290615.1. Lineage (GTDB taxonomy): Bacteria > Bacillota > Clostridia > Lachnospirales > Lachnospiraceae > Colinaster. The sequence goes on along the minus strand of JAEEUS010000003.1, from coordinate 59,337 downwards.
TCAGGACGTAAAGACCGACGAAGTATTAATGGTCGCATATATGAATGAAGAAGCGTATATTAAAACGCTTGAGACCGGCACCATGACATATTTCTCCCGTTCGAGAAATGAACTTTGGATCAAAGGAGCAACATCAGGCCATTATCAGTATCTGCAGTCTATGTATCTTGATTGTGACAGCGATACTTTGCTTTGCAAGGTCATTCAGGTAGGTGCAGCATGCCATACCGGCAACAAATCATGTTTCTTTAATGAACTGTATTCAAAAGATGTAAGAAACGAGCATAATCCTATAAAGGTATTTGAAGAAGTCTTTGATGTTATCAAAGACAGAAAGATAAATCCCAAAGAGGGAAGTTATACCAATTATCTGTTTGATAAAGGAATCGATAAGATCTTAAAGAAACTTGGTGAGGAAGCTACCGAAATAGTTATAGCAGCCAAGAATCCCAATCCAAATGAGATAAAGTATGAGATAAGCGATTTTCTATATCATTGCATGGTTCTCATGGCTGAAAAAAATGTCACATGGGAAGAGATATGCGAGGAACTCGCAAAAAGATAAAAACAAAGGAAAAGATTCTGTTAGCAGTTTCTTTTCCTTTTTTAATTCGTCATTCAGTTTCAAACTGATCGATTATACTGTTTATTGCTTTGTAAAGATATGGTTTTAATTCATCAATCTTCACCGGCTGATCATAAAGAATGGAAGAGTATATGCTAGAACCTGTCAGTTCTATTATCATATACATCATAAGACGCGGATTCTTTATCTCATCGCCTATATCCTTCAAAAGACTTTCTGATGCTTCCTTTATCGAACTCTCTTCATTAACAACAGTGCTTTCCATAGCATATCTTGAAAATCCAAGGCCCAGATTCTTTGATATGAACATCAAAAGTACCTTATCTTCGGTTAGAGAATCTATTATATCATTGATAACAAATAATATTCTGTCTCTGTATCCTTCTACAACATTTTCACGCATATGCTCGAGAGCATCATCAAAAAGCTTGCTTGCTCTGTGAACCACGAGCTTGTTGTTGATATCATACTTATCCTTAAAATATAGATAAAATGTTCCCTTTGCCACACCGGCCTGCTCAACAATATCCGAAATGGATGTATTGTGTATGCCTTTTTCAGTGAACAATTTAAACGCTGTATCCAATAAGGATTCTCTTTTTTTCAGCTTGTTTTCTTCAGCTTTTCCCATGTTTTTCAACCTTTCTTTAGACTATTAAAACACCAAATTTATAAAAAATCAATAAACTTGTAGAAATTTATTGACTAATGGTCATTTCTTTGATATAACATGGTTGAAGATAAATATGAACGTTGGTCAGTTTTATGGACATAAGAAAAGACAGGTGATTATTATGATCAGATTTGGTGAAAAGATAGTTAAATCAAGGATAGCGATCATACTGTTATCAGTGATCCTTCTGATACCTTCAGTGATCGGATATTTCAAAACAAGAGTAAATTACGATATTCTTTACTATCTGCCTAAGGACATAGAGACAATGGTCGGACAGGATATCCTGGTTGATCAGTTCGGTACCGGAGCTTTCTCGTTTCTTATAATAGATGGAATGAGTGAAAAGGATGCCGCAAAGATCAAAGAAAAGGTAGAAGGTGTTGATCATGTGGCAGATGTTATCTGGTATGACTCTATAGCAGATCTTTCAATACCGATGAACATGCTGCCGGATGAACTCTATGATACATTCAATAACGGTAACGCTACCATGATGGCAGTCATATTTGATGAGACCACTTCGGCAGACGGTACCATGGATGCCATAGAAGAGATAAGAACTATAACAGGAGAGCAGTGCTTTTTAAGCGGAATGAGCGCTGTTGTCACCGATACAAAGAATCTTTCTGAAAAGGAAACTCCCATATATGTCCTTATAGCAGTCGTACTTGCGATCCTGGTACTGGGACTTACGATGGATTCATTTTTAGCTCCAGTATTCTTCCTTATAGGTATAGGAATGGCCATCATATATAACCTGGGTAGTAATATAGTCCTTGGAGAGATAAGTTATATCACGCAGGCTCTCACAGCAGTTTTACAACTCGGTGTCACAATGGATTACTCAATATTCCTTTGGCACAGCTATGAAGAGAATCTTGAAAACATGAACGGTGATAAAGATGCAGCAATGGCAAATGCCATAAGTAATACTATCAGTTCCGTTGTAGGAAGTTCGATAACTACCATCGCTGGTTTCGTAGCTCTCTGCTTTATGAGTTTTACACTCGGTCTTGACCTCGGAATAGTAATGGCAAAGGGCGTGTTCATCGGAGTACTGTCATGTATCACGATACTTCCGTCAATGCTTCTTACATTTGATAAAGCGATCCAAAAGACAAAACACAGGCCTCTGCTCCCGGATATGCCTCGTGTTTCGGAATTCATAGTAAAGCACACATGGCTGTTTGCGATACTGTTTGTCATCCTTTTGATTCCTTCTGTTTATGGTTATAGGAATACAAGCGTTTATTACAACCTGGATTCTACACTCCCCAAGGATCTTCCCAGTATCATGGCAAATGCAAAGCAGAATGAACTGTTTAACATGAACTGCACACATATGGTACTTTATGATGCTGACATGCCTGTAAATGAAGCTCAGAAGATGATATCGGACATAAAGGCAGTTGACGGTGTAAAGAAAGTATTAGGCATAGATTCGATTGTAGGTCCAAATATACCACAGGAAATGATCCCTGAAGAGATAAGGGAAAAACTTGAGAGTAATGAATACAAACTTATGCTTGTCATGAGCGAATACAAAGTCGCAAGTGATGAAGTCAACAGACAGTGTGATGAACTCAGTTCGATCATAAAATCATACGATAAAAGAGCAATGCTCGTTGGTGAGGCTCCTTGTACAAAAGATCTGATAGAGATCACAGACAAGGATTTCGCAAGAGTAAGTGAAGTTTCAATAGGAGCGATCTTTTTGATAATCCTATTTGTTTTCAAATCAATATCACTTCCTTTGATACTGGTAGGTGTCATAGAGCTGGCGATATTCATAAACATGGGAATTCCTTTCTATACATCAACAACACTTCCTTTTGTAGCTTCAATAGTCATAGGAACCATACAGCTTGGATCTACTGTTGATTATGCGATACTGATGACGACAAGATACAGAAAAGAAAGAGAAAGCGGACTTGATAAGAAAGAAGCCGTACTTACAGCGCATAAAGCAAGCATGAAATCTATAATGGTCAGTGCCTTAAGCTTCTTTGCTGCAACATTCGGCGTCGGACTGGTCAGCAACATAGATATGATAGGATCACTCTGTTCACTGATGGCAAGAGGTGCTTTAATCAGCATGTTCATAGTTCTAACAATGCTTCCTACAATGCTGATCATATTCGATAAGGTTATCTGCCTTACTACCGTTAGTAAAAACAAAAAAGAGAAACATATAAAGTTCCATAGATTAAGGACTGTTTGATAAAAAGGAGATGGATATCATGAAATTAAAAAAAGCATTGGCAGTTATCATGTGTGCATCAATGGTGTGCGCTTCATTAACAGGATGTGACGTCAAGGAATCGAAAACTTCAGCTAACATAGAAGTTGATGAGACTAATGATAAAGTATATGAGGATGTAGAGGATCAGGAACTCGAAACCGTAGTAAAACATATCGCAAATGCAGGCTCTTCAAGTGCGAGCAAACAGGAGACCGTATATGTAAAGACAAATCCAAACGGTGTTGTCGATTCGGTCGTTGTCAGTAACTGGCTTAAGAATGTGAACAATACAGAAGAACTGGTTGATTCTTCTAATCTTAATGATATAACAAACGTAAAAGGTGATGAATCATATCAGGTAGACAAAGACGGCAATTACATCTGGAACACCAACGGTGACGATATATATTATCAGGGAACAACCGATAAAGAACTTCCTGTAGATGTATATATCTCATATAAATTAAACGGTAATTCTATAGCAGCCGATGATCTTGCAGGGAAAAGCGGTCATGTTGAGATCGATCTGACATACAAGAACAACTGTGAGAACACTGTTGAGATAAATGATAAAGAAGAGACCATATACACACCGTTTGCTGTAGTCAGCGGTATGATGTTAGACGAAGATAAATTCAGCAATATAAAAGTCTCAAACGGAACAGTTATATCAGACGGTAAGAGAAATATAGTAGTCGGAATGGCTTTCCCTGGACTTGTTGACAGTCTTAACGGTGCAAAGATAGAAGATGAAGATCTTATGCAGAAGATCGAAGACAATATCAACATTCCGAGTGAAGTAACTATTGAAGCAGATGTTGATGACTTTGAATCAGGTATGATACTGACTATGATCAGCTCAGATGTAGTTGATTCACTTGGTCTTGACGGAATAGACTCAATAGATACAACAGATATCCAGAACTCTATCAATGAGTTCTCCAATGCAGGTCAGCAGCTTCAAAACGGAACAGGCAAACTTAAGGATGGAGCACAGGCTCTCTCTGATGGTTCAAAAGATCTAGTTACAGGAACCTCAAGACTTCATGACGGTGTTGTTGCATACACTGACGGTGTTGGAAAGGTAGCTGACGGAGCAATTGCTCTTGATGATGGAGTAGCCAAGCTTGATAACGGTGCAAATGATCTTAAAGACGGTATTTCACAGTTAGATAGCGGTATGGATACTTTAAATAGTGGTATCAATAAGACAACTGAAGGTGCAGGAAGTCTTAAAAATGGTGCTGAGGCCGTCGATAATGGCGCAAAACAGCTTAAAACAGGTGCTGAATCAGTTAGTGCAGGAGTAGATGCCTTAACAGGTCAGATGGGCAATATAGCAAGCGGAGTAGGTCAGGCAGCTTCTGCAGCCGGCTCGGTAAGCGGAGGTATTGATGCAATTGTAGCTGCAACAAGCAGCGAAACATCGCCTGATGATATAGATACTTCATCAATATCAGTAACAGGATTAGTTGATGGAGATACTGCTTCATATCTTATGCTCTCAAATCTTCCTACTGATCAGCTTGAAGCTATGGGACTGACCCCTGAGCAGGTAGAAGGTGTCAAAGCAATAGTCTCTGCAGTATCATCTGGAGTCATTCCTTCAGTAGTTGATAACGCCGCTACTGGAGCAGCACAGGCCGCAGCAAAACAGGCAGGTGCAAACGGAGCAAATGCCGTTAAACAGCAGATTAATTCAGCTATAACAACACCTGGTGAGAGTGGATTGAGTCTTCAGCAGGGTGCAGCAATGCTTTCATCAAGTTTGAATGATTCATACTCAGCACTTACATCTGAGACAACAACATCTCAGCTAACAGCTCTTAAAAATGGTGCGGCAAGCCTTGCTTCAGGAGCAGGAGATCTTGCACAGGGAACAACTGCATTAAAGGATGGGGCATCAGCTTTATATGACGGCACACAGCAGCTTGGAGTAGGTTCGCAAAAGATAAAAGACGGTACAAGCGCTCTCAACAGCGGTATAAGCACGTTGAAAGACGGTACTGCAACTCTTAAGAGTGGTACGGGAGAACTCGTAAACGGTACTAAAGAATTAAACGCAAACTCCGCTCAGCTTGTTGATGGTTCAAAAGCTCTTGCAGACGGTTCAGTAACACTTACAGACGGTATCGATCAACTTCTTAATGGTGCTACAGCTCTTAACGATGGAATGGTCAAATTCAACAGTGACGGTATCCAGAAATTAACATCAGTATTCGATACCGATATGGACAGTATCAACAGCCGTATCAAAGCGATATCTGATGCAGGAAAAGCATATAAGTCATTCGGTGGAACATCACAGGATGAAGATTGTTCAGTAAAATTCATAATCGAATCTGAAGAGATAAAGAAATAGGGATCTTAAACAATATCTCATATAAACTTTCCCATAGGGTCGGAACAATAAAAGTTTCGGCCCTTATTTTTTCTAATTATTCAAAGCGATAATGAAAAACTGGGGATGACATGGCCAATCCCAAAGATGATGAACACAAATTATAAAAACATAGCCATTTGTGATAAACTGATATATCATTAATATATTATGAGAAAGGAATGGTAGCTATGAAGGCATTGATCATTAACTGCAGTCCTGTAAGAGAAGGCGCCACAGCTGAGATAGTAAGAATACTCGATCAGGAACTCTTATCTAGATATGAAACAAAATGCATTTGCATAGATGATTATGATTTTGAGTTTTGTAAAGGCTGCCGCAGTTGTCACAAAACCGCAAAATGCATTATCGATGATGATATCATAAAGATCATCAATGAAATAGATACGGCAGACATAATCATTTCCGTATCACCTTCATATTGGGCCGACATTCCCGGCCAGTTTAAAGCTTTTATAGACAGATGTACTCCCTGGTGTGATACTCACGAACCGCACGCCTTCATTAGCGATGGTAAAAAAGGATATTCTGTTGCATTAAGGACCGGTCCCGGTATGCATGAATGTGAAAGAATAATAGAAACTATAGAACACTTTTATGGCCATCTTCATATCGAATCATCTGGGCATCTTGGCCTGACCTCAATCGAATTCAAGGAAGACTTAAAGCCAAAGAAAAAGGAAATAATCAATTTTTGTAAGGATATATAGTTATGCAACATATTGGTACTGTTAAACTGGAAACCGAAAGACTGATTCTAAGAAGACATGTACTAGACGATGCGTCTGCAATGTATAAGAATTGGGCAAGCGAAAAAGAAGTAACAAAATTCTTAAGCTGGGATCCTTATAATAATATCGATGAAGTAAAGAAGATTATATCAGAATGGATATCATCCTATGATAATAAAGATTTCTATTTCTGGACTATAGAGTTAAAAGATGACAAAGACCTAGTTGGTGATATATCGGTTATAACTATCGACAATGACACAGCGAGTGTTGAAATAGGATATGGTATAGGCACAAAATGGTGGGGTAAAGGTATTGTAACGGAAGCTGGTAAAGCATTAATTAAATTTTTCTTTGAAGAAGTAGGAGTAAATCGTGTATATGCCAAACATGCTACAGGGAATCCAAATTCCGGCAAGGCAATGATAAAAATGGGTATGAAATACGAAGGAATAATAAGACAGTCTGGCAAATGTAATCAGGGCATTGTTGACGAAGTATATTATTCAATTCTTAAGGACGAATACTTTGAATCAAAAGGTATAAACAATGATAAATGAAAATGTAAAAGAATGGCTTGATAACAGAGGTTTTGGCGACAGACTAACAGTGCATAGCGAAACCATTGACACCGTTGAACATGCCGCCGCTCAGCTTGGATGCTCTGAAGCAGAAATAGCAAAGACATTATCTTTTATTGTCGATGATAAACCAGTGATAGTAGTTATGGCAGGTGACGGACGTGTAAACAGCTCAAAGTTTAAATCACAGTTTCATACTAAACCCAGTATGATACCTAGGGATAAAGTTAAGGAATTAACCGGGTTTGAACCTGGAGGAGTCTGTCCTTTTGGTGTCAAATCAAATATCCCGATATGGCTTGATGTTTCTATGAAACGCTTTGACTATGTTCACCCCGCCGGAGGAAATGAGTTTGTATCAGTTAGACTTACACCTGCAGAACTTGAAAAAGCAACAGATTCAGTTGGATGGTGTGATGTGTGCAAAGGCTGGGAAGAGGAGACCTAATCCTCTCTGAGACGCACAGCTTTAGCCGCTTTACGCTTATGCTCATCTTTCATTGCCGCATAATGTTTTCTGGTCGTATTAACATCCTTATGACCAAGAACATCTGCAACAAGATAGATGTCTCCAGTCTCCTGATAGAGATTAGTACCAAAAGTACTCCTCAATTTATGAGGAGTTATTTTTTTTACGTTTGTTACAAGAGATGAGTATTTTTTTACTAGTTTCTCAACAGCTCTGACACTGATGCGCTTATTCTGCAATGATAAGAAAAATGCATCTTCACTACCACTGAATGCAATTATATGCTTACGTTCTTCGAAGTACTCTGTCAGTGCTTTCAAAACCTCGTCGCCGAAATATACAACATCCTCATAACCGCCTTTTCTGCGAACTTTTACACGAGTATTATCAAAATCAACATCATTTATATCAATACCAACGCATTCACTTACACGAATACCTGTACCGAGCAGGAGAGTAAGGATTGCCATGTCACGTACTACTGTCTTACTATGATAACTCAACTGCTTTTTAGTAAGATTCGTACCTGCTTCAACCTGATCAAGCAAGGTCGCTACTTCGTCGGGCTCAAGTCTGATGATCTCTTTTTCATGAAGTTTGGGCATCGGAACAAGAGCAGGTGCATTGGTCTCTATAAGTTCATTTTTAAAATAATAATTATAGAATGATCTGAGTGATGCGAGCTTTCGGCTCTTGCCTCTTTCATCATTTAGTACATCATCTTCATTATCATTTTTATAAAACGAAAGATACTCCATATATTCCTCAACATCTTCTCGACTGACTCGGTCAAGAATGGTTATCGGGATATCTTTCATTTCATATTTACTCACTTCAGGATTGTTTTTATGCAGAAACTCAAAGAAAACCCTTAGATCATAAGCGTATGCGATCTTGGTCCTGGAACTGATCGTGTCATTCATTCCTCTGAAATACATCTTGCAGAAAGCCGGAAGAGTATCAAGAAGTTCTCTTAGCTTAGTAATGTTTTTCTTATTCAGCTCATCATGATAATTTGTCTTATTCTTATCCATCAGTATCTTGCGTCCTTTTTACTCGACCAGCCAGGCAGATCCGAATCTGTAATTGCTGTAAACATTCGGTTTCTGACACTAGGAATATCCTTATTAAGTTCCTTTACCATCTGATGTACATACTCTCGTTTAGTCTTCTTATCAACTGGACATGGGCTCTTAACAACTGGAACACTATATCTTCTGACAAAGCCAACAACATCCGCCTCATTCATATATATGAGAGGCCTGATTACTATAACATCGGATCTGTCTAAATATGTTACCGGGCTGAAGCAATGAAAACGTCCTTCATAGAAGAGGGAGAGCAACATAGTTTCAACAACATCATCCTTGTGATGTGCATAAGCCACCTTATTGCACCCCATTGCTTTTATTGCTTCATTTAAGGCGCCTTTACGCATCTTAGCGCATAGAGAACACGGGCTTGATTCTTTTCTTTCATCAAATACTATCTGAGCAATATCTGTTTTCTCTATATGATATTCGACATCAAGTTCCTTGCACATGGCCGTAATATCTTCCAATTTCATATTGTCAAATCCAAGGTCTACGGTTATAGCCTTTAGTGTGAATTTCTTGGGATAAAACCGTCTGAGAGCAGCGAGAGCGTGCAGGAGAGTAAGGCTGTCTTTTCCACCCGAAATACCTACAGCTATGCAATCGCCTTCCTCTATCATATTATAATCATCAACCGCTTTTCTTACCCGGCTTAAAACCTGTTGTAATTTCATTTTTGTATATGCTTTCTAATATATTTAACGAATAGTTGATCCGCTATAGAAATTATGACATAAACAGCACAATTGTCAATATTATGATATAATCGTTATAGATTGAATTAGGATGGTAATCTTATGGGCAAGAACGAAAAGCAGGAAAAACATCCTGTAATGAAATCAAAATACTTCAAATGGGGTCTTACGGCATTTCTTGTCATTATGGCATCTGTTTTGTCGATATATCTGATCCTTAACATGTCTGCAATGTCAAAATCAATAGGCGATCTGCTTCATATGATCATGCCTATCGTTGATGGCTTAATTGTAGCATATCTGCTAAGTCCGCTTATAGATATAATAGAAGACAAAGTCCTTAAACCCATAGCAAAAAAGTATAATATTGAAATAGACGAGAAAAAAGAACGATTAATGAGAACCATTTCTATCTTTTTTTCATTATTGTTCGTATTCGTTCTTATATATCTGTTCATAAAGACCGTCGTCCCTCAGTTGATCGAAAGTATTCAGAATATCATAAACCAGATGCCTGTATACCTTGATTCATTGATAAGGATTGCGAATGCGATAATTGAAAAGCTTGGACTGTTCCCCGACCAGGATATCGTTGCTGTTATAGAGAATTATTATGAAGATATCATGAATTTTCTATATGAAAACATCGTCCCGAGTATCAACGGATGGGTGAAGAGCCTTTCAAGCAGCCTTTTTGGTTTTCTTGGTGCATTATGGGATCTGATAATCGGATTTTTCATTGCAGTGTATCTTTTATCAGGAAAAGAACGCTTCAGAGCTCAGATAAAGAAGGTTATCTATGTAATATTCAAACGTGACAAAGCAAATCGAGTTATAGAAGATATTAGATACGTAGATAAGACATTCCTTTCATTTTTTGTCGGTAAGATAATAGATTCAATCATTATCGGAATGATATGTTTCATAATACTTACACTTTTCAACATGCCTTATACACTGTTGATCTCTGTAATTATCGGTGTAACGAACATAATTCCGTTTTTCGGCCCATTTATCGGAGCTATACCGAGTGCATTCCTTATTTTATTGATCGATCCTATTAAAGCTTTGTATTTTGTCGTAATTATCGTAATTTTGCAACAATTTGATGGAAATGTACTTGGACCTATAATTTTGGGCAATTCAACCGGTTTATCAGGATTCTGGGTAATTTTTTCAATCATGTTTTTTGGCGGCATTTGGGGCATTCCCGGAGTGTTTCTTGGCGTTCCTACATTTGCATGCATATACGCAGGGTTCAGACGCTTTATGCGTGGTTCATTAACAGACAAGCAATTATCGATTGATACAGATGATTATATAAATCTTGATTATATCGACAGTAATAATGTTATACACACAAAAACTGTTAAAGATAAGATTTCATTGAACAATGAAAAGAGATACACACAGATAGCTCTGAATGATAATGATAAAGAGCAAACCGCAGAAAACAATTCATCAGTTAAAGATGTAATAAGCGGATTATTTAACAGAGTAAAATCATCATACAATGAAAAAGTATTATCAAAAGATAGATCAGAAGATAAGGAAGATGAAATTGTAATTCCTCTTGATAATACAAACATAGATGAAACTGATATAATTGATGAAAATAGCGATATTTAGGCATTTTCCACGTATAACTGTTCGTTAAACTATTCTTTTGCGAATAGTTTCATCACTATAATGCCATGTACAAATAACCATTAATAAAAGGATTGACCATTATGAAAACACAGCCTACTACTGCTGACAAGAATAAAAAAGATGACAAATATATTGAAGCAGGCAAGCATAAATTTGCAAAACAAAGAAAGTCACTTATCATACCTTATACAGTATGCTTTTTAGTTGAAATGATTATGTTCATAGTATTGGTGGTCATGGACACTCCACAAGTAGTATTTGATGATAGTTCCAGATTATTTGCAATATTGCTTCTCATAAACACTTTAATACCTTTAATATCACTTCTAGTAGTTTTATTGGCAAAGACAACACTTCATCTTCTAGTTACTATATCACTGCATCAGGCATGTATAATAACACTAATCATCGGATGGCTAATAAAATATGAGGAAATGAAAAACTGCAGTTCATATCACATGCTAATTTTTTACTTTTTCTTTGTTATATCATGGCTGGCAATGACAACGGTGCTTTTCAACGTGAAAACCAAGATAAATTCAATGGAGCAGGCTTAAACCTGCTCCATCTACTTTGAAAAGGATAAGTATATAAATACCATATTATTTCACTTCCTGTGAATAGTATGGAATTATCACATACATTCCAGCTTTAATACTTTCAATATCTATATCATTTATCATGCTTACTTCTTCATAAAATCTGGCGCTGTTCTCATAATGCTCACCATATATTCTATAATACTCTGATAATGTATCTCCCGGTTTTACTTCTACACTTGTATAGTACTTATTATACGTATCTGCCGCTTTGGAATTCAAAGCTGTCTCCTTTACTGTCAGCATTATTATCATTACTAATGCTACTGAACCGAGAAGCATTGATATCTTTCTCATGATCTTCTGTTTCTGTCTTGGTGTTAATCTGTTTTTATCATTATGATTATATCTGTTATATCCCTTTTTCATAATATCAATCCTCATATTCGTCTTTTTCGAACAAGTGTTGCGAACAGCTGTTCTATATATAATATATCGAACATATTTTTGTTTGTCAATACTTTTTCGAACATTTTTTCGGAACAAATTTTCGATTTTCTATTTTCAAGAGATTTTTTTTCTGATATAATACGAATAGAAGTTCGGTAAAACTATGAAACTTTTACAATGAAAGGGATAAAGGAATATGGCACGTGGAAAACTAAGCGCAAAGCAACAACAGATTCTTGAATACATTAAGGAAGAAATACTCAAGAGAGGCTATCCACCAGCAGTTAGAGAAATATGTACTGCTGTAGATCTCAGTTCTACCTCTTCTGTTCACGCGCATCTTGCTACACTTGAGAAAAACGGATATATTAGACGAGATCCAACAAAACCGCGTGCAATTGAAATATGTGATGACAGTTTTCAAATGGTCAGGACAGAAATGGTATCTCTGCCAGTCATCGGTCAAGTAGCCGCTGGCTCTCCTATCCTAGCTGAAGAAAACATTGAAAGTTATTTTCCTGTTCCAGCTGAGATGATTCCTTCCGGAGAACCTTGTTTTTGTTTAAAAGTTAAGGGTGATTCAATGATCAATGTTGGCATTTACTCAAATGACCAAATCTTTGTACAAAGCTGTAACAGCGCTAAAAACGGAGATACTGTTGTTGCACTCATAGACGATTCCGCAACAGTTAAGACTTTCTACAAGGAAAAAGATCATATCAGGCTTCAGCCCGAGAATGATACCATGGATCCGATAATCGTTGATGATTGTAAGATTCTAGGTAAGGTTTTCGGTGTATTTAGATTATATAAATAAATATAAAAGCAAAAAACCAAGAGCATCGAAACTCTTGGTTTTTTATTTGCTTTTTCTTTTCAAATTAGCCAGCCGGAATCTTTTACATAGCAAGAATTATCTCTTACTGAGTTACATCGATCAACCATCCTGGCAGCCAATGCTTGAGCATGTTTTCAAGTTCAAGAGGTACAATAGGCTTTGAAATATAATCATCAAATCCAAGTCTCACATACTCTTCTTTTGCTCCGGATAATGCGTTTGCTGTAAGAGCGATTACCGGAGTCTTGTTAATAAGTTTCTGATCTTTAAGGATTCTCAGACACTCTGTACCGTCCATTTCAGGCATCATATGATCAAGCAGGATAACATCATAAAACTCGTTTCTGACCTTATCAAGACACTCCTGACCACTGTGTGCAAAATCGATCCTTATATCTGTTGCTTTAAGAAGATTCTTTACAACAATAAGGTTCATATTATTATCATCAACTGCAAGTATCTTTGCTCTGGGAGCTTTGAATGTCGGCTTATAGCTGTTAGTCTTCGCAGAAGGCTTATTGAACTTAAAGTCAAACTCACCTATCTCATCATGCTTAACAACCTTCTGTGGAATGGTAACAATAAATTCACTGCCTTTACCATAGTCACTTATGACATCGATCTTACCATGCATCAGTTTTACATATCCGCCAACGATAGCAAGACCCAGTCCTGTTCCTTCGATATTCTTATTATGAGCTTCTTCTAGTCTCTGGAATGAAGTAAACAGCTTATTGATATCTGTCTTCTTAATACCTCTTCCGGTATCCTTTACGCTTATCTTTAAATCAATCTGTGATTTGCTTCTGTTTACAAAATCTACATTTACCGTTATCGTACCAGTCTCAGTGTATTTGACTGCGTTGGTCAAAAGGTTTAGTACTATCTGTCTGATCCTAACCTCATCACCATATAGATAATTAGGAATCTGCGGATTTATTTTAAGTTTTAATCCAAGATTCTTCTTTCCAGCTCTGTCCTTGATCATATTCATTAGATCATTGCAAACTGTACTGAGCTGATATTCTACTCTGATAATCGCAACTTTACCAGATTCAATCTTAGAAAGATCCAGGATATCATTAATCAGAGCAAGAAGCATACTTCCTGAGCTTGCGATATTACGCGAGTACTCGGAAATCTGTTCATTGTCACTCTCACGCTGTATCATCTCATTCATTCCCAGTACGGCATTGATCGGGGTACGGATTTCATGAGACATATTAGACAAGAATTCAGATTTAGCTTTTACGGCATTTCTTGCTTCATCAACCTTTGTCTCAACGACGCGGAGCATGTCATCCAAGCTTCGTTCCTGCTCCATACTCTTGAATCGTTCATGAAGGACAAGTTTTACAACCTGCCTTCCTATATAGTTCGCTCCAAGGAACATGAAAAAGATGATGAGAAACTGCACTTCATCAAGTGTCACTTTATCATTTATGCGTTCATAGAAAAACAGGAATGTCAGCAGAATAATACATACAAAATTCTGGAACAGCAAAAACTCCGGATCCAAATATACAAGACAGAGCATTGATTCCAAAAACAACATGCCTATTAAAAGGGTTATCGAATTCCATGTAAAATACATGCATAAACTTGCAAGACAGTAAGTAACCAGATAGAATCTCTTGTATTTATGCATATCAAGGATATTGGCATCAAGCAAGAATCCAGGCATGATACCAAGCAGTATGAAGAAAACGAACAATATCGTCTTCGTTGGTTTTCTCATATCAGGGTCGCCGTAAATTCCTATAAGACACACGATGACACTGAGATAATAGAATATTACATTACAAAAGCGTGCATAACTATTGTTCATCCAAAGTTACCCCCTTCGGTACAACAAAATGCAATCCTTTTTTTACCATCTCAAGCTTGACTGTTCCGCCAAATGTCAGCAGTTCTCCGTCAACATTATACTTAATGGGACCGTCATTGATCCTTCTGATATAAATGCATTGTGCATCGCCATATTCTGCGATATATTTCAGCTTGTAATATTTCTTCTTTATCAAATTAAAAGCAATCGGTATACTCCAGAATCTTCTTGCGTCAGCACGTAACAGCAGATATTTACCGACTCCGTCATTCACAACTGCTTCGTCATATACACATACGCTGCCACCCAAAACATTGCCATTTCCAAAGAATATCTCTGTAAAATCATCAACATAGTGCTTATCTCCAATAGTGACTTCACACTTTGTAGTTCTCGATTTAAGCAAAGCGACAGGCAATGCCCACAAATAAGGCGAAATATTACCGATAGTGTTAAGGAATCGGTATTTTTCCATACATTCAATAAGCGAGGAATCTATGCCCATTGAGAAAGTATTAAGCGCAATCCCCTTATTATTGTATCTGATGTAATCCACATCTATGACATCACCGTAAATGAGTTCCTCAAGTACGCTGAAACGTTTTTGTTCATTCTTTGGAAAAACTTTAAGAAAGTCGTTTGAAAGTCCACATGGAAAGAAGGCAACCTCAACATTGTCAAGATTGTCTATATCGTTAAGAATATTCCTGATGGTCCCAGATCCACCGCAGCAATAAATTCTCAGTTTCTCATCTTCGAATATATGCTGGATCCTGTTTATGAGTTCGCCCTCATATCCCGCATTTCTGGTATCAAAGATATAATACTCGATATCCTTAAATTCCGAGATCTTTTTACGCAGTTTTTCAGCGAAATCTCCTCTTCCGGCCATCGGATTGACTATAAATACATGAATCATGATATTAACCCCTCAATACCAAGATTAAGGCAGAGATATTGTCTTTCCGCCCTTCCATATATGATCTAGATCATAGAAGTTTCTGCTCTCTTTATCAAATATATGTATAATAATATCACTATAATCCAATAATATCCAGTTTGCCGTACTGTATCCTTCTATATGATTAGGCTTAATACCTTTCTTAGCAAGCTCCTCTTCAAGAAAATCAGCCATGGCATGTATCTGATTTGCATTGCTTCCGCTTGCTATAACAAAGTAATCAGCCATTATTGAAAGCTCGGATATATCTATAACAGAAATATCCTCAGCCTTTTTTTCTTCTAGCTTATCCTGTATCAGTCCAAGTAATTCTTCCATTTTGTTTCCTGTCTAATTTTGTAATCTGTCCTTATAGAATTCGTAAGATTCTTTAGTCATCGGATCCTGTTTCTTTCCTGTATCATTCAGATACCATATAGTATGTTCATATATTCTCAAAAGACATCCGTCAATATCCGTAAATGCCATCTGCCTGATACTTGGTAAATCGGGATCATGATCTCTGTTAGGCTCGATATAATCTGAAATAAAAACGATCTTTTCAAGAAGGCTCATTCCAGGTCTTCCAGTAGTATGCCAACGTATAGCAGAAAGAATATCTTCATCGTTTTCGTCATACTCTTGTTTTGCTAGAAACTCGCCCATTTTAGCATGAATCAGGCCCGGAGTCTCTTTCTCTATATCACTGAGTTCTATCTTATTCTTCTCGCAGAATGTGATGTTTTCCTTATCACTGAGATATTTGCCGCAGTCATGCAAAAGTCCCGCTCTGAAAGCCTTATCCATGATCAGAGGATCATAACACATAGCTAAGGAAGCCGCCGTGTACGCTACTCCCAGAGTATGCACAAACCTTCTGGGTTTAAGAGTACTGTTTAGTTTTTGCGTTATCTCATCATTATCCATATAAAGATCAGTCTCTGTATAAATTGAATTTATTAATATAATTCAGAGTATCATCAGTAACCATATAACGAATTGTTTTACCCTCTTTGATCCTAGCTCTGATTTCAGTTGATGATATGTCAATATAAGGGCATGTCAGGACATTAATCGTAGCCTTATACTTCTTTGTAAGTTCTTCAGCTTTAGCTTTGAGTTCCTCAAGACTCTGTCCTTTTCTTACAGCAACAAGGATAGAAGCATTACTCATGATAGACTCAGTGTTCTTCCACTCTTCTATCTGAAACAGAGAGTCAGCTCCGATTATAAGATAGTATTCTGTATCAGGATTCATCCTCTTCAACTCTTCCAGAGTCTCATAGGTGTATGAATTTCCTGGGCGATCTGTCTCTATGGTTGAAAGCGCAAAATGAGGATTATCATCTATTGCTCCACCGGTCATTGTTATACGCTTTTTCTTATCTAAAACAATGCTTGGATCCTTAAAATGACTTATGCCTGTTGGTATAAAGAGTATCTCATCAAGTTTATACTCATCATAAGCATGCTCTGCCAAAATAAGATGTCCAATATGGATTGGATTAAATGTTCCGCCAATAATACCGACTTTTTTGTTTGTTTTCATGTTTTTACCTCATTCTCATAATGGTAATACTATCTTCGGATCCTTTTTGTCGGGCTTATATAGTACTATCTTCTTACCTATGACCTGAACAACCTGCGAACCTGTTCTGTCAGCTAAAACTTCTGCTATTGAACGAGGATCGTCCATACAGTTTTTAAGAACAGATATCTTGATCAGTTCTTTTTTATTGAAAGCTTCCGTTATAGCTTGTGTATATTCCGGTGTTATTGATGATTTTCCAACCTGAAATATAGGTTCGATATTCATCGCCAAGCCTTTAAGATATGAGCGCTGTTTGCTGGTCATTACATAAACTCCTTAATAATGATATTTTATCACTTATTTGTAATAATCAAAAGAAAAACCATACATTCTTACAGTATCTCCCTCGTTTATCCCAAGTTCTTCTAGCTGTTTTAGTATGCCGTTCTCCTTTAAGAAATTCTGGAAGAAAACAAATCCTTTTTCACTTTCAAGATTTGTATATCCGAGCATTTTTTCTATACGTGGTCCTTCAACAACATATTCGTTCTCTTCTTCATCATATTCAACAGTAAACGGCTCGTCATAGATGACATTTTCACTGAAATCATATTCCGCGTCAAATACCACAGGATCATCACCTATCTCATCAAGCATCTCTCTTACTCGATACAAGACCTTTGATATACCCTCACCACTAATAGCGCTTATAGGATATACCTCATATCCTTTAGGCTCAAATTCTGCTTTGATTCGATCTATAACCTCATCCTTACCTTCAAATATAAGATCGGTCTTATTGGCAGCTATTACCTGCGGACGCTTTGCAAGATCCTCGCTATAATTAGCAAGTTCCCTGTTTATTGCATAAATATCTTCTATCGGATCTCTTCCTTCACATCCCGATGCATCTACAACATGTATTATTACTTTGGTCCTTTCGACATGTCTTAAGAACTGATGTCCAAGACCGACACCCTCGCTGGCACCATCTATAAGTCCGGGAATATCAGCGATAACAAAACCTTTGGCATCATCAAGATCAACAACACCCAGATGCGGGTTCAATGTCGTAAAGTGATAATTTGCAATCTTTGGACGAGCATTGCTTACTTTTGTAAGGAATGTACTCTTTCCAACATTGGGATATCCTACAAGGCCTACATCCGCCAGTACCTTAAGCTCTAAAATAAGGTTGAGTTCCTTGGCCGGCTGTCCGGGCTGAGCATATTTAGGAGCCTGCATCTTGCTGGTTGCATAATGCTGATTCCCATTTCCGCCTTTTCCGCCTGTTAGCAGAACAAATCTTCTGTTATCCCTGCTCATATCCGTTATTATCTTGCCGGTTTCAGCTTCCTTGATAACAGTCCCTTCAGGCACTTTAAGTATGATGTCTTCACCATTTTTTCCGTGGCAGTTTCTCTTCTTTCCGTCTTCACCATGTCCGGCCAGATACTTCCTAACATTTCTGAAGTCAACAAGAGTATTAAGACCGTCATCAATCTCAATAATAACGCTTCCGCCGTCGCCGCCGTCGCCACCGTCAGGACCTCCGTTCGGCACATATTTTTCACGTCTGAAGGACACATGTCCGTCTCCGCCTTTACCGCTTCTTACATAGATGGTCGCTCTGTCTGCAAACATATCTATCAACCTTTCTACTGATAAAAAAGCTCCAAACCTAAGTCTGGAGCTTTTGATCATAAACTATTATTCTTCAACCGGATAAACACTTGCCTGCTTCTTGTCTCTTCCGAGTCTCTCGAATCTAAGAATACCGTCTGTAAGTGCGAATAATGTATCATCACCGCCGCGACCTACATTGGTTCCGGGATGTATCTTAGTTCCGCGCTGTCTGTAAAGTATGTTACCGGCCTTAACGAACTGTCCGTCAGCTCTCTTAGCGCCAAGTCTTTTTGCTTCTGAATCTCTACCGTTCTTAGTAGAACCTACACCCTTTTTATGAGCGAAGAATTGAAGGTTTAACTTAAGCATAACTACACCTCCTCAAATCTAATATCAATATACTTATTTCCGTATTCGTCTTGTATCTGTTTTAAACCAAGAAGCATAGAATCAACTATGAGTTGGGATTTCTCGGATGGAGTGTTCTTAAACACACATCTTATGAGACCGATCTTTTCATCTATGGTCACATCTGTTTTCTCATTGCACAATACTTCAAGCGTATTTATGGTATTGCTAACAAGTATTGATATGGCCGAACAAACTATATCTATGCCGGATCTTGCATATCCCGCATGACCGCTTGCTTCAAATGCTTTGGTTTTGTTTTCACTCTGCCAGATACGTACAGTGGTCATCTATTAACTCCAAACAACAATTAAGCGTTGATCTTGTCAATCTTTACCTGTGTGTAAAGCTGTCTGTGACCATTCTTTTTGTGGTAACCAGATTTTCTCTTGTACTTGTAAACGATTACCTTCTTAGCCTTAGCCTGATCCATAACAGTAGCAGTTACTGTAGCCTTTGCTACATCGTCTCCGCACTTAAGCTCTGAATCTTTTACAGCAAGAACAGTATCAAATGTTACAGTAGAGCCAACTTCAGCATCGAGCTTTTCAACTTTGATGCAATCGCCCTCTTCAACTTTGTACTGCTTTCCGCCTGTTGCAATGATTGCGTACATAGGTTTTCCCTCCTATCTAAGTGTAAAACACTTTTCTCGCTAACTATGGCGGCGCATATGCGCACTTATAGCCTCGTTACGCGGCATACTCATATATATTATCATCGCTCTTTACATAAGTCAAGCCATTTTCTTTGCGATTTTGCGAAAAATCCCGCCGAAAATGGCCCGAATTAATGTATAGAAATATTGGAATAGGCTTAATTAGAACTGTGAATTGTCCTCACCTTTGTCTTCAATCACTTCTACAGGAGCATCTACAACATCATCATCTTTGTCATACATGAATACTGCCAATGCAATGAATACTACCTGAAGAACCAAGTTTGCCCAGAAGCCAATAAGCGAAGGCTTGATAAGTCCGATTATGAATACAATAACATGGATCGGGAACTTCGCAAGTACTGTCATCCTGTAACGCTGAACTCCGTCAAATTCCTTTCCGAATATGCTTGCAAACATCATAGTAAACAGCTGCATTATAAGAGCTACGAAATAGAATAAACCGATTGAAACAAACGCCCAAAGGATAACAACTAAAACAACGATTGACTTTATCGTAGGCAGGAATTCATCACACAGTTTGTCTTTAGATACTGTAAAATTTTCAAAATCGGTATACTTGAACGACTGTATCTGACCGTTGTTGTACATACCAAATGAGTATTTACCGATTATGATAACAGACTGGTAATTTCCGTTAAGTACAATTTCCTTTACGTCATCTTCTGTTACATTTTCGATGCTGTCATCAATGTTTACATATACGTCATCTTCATCAAAAGCAAAAGGCTTCTCGATCTCAAATTCACCACCCATGAGTTCAAATTCAGGACAGTTATTTCTGATCTCGTCAGTTACTTCATTCATTGCTACATTTACTTTAACAGCATTGATACATGCCATTATAAGGAAACATATGAGCAATGCTCCAAAGATCTTTCCAGCGGATTCCTTAATGATATCCTTGTACTTAGGCGGCACAAAAGTAAACGCCGGTATTGCAAAAAAATTCATTTTCTTCTCTTCCATTCTCTTACTCCCTCTCTTCTAAGGTTGATTTGTTATGATACCATGATAACACGATAAAGCAAGTTATAAAATATACAAAGCAAACAAAAAGCACTCATTATTTGCTCAATATTTCGTAAATAGGAGGTTTTATTTTTCTTCTGACTATCTCTACCAGTCCAAGAGATGTCATGTCTATATAGTCGCATCTTACGGGGTCGGTGATAAGCTGAGCTTTTAAATAATCAATAAGTTCCTGTTTTGATGCTTCTTTTTGCATATTTATGAAGTCAACTATTATGATCCCTGAGATATTTCTCAGCCTGAGCTGTCTGGCTATCTGATAAGCGGCTTCCTTGTTTATCTGAAGTATATTGACTTCCCTTTCTTTGCCAGAGATGTTCTTGGCAGAATTAACGTCTATAACCGTCAAGGCTTCAGTATGCTCAATAAGGATATTTCCCCCGGATTTCAACCATACGTTTCTGTTAAGTATTTCCTGCAACTTGGTTTCAAGACTGTACAGCTTGCTCAAAGAATAATCATCATTGTAAAACTCGCATAAATAATTATCCTTCAGTTCTTCATATATGCCTTCGTTGTCGGTAAGAACCCTTTCAAAGCTGTTCTTTGGAAGGCTTTGCAGAAACTTTACATATCCTTTATCTGATGCAAAACACAGTGCAGGAGCTATCCTCATGCTGCAGTTTCTTATTATCTCATGCAGTTTTTCATTGAGTATATAAGCTTCATCTGTGATCAGTGATGTATCATCAACATTTGCCGCATTGGTCCTTACAGTAAAGCAAAGATCTGTATCATCAGGAATCGCTTTTCTTAATTCGTTTCTTTTGTCACCACTAATCTTTCGACTGATATTAACAGCCTTATCATCATAGATTGCCACACAATACTGTCCAGGAACAGATAGCCTGCAAGTCAATACAGCCTCTTTATTCTTAGATGCCTCTTTAATGACCTGAACTGCAATCTGCATCCCTTCAGTGACTTTCATTTGTGGGTAAACATCGTTAAAACTTAAGAATCCGAGTGTATCCTTCTTAAACTCAACAAAACATGCATCGAGATTTTTTACCACATGTTTTACGATCCCGACATAGATGTTTCCGGTTATGTCCTCATTCGGTTTATCAACGGAAAGCCTTTCCATCTTTGAGTCAACATCCAGCCAAGATATGATATTGCCCTGATATTCAGTTATACAAACCGTGGATCTGATCAAAATTCTTCACCAACACTTTCCAAGGAAACATACTTTCCGTTTTCATCAACTGTATATATCTCATCACGAATTATCTGATACTTAGAGGCGGTTATCTCTTCATTGCAGAATCTAGCATATTCCTCCATAACTGCCATGGGTTTGATATTTCCGGCACTCGACGCATCTATAAGCATCCTGAATGTACCGTCATATGAAAACTCAAAGATATGCGGTTTTAGATCAAATTCTATCTCATTTTTCTTTGTTTGCTTTATTATTGTTATCTTGTCCTGAGCAAGGAACTCATCAATCCTGTCCGTTTGATTAATCTCATTTATAAAGCCTTCCTTCATCGTAACACGATAAGATGCAGCAGCAATGCTTGCCATTGCATTCTTAACTCCCTGAGGGAGGCCTACAACAGATATAATCTCCATACCCGGGACCATAACTCTATTTAGAGCATCCTTTACTTCACGCGCAGTTCCGCTGTTTAACTCAATGTCAAAGTATTCTCCCCAGCTTTCAACTCCCACCCCGAGAGGGGACGCAAAGCTCATGATCTGATGAGGAGAAAATCCGCTTGTGTATGCTATATCAACACCGGCTCTTCGCATGCTCTTTTGAAAATATCTCATTATATCCAGGTGCCCAATATATTTCATGACACCATATTTTGCAAACTTGATCCTAACTTTCAACGTCCCTCACCCACACATATGCCAACACCGTATTTTGAGGCTCCGCAGCCACTGCACTGCTTTTTGCAGTTCAATGTCACAGTTTCTTCCTTTGATTTCAGCCACTCGTTTTTAAGCCACTGCTTACTTACTCCGCAGTCAATAAAATCCCACGGGAATATTTCATCAAGACTGCGTTGTCTTGTCGTATAAAAGCCAATATCTATACCAAGATCTTCAAATATTTTAAGCCATACATCGTTATTATAGAATTCGCCCCATGCATCATAAATGCAACCGCGTCTATATGCTTCAAGAATGACCGCACCTATCTTTCTGTCACCGCGAGCAAATACACCTTCCATTACACTTACATCAGCTTCATGCCAATTGTATTTTATCCTTTTCTGGTTTAGCTGAGCTAGTATTGAAGTCCTGGTGATATACGCCTTATTTAAGAAATCCTGTTTAGTATTCATGCTCGCCCACTGGAAAGCAGTAAACGGCTTGGGAATAAAGAATGATGTAGAGGCTGTTATCTGAACAGGTCCGCCCACCCTCTTTTCCTTTGGAACTGTATCAAAGTAAACTCTAGCAATCTTATCGCACAGTACTCCTATCTCTTCGATATCATCCGTGGTTTCTCCCGGAAGTCCGAGCATGAAATACAGTTTAACCTTGTTCCAGCCTCTTTCAAAAGCCATCTTTGACCCGTTAAGTATATCATCCTCCGTCAGTCCCTTGTTGATCACGTTTCTCATTCTCTGAGATCCGGCTTCTGGAGCAAACGTTAATGAACTCTTTTTGACATCCTGAACCTTGCCGAAAGCATCCAGTGCATAATTATCAATTCTCAAACTCGGCAGTGAAATATTGATATACCGTTTAGAACACTCATCGATTAGATAATCCGTCAGTTCTTCAAGCTTTGAATAATCACTTGAACTCAGCGAGCTCAAGGATACTTCCTCATGCCCGGTGCTTTCGAGTATCTTCATAGCTTTTTCCTTGAGAAAATCTACATCTCGTTCTCTTACCGGTTTATACAGCTGTCCCGCCTGACAGAATCTGCATCCCCTTATGCAGCCTCTCTGAATCTCAACAACTGCTCTGTCCTGAGTGCATTTGATGAACGGCACAACAGGTGCAGTCGGATAATCAGCCGCCTTAATATCAGTTACGATTTCTTTTTCGATTTTTGTAGGTATATCATCCCTTAATGGATAGAAAGCCTTTATGGTTCCGTCTTCGTTATATTCTGTTTCATAGAGTGAAGGAACATACAATCCACCGAGTTTTGCAGCTTCAACCAGAAACTCATATCTGGAAGTATGATTCTTCTTATGTTCCTTATATATATCTAAAAGTAAACGGTATTTTGTCTCTCCCTCGCCTATATAGAAAATATCAAAGAAATCAGCAACTGGTTCAGGGTTATATGCGCAAGGGCCTCCTCCGATAACTATTGGATCAGCCTCTCCTCTGTCCTTCGCAAGCAATGGTATTCCCGAAAGATCTAACACCTGCAGAATGTTCGTATAGCACATCTCATATTGAAGTGTCATGCCAAGAAAATCAAATTCCTTAATTGGATCCTGACTTTCAAGAGCAAATAGCTTGATGTCTTTTTCACGCATGATCTTATCAAGATCGACCCACGGGCTGTATACTCTCTCGCACCACACATCATCATATTTATTGAGCATATCATACAGGATCTGAATGCCGATATGACTCATGCCGATCTCATATACGTCAGGAAAACACATAGCAAAACGAATATCGATTTCATCCCTGTTTTTCACAACACAGTTTATCTCGTTGCCGATATATCTTGCCGGCTTCTCAATATTCATCAATATATCATCACTTAGCGCAAGTTTTACACTCACTTTTTTGATCCTCTTTTCTTTTTGAGCAGTTTCAGTTGCCTCATGCAATAATCAAATTCTTCTGTCGATATTTCTTTATCGGAAAAACCGGCTTTTTCTAATAAGGCTATTAACCTTGTCATATCCTGTTCAGTTTCTACCGCACATATCTGGTCCTTGTAATTATATGCTTTCGCAAGATCATGTCTGCCCGAAACCGATTTAACAAACCTATGATATCTCATAATAAGCTTGGTGTTGATATCTGCTTTACGATATGTAACGATCGCAGATATCAAACGATAGATATAATAAATCAAGATCAAAGATACAGTAACTATAACAAATATGATTAGGTTTCGTCTGATCTTTTCAGTATCAACCTTTTTAGCTGCAGTATCATCAGCTGAATCAGTCGTTTCATTGTTTGAATTAAACAGATTCAGCAATCTATCCCAGAGCGTACTTGTACCTGATTCAATATCTGAAGATGGCGGTGTCAGTTCTACACGAACCCATCCATATTCATCAGTATACATCTCTATCCAGGCATGCGCGCTTGCATCACTTACTTCAACACTTATTACAGGTGCTTCACCTAATGAGTTATATCCCTTATAGTAATCATCACTGTCAAGATCATCCTGCTTTGTAGCACTCTGTATATCCATGTAATCGAAAGCATAGCCTTCGACATATCTTGCAGGAATTCCCATGTATCTGAGTAGCAAAACTCCGGCGCTTGCAAAGTGAACACAGTACCCCTTTTTGTTCGAATCAAGGAAATAATTTACAAAATCTCTTCGTATGGGTGTTGAACCCGGACGTAAAGTATAAGGAATGTTATCAAAATAATACTTCCTGATACACTCAGCGATCTCAAACTCATCCATATCTGATGTAACACTCAACTTGTCTATTGTCTTCATCAGAGTCGGAACATTATCATTAGGTACTGAAAGCCAGTAATCCTTTTCCTCCTGTGTCAGGGATTCATTCTTTGCGTATTCACCTATCTCATCAAAACGGGGATAATACTCCCTTGTCGTCTTTTTACCTCTGTTGAGCAGTTCTCCTTTTTCGCTGTAATAAAGCGCATATTCTCCGCTCTCGCCATCTATGTTTTCAATCTCCATTAGAGCTTTTGCACTATATGGATTAGAATCTTCAAATTCTTTTTTCAAAAGATTTGCTTCATTTCTGTTAATCATTGTCGGATTGGCAATAGACCACATATTCTGATACGGATGATAATCGCCTCCGACAAATGTCCTGAGATATACCGGATTCATATCTCCCGGTACATATGTGACTATAAGATCAGTCTCATAATCAAGTCTTACTGAATTGACGCCGCCAAGACGACCGCTGTTCATACCACCTATGTTGTCATATCTGTTAAAGAAACCTGCAAAACCGGATGTGATAAATGTTTCGACGATATCATCAGTAAGTTCCTTTTTATCGCTTTTACCTCTTAGAAGAGTATAGGTATCCTTAGGCAGTATAATATAAATAATGAGCAATATGACAAGTATCGCCGAACCGATCTGCGCAAAAGCAAATACATGCCCTTTGAAGCAGTATGTATATGTAATCTCTTTCTTGTTTCTTATATATACCGAGTTTGTGTCTATCTTTTCATATCTGCCGCTTATCTTCCATACTACCGACATTGCGATACCAAGTATCAGCATTACACAATATACATAATTGGGTTCAAGTTCTAGATAAACCGGAAGAAATAATACGATGATCGAATTCAGAATGAGATCCCCGTACATCATTCTCTTTACTATGGACATATTGACAAGTATTACGCACACTGCCCCAAGATAACATGATGCAAAGGTAACAGCCAGCCTGGTATTTCTGACCATCTGAACATAACCACCGATATCGGGAAGTTGAAAATATGAACCGGCAGCACCTATGATATCATTCATCCAGGTATAGAATCCGCTGTTAATATATGTCCCATAAAAAACGCCGAAGAATATGATCATGAAAAGGTACGCAATATCACCGATATTCTCAGAACGCTTGTTATAGTATATTAACGAGATGATCATCGACAGCACAAAAACAACCAGATTGAAAACAACCTGATTAAAATCTGTTCCTGTAGCCGTTATTGCACCTCCCAGCATACCGGCAGTAACCAGATATACGACTATTCCCTTTAGAAGGAGGGTGAGGATTCTATTTTCATTCTTTTCATAGAAATTACCGGATATTTCCAGTCCTTCTATCAAAGAATTGCCCTCAAGCTCCATTGTCTTCTTCTTTTTAGATCTCATAAGGAGTCAATTCCACTTCCGAACCGTTATATCCGACTCTTAATACTGTTTTCATATTATAATTATTCATTAATAAAAGAGCTCTCAGATCACTCACCGGAGCTGCTTTTTTGCTTCTGTACATGCTTTCATAAGCTTTTATAAGATCACTCTGACTGTTTATCGTAACATCATAAAGATTTGATGACTGATCACACCACATCAGTCTTACGAGTGCATTTTCCTTGAGGCAGTAACTTACAACACTGAAAGAAAGTGCAAGTATCTGTTCGCAGAACTTTTTCCTCGGAGAGGGATCGATCCATAATACCAGTTTGTTCTCACAGCTCTTTATATGCTCTCTCACAAGAAGTTCATCTCTCTTAGCGGATAACTTCCAATGTATGTCCTTTATCCTGTCTCCGGGTATATATTCTCGAATATTTGATGTATCAGAATACTCGTTTCCCTTTTGTGTCTCATCTTCATTATCCGTGAAACCCGAAAGTATACCAAGTTTTTGAATATCCTCTAGAGTCTGAGGCATAGGAAGAACTGTCGTTGATACAGTCTGTCCTGTAAGTATCTGTGCCCTCACGAATCCAAGGACATCATATATCTCGCATTTTTCAAAGACTGTTTCTATTATCCCGCATGTAGTCACCTTGCAGTACAGCGGATTCTTGTTATCGGATTTTGCTATTAAGGGTATAGTAAAAATCTGCGAAGTTTCATCTCCGTAATACAGGTTCTTAATGCTAAGATGACATTTACAGCACAGAGATGTAAAAAAACTCGAATTCTTTACGATAATGCCTATGCCAAGATCTGAACCTACACTTGTTTCAGCTTCAGAGGCAAAAAGTCGTATCGAAATATGCTTAAGCATGATCTTTAGAGTATAAACAGAAACGAACGGGATAAGAATGAACACGGTTAAAAACAGAAAGCATACATAGCTTCTGAAAAACATAAAAACGGCCACACCAAATATACCGTATGCTATGATAAAACCTATCAAACGGGGTATATTCAATCTGACCTTTATATTTGATATATCTGAGAAATTTTGATCTACACTACTCATTATTGTCTTGGTGGTGTTACAACACCCAGCAGTTCATCTATTACTGCTTTGGTATCCAGGCCTTCAGTTCTCGCCTTACCGCTTATCTTGATTCTGTGACAGAATACATCTTTTATAACCTGCTGTACATCTTCAGCTCGTACAAAATCAACGCCGTTAATATATGCATAAGACTTAGCCATCTTGAGCAACGCGATCGCTCCTCTTGGACTTACGCCTCTGTTAAAGAGAGGATGCTGTCTGGTTGTTTCACTAAGTTGAGTAATATACTCATATATCGAATCATGAACAAAAAGACTTGAAGCTTCCTTTTTCATGTTCATAAGCTCATCCAGCGAGATCACGGGATTGACATCCGCACGAGTAAATCCGCCATTATTCTTAAGAATACTGATGGAATCGTCATGCGACGGATACCCCATTGTCAGGCATACGAGGAATCTGTCCAGCTGAGATTCGGGAAGCATATTTGTTCCTGCACTTCCAGACGGATTCTGGGTAGCGATAACTACGAAATTGTCATCAACCTTTCTGGTGACACCATCTATCGTTACGCTTCCTTCCTCCATTACTTCCAATAGAGCAGACTGTGTTTTTGGTGAAGTTCTGTTTATCTCATCAGCAAGGAAGAAATTACAGAAGATCGGGCCTTCCTTAAACTCAAACTCTCTTGTATTACTGTTATACATTGAGAATCCCAGGATATCACTCGGAAGTACATCGGGTGTAAACTGAACTCTTTTGTAATCCATAGAAAGAGTCTTTGCAAATGTTGTGCTAAGTGTTGTCTTTCCTACTCCCGGTATATCCTCCATGAGGACATGACCGCCTGCAAGTATTGCAGACATGACTTTTATTACAACATCATCCTTGCCTTTGATAATTTTATTTACTTCACTTATTGCTTCGTATATCTTATTCATGAAACTTTCCTGTTTGCAAAAGATTGGCCCGATCAATGACCGGGCCCGAATCGTCATTATCTTTTCATTTATTATAATTTTTCAAATTCTTCAACTGCCTGAACTATAAGGTTTACAGTCCTGTCTACTCCAAGCAGTGAACTGTTGATACACAGATCATATGATTCCGCATGCCCCCATTTTTTTGAAGAATAGTAATTATAATAGCTTGCACGCTTTTTATCTGTCTTGTTCATCAGATCAGTTGCTTCCTTCTCATCAATACTGAACCTGTTCATCAGTCTTTTGCAACGATCCTCATCATTACCATAGATAAAAAGTTTTAACACATTATCATAATCACTTAAAGCATAGTCAGCACATCTTCCAACTATTACACACGGTCCTTCATCTGCTATCTTCTTAACAGTATCAAACTGAGCCAGAAAAACCTTGTGGCTTATAGGCATGTCAACAAAAGTTGATGTATTATAGCCGAATGAATATGTATCCATAACGAGATTGTACAGGAAGGAATTTGTAGGCTTCTCGTCATGCATCTGTATCATCTCTTCGCAGAAGCCACTCTCTTTCGCAGCTCTGCTTAACAGTTCCCTGTCAAAAAAAGGAATATCGAAATGCTTTGCTAACTTTTCGCCAATCTCTCGACCGCCTGAACCGGCCTGGCGTCCTATGGTTATTATAGTATTCATAAGCATGCCCTCCCTTTCTTATAATTATATTTTACTAATATCAGCCAAGTTTCTCAAGAAGATATTTAAAGTAATCAGGAAGCGGAGCGCACGTTTCTATATACTCTCCGGTCGTAGGCTGGTCAAATCCCAGTATATAGGCATGCAGACACTGTGTATCAATCCCAAAGGGATTCTTTCTATTTCCGTATATCATATCACCGACAAGCGGATGGCCTATGTAAGCCATATGAACTCTTATCTGATGAGTCCTCCCGGTTTCGAGTCTGCACTCAACATATGTATAATCCCCAAATCTCTCGATGACTCTGTAATGAGTTACAGCCGTTTTGCCTTCGCTTACACGAGCAGACATCTTTTTTCTGTCCTTTGGATCTCTTCCTATCAGAGTACTTACAGTACCTTCATCATCCTTTAAATTCCCATGAACGATCGCTCTATATTTTCTGTTAATGGTATGTTCCTTTAACTGCATCGCAATGCTGTTGTGAGCTGCATCATTCTTACATGCAATGACTGATCCAGTTGTATCCTTGTCAATCCTATGAACTATCCCCGGTCTTAAAACCCCATTTATACCTGAAAGAGAACCGGCACAATGATACATCAGCGCATTTACCAGTGTGTCTTTCATATGTCCTGGTGCAGGATGCACCACCATATTTTTAGGTTTGTTGACGACTATTACGTCTCTATCCTCATACAGTATGTCCAGTTCTATATCCTGTGGCAGAATCTGGGCGATTTCGCATTCAGGAGCCTCAAAATATACTTCATCATCTTCCTTCAGTATATAACTGGCTTTCTGAGTTACATCATTGACTAGGACTTTCCCATCTTTTATGAGTTTTTGCAGAAATGATCGTGAAAACGAATCATCAGTCAACAATGACAGTCCTTTATCTAGGCGTTCACCTTCGAATTGTTCATCTATCAGAAATCTGTAATCGCTCATCTTACCCTTTATCCGATTTTTTTATTTTCATGAACTCAAGGTCTTCTTCCTTACACCCAAACATAATAAAGAAGAACAGTGCCACAGCACTTACAGTCACATAAATATCTGCGACATTGAACACAGGAAAATCTATAAGAACAAAATAAAAGAAATCGACAACATAATTCTGCGCAGTTCTGTCTATCATATTTCCTACAGCACCTGCAACCAAAAATACAAGTATCGCTTCAGCAATATAAAACTTTTTGGTAAGAGGCAGTTTATAAAGGATTATTACTATGCCGACAATAAAAATGCTGCTTACGATCAAAAAGAACCACTGCTTGTTCTGCATTATTCCAAAAGCAGCACCTCTGTTCTCCAGATATGATAGAACAAAGACTTTGTCTATAAGAACATATGCCGCTTTATCCTTTAGTTTTTCTACCGCAAGATTCTTTGTATACTGATCAAACAGTATCAGTAAAGCCGCGCATATCAGATCGAGTGTGAGATGTTTGAATTTAGTGCTTCTATTCATACTATTCCTTCATATCCTCTTCACTAAATCTGAGTTCTTCCAAAGCGGCCTTGAATTCATCATCCGTTACATTGGTATCCACCACTGCTTTTCCTATCTTTTTTAACAGTACAAAACAGGGGCCTTTATCTCCCGAAGTCATATCAAGGCGGATATCCTTAACAATTGTATCCACGTCAATGTCTTCTATGGTAATAGGAAGATTGAAAGGAACAAACATATCCCTTATTTCCAAATACTCTTCGAGTGAGAGCATTTCTCTCTTAAGTGAAATATGAGCTGCCGCAATAATACCCAGTGCTATGCATTCCCCCTGTGTCATGGTATAGTTTTTTGCTTTTTCAAGAGCATGTCCTATGGTATGACCGAGATTGAGCACAAGCCTCTCTGACGTGTTGAAAGGATCTTTTTCTATATATATTTTCTCCAGAGAAATTGTCTGCTCGATCATATCCGCAACAATACCTCTGTCCTTGTCTGTTATCTCATAAAGATTCTCTATCAGCCACTCATATACACTTGCACTCTTTACGATAGCAACCTTCATTACCTCAGCAAAACCGCTGTAGTACTGGATATCCTCAAGAGTATTAAGGCATGCAGTGTTGATAAAAACAAGTGAAGGATTATAGTATGCCCCTATCATGTTCTTGTATTCATCAAAATCAACTCCGACCTTGCCTCCGACGCTACTGCTGACCATCGCCATAAGAGAAGTAGGGATATGAATAAGCTTTGTTCCGCACTTAAACGTAGCTGCAACAAATCCGGCATAATCGGTTACAACTCCTCCTCCGAGCGAAACTATATAGTCGCCTCTGGAATATGCCTTCATAAGTAGTTCTTTATAGCACGGCAAAAGATCCTCTGTTGCCTTGCTGACCTCACCCGGCTCTAGTATTATCGAATCAACCTGACAGTCATTCTTACTGAATATAGAAGAAACCTCGTCTCCGTATATCTGCCAAACGTTTAAATCAGATATTATGCATACTTTTTTGTTAAAACAGCCTATCTTTGTTATCTCTTCAGAAAGAGTTTCAAAGCTCTGCTCAATTACTACTTCATAATCCCTTTTCGCGGGAGTCTTGATGATTATTCTGGACATATAAACCCCTTTCAGATTCTTCATAAAAAGAAATAAAAGCTTGTCCTAAGACAAGCTTTTTGATTCTTATATTGACGGAACATCAAATGATCCGCTTAATATCTCTTGGAAATCACCGGATACATCTACACTTGCCGGAGTAATGATGAAAATATAATGTGATATCTTCTGTAGATTACCGTGAATAGCGTAGCAAGAACCCGAAGCAAAATCTATTATACGCTGTGCAAGATCAACTTCGAGGCCTTCCATGTTAAGAACTACGGTTCTGTTTGCAAGAAGTGTGTCTGTTATCTCTCTTGATTCTTCCACGCTGGTAGGCTTGATAACGCAAACCTCCATGCCGTTTCCTGTCTTTCTGACACGTGAGCTGCTCTTAGATAAAACAGGCTTTCTAGGGCCTTCATCAAGTGCAACATCTTTGTCCTGTGAAAGTTTGCTAACCTTAGGCTGTTCTATATCTGAATCGGGATCATCAAGATACTCATCCTCATCATATCCGTCTTCATTGTCACCCAGCTTCATGGCTGAAATAAAGTTATCCATAAGTCCCATAATACTGTTTCTCCTCACATTCCGATATTGTAATCACGTTCACCGAATATCCCGGTTCCCACTCTTACATATGAAGAGCCCTCCATTGCGGCTACTTCATAGTCTCCCGACATACCCATTGACAATACGCTCATATCAATATTATCAATGTTTTTCCTCATTATGTCAACAGATAATTGCCTCATGAGCTTAAAATATCCGCGATTGTTTTCTGCATCATCGGTATAGGGAGCGACACACATGAGCCCCGATATCTTTATGCCTTCAAGCATGTTGATCTTTTTTACAAAATCCTCAAGTTCCTCAGGTTTTATACCAAACTTGCTCTCCTCATCTCCAATGTTAAGCTCGATCAGAACAGGTATGACTCTTCCTGCCGCTATCGCTCTTTTGCTTATTTCCAAAGCAAGCTTTTCGGATTCAACGCTGTGGATCATATATATCTTGTCCGCGATATATTTGACCTTGTTCGTCTGGAGATGACCTATCATATGCCATCTTATATCCGGGGGAAGCTTATCGTATTTCTCGATTATCTCCTGTACCTTGTTTTCTCCAAAATCCCTTATGCCAGCATCATATGCTTCCTTTAACATCTCTACAGGTTTTGTCTTGCTGACAGCGATAAGTCTTGTATCATCCATTTCAGCAGGATGTGACGCGTTGATCTTTGCCAATGAATCCTGGATGCTCTTTATATTTTCAGCTATACTACTCATAAATAAATTCGTCCGTTTCTACAGAATCCGCATCAAGTACTATATAGTCGTATGCAACAAGTCCATAAGTTGTATTGGACCTGATGATGCTGTATTCCTCATTTGAGTTTAATATTTCTATCTCTTTAAAATCCGCATATCCCTTGTTGATATTATAAACACCGGTAAGAGTTCCAGACTTGCTTATGACAAATGTCTGTGTGGAATCCGGCATATCGATTCTGTCTCCGAGGCGCAATATCGAATCATCAAGATATGCATTGTTCTCTTCATCTATATTGTATATGGTAACCGGAATGAATTCAGGTATCATCTGCCCTTCTTCATTGTAGGTTTCTCTTAAGATACCGTCAGCTCCATCACCGCCCTTTGTCAGATAATCCATAGGAACAATGAAAAATGCCTTGTCACATATTGCGCTGTTAGGCACCTTTAATCCGGTCTCTGTATCAAGAAGAAGCTCGATATTTATGAATCTGTCCATGACAAATGTGATCATGGAATTCGTAAATGACAAAAGGATGTAATGACCGTCATCGTTTCCTTCTATCTCGGTTACCTTTGCCCAGGATTCGTACTGATTCTTAAGGAACTTCACCTTAACATACTTTTCCTCGACAAGTTCTGCAGCTCTGTTTTCATCCACCTCTATAAGGATCGACCAGTTCTCGCTGTCTGAAAGCTTAAACAATGGGTCGCCTATAGACACGATATTGTTATTAATCAGCTGTTTCTTGTTTTCTTCATAGATTTCTTTATCAAACCAGCTTTTATCGGCATTGACAGGCTGCTTGCTCTCAAATCCGTCAACCGAGTAAACAACAACGCCGG
This sequence comes from Lachnospiraceae bacterium, assembly GCA_016290615.1. Classification (GTDB taxonomy): domain Bacteria; phylum Bacillota; class Clostridia; order Lachnospirales; family Lachnospiraceae; genus Colinaster. Next base: position 24,977 of record JAEEUS010000003.1, on the reverse strand, counting down.
ATGCCGGAGAATTACAAAGTTTGATAAGTGCACTCTGAGAGCGCAGATCATCGATAGAGCTTAAAAGATTTCTGTTTGAAAACTTGAGCACATCGCCTTGAATGGCATATTTAAATTCGTATACAGAAGAAAAATCCTTCTCATTGAATGAAGATGAAAAATTGATCATCTCATTCTTTAATGAAGACAGGTCTCTGTCACTTAAAACATCTGAGCCTGCATCCATGTTCTGATTGATATAATCCTGAAGAGCTCCGGTCTCATCTATACCGCAGACAAGGTTTCCGGTACCGACTTTTTCACCTTCTGTAGCAAAATAATTTACATATCCTGCACATCCGGCCGTTACAACAGTCTCATCTCTTAAAGCTATACCCTCATATATATTGGAAACTGATAAAGATCCCGTCTTTACCTGATAACCGATGATGTGCTTTGATGTGAAGTACATCACGACACTGATAATCAGATAAACCAGAATAACAAAGAAAAAGATCAGTCCAATGTTCAGATTGATCGGTTTGCCGATTCGCGATATCTTGTTGTCATCAGAACTCATATCTTCTCCTTTCTTACGTTTTATCAATTAAAGCCCCGGACACCCCGAGGCTTTTTTTCTTTTTTATAATGCCACAATAACTTTTTCCTGAATAGCAGGACTTAATTCACTCTTATCTATTGATGCACTGACAATGATACGAAGATCAAACTTGTCAGATATTTTCTCAAATCTTTCTACAATCTCTTCGAATGCCTCTGGTGTAAGTCTGGCAATCTTCATAAGACCGTCGATATACATCTGTTCAATATCATGATCCTGGGAAATAATACCGTAGATAAATCCTATAAATTCTGAACTGTTTTCGAAATCATACTCTGATACGTTGATAAGTCTGACTCTATTGTTGAGTTCAAACATATGCTTTGAACTCCTGTCTAAGAATACTATGTTACCTGATGCTTCTTTAATCTCTTCATTGACCTTATCAAGAAGGTGTTTGGTCTTACCCTTTCCTTCTTTGCCTACAATTAACTGAACCATTGGTAGCCCTCCTGTTATGTTAAATTTTGAGCAATAACCCCATACGAATATTATAGAGTATCGCACCTTAAAAGACAACTGTTTTTACCTTGAATTTATCTCTTCAAGCAGCTTGATCATCTCCTCATACAAAACGCTTCTTTCGCTTGCATGAAGTATAACAGCTATGTACGGATTTCCTTTTGAATCTCTGGTAACGAGCGACAGACATGAGCCTGCAGCAGTGGTCGTTCCGGTCTTTCCGCCTATTACCGTTATAGACTCCGGAGCATCGAATGTACCGTCATGAAACTTGTTTGAAGTCTTGACGCTTATCTCTTTTTCAGCACCGTTCTTGTCGGTTATAGTCGCAGAGAACTCTTTAAGCTGAATTATGTCTAAGAATGATGAATAATGAATCGCCTCATTGGTGATCAGATACATATCATATACTGTTGTATAATGATCTTCAGCTGTAAGTCCATGCGGATTGACAAAATTCGAATTGGTCGCCCCTATCCTTTTGGCCTCATTATTCATGAGTGTCGAAAACTCTTCGACAGAACCCGAAATATGCTCCGCGATAGCAATACTAGCATCATTGGCTGACGGAAGCAGCATAAAATGCAATGCCTGATCAAGAGTAAGCTTGTCACCCGGTTTTAATCCGCAGGTAGAAGCTCCGCTCTCAAGATTTGTAATGTTTTCAGAGCATATTATAGTATCTTCAAGATTTCCATATTTTAGAGCACAAATTGCAGTCATAATCTTAGTAAGACTTGCAGGATTCATCCTCTCATGTACGGATCTGGCATATAAAACCTCTTTATTGTTTACATCAAAGAGGCCTCCAGCAGCATTCTCCTCAAGCACAAAACCGCCGTTGGCACTTACATCCTTATCTGTTACAGCAATACTGGTTGAAAATCCTTCAGCCCTGCTCTCAAGTCCCGTTGCGGATATATCATTTGTAACCTTGTAATCGAGCGGTATCTTACTACTGCCGCATCCGCAGAGGTTCACACAGATAAGCATGCACAAAACACAGTATGATATTATGCTTTTACGTTTATTTGTACATCTCACGCCACTCAAGATCCCCTCTGTCAAGAGATTTAATAAGCAATTCAGCCGTAGCAAGATTAGTTGCCAGCGGTATATTATGAATATCACAAAGCTTTACTACATTGTTAACATCAGGCTCATGGCTTTTAGGATTAAGCGGATCTCTAAGGAATATAACAAGATCCATCTGGTTATGCTCAATCTGAGCTCCTATCTGCTGTTCACCACCAAGATGTCCCGCCAAAAACTTGTGTACACTTAAATTGGTAACCTCCTCGACAAGTCTGCCGGTAGTTCCCGTCGCATACAGATTGTTTTTGCTCAGGATGCCTCTATAGGCAATGCAGAAATTCTGCATCAGCTTCTTTTTTGCATCGTGTGCAATTAGTGCAATGTTCATGTTGTTTACCCTTCTCTCTTTTACCCCGATTTAATGTGTTTTTGTTGTTTGAAGCCCCACATTAAGGACTACGCCTATCCCCATATACAAGCTGACCAGGCTAGTCAAGCCGTAACTTACAAACGGAAGTGGAATACCTGTGTTAGGCATAGAACCTGTTGCAACCGCAATGTTCATAAATGCCTGTATCGATATAAGTCCCGCCATGCCGCTGCAGATCAGCGCACCCATATCGTCCTTTGCATACCTTGCTATCTTGAAACACTCTATAGCTATGAGCAGGATCAGGACGATCACCGCCGCAGCGCCAATAAAACCAAGTTCCTCACCCACTATCGCATAAATAAAGTCTGTCTGAGGTTCCGAAATAAAGTTACCGTTCTTAACAGATGATATAACATTATTGTTGAGTCCTTTTCCGAACAGCTGTCCCGAGCTTATGGCTATCGTAGAATTGATCTGCTGGTACGCTGTCGTATCAGCATATTTTTCGGGGTTTAACCACGCAAGAATACGTCCAGTCTGGTATCCTTTAAGGAAATTGTCATCCTCACGTAAAAGCAATGAGAAAAAGACCACACTGGCCGGTATGGCCAAACCAAGAAATGTAAAGACTACTTTATAGCTCAGACCGCCAACAAAGAGCATGACACAGAACAAAAGAATGATCATGATAGATGTGGACAGATCAGGCTCGAGATATATAAGCAGAATAGGTCCCGCCAGTAACATTATCGCTGCGATCACAGTCGGCAGAGTGTTCATGGTTTTCTTATTTCTCATAATAAACTGAGCAAAGAATAAAATCAATAATATCTTTGCCAGCTCTGAAGGCTGAAACTGAAATCCGATATTGACCCATCTTTTAGCACCGTTTATCTCTTTTCCGAGCACTAATACCATGAGCAAAAGCACAATATTCAGCCCGTAGATCACCCATCCGACATAGTAGTAATACGAGTAATTGACAAGTGATACAATGATCATAAGAATGATACCGATTATGATACCGTACATCTGTCTGTCCTGGTAGGATACTCTTGCACTTCCTATGGCAAAATACCCGAGTACTGATAAGGCAACTACGAACAGTACGAGTTTGAAATTGAAATTTTTAATCTTATATTGTCGTAACATCTTTTATCATCAACAGCTGTTCAAGCGTACTCTCATCAAGATTTTCACAAATCACCTTTTCACCGGCCTTTCTAAACAATACAGGTGAAAACTTTATCTTTTTTCCGAAACCGAGTTTGATCTTATCATTAAACTTGGTCTTAGCTATACTTATTGTCTTTGGATTGGGACCCATGCAGATTATGATCGCTTTCTCATCTCCGTTCATACCAGCATATACCTGTCCGGTCACGCTTCCAAATATGATCACATCACCCTTTGCGGCAGCGGCTCCACCCAATTCTACATTTCCGTAAATAACGAGATTCTTTTCGCTTTCAACGATATCTCCCTCACAGACATTGCCTACATATAGTCTTGTATTATTCTCGTTCTGTTCGCTTTCAACCCTCTTAAGCGCTTTAACATACTTTCTGTTAGTCTCTTCATTCTTGCCGACAATGCATAGCAGATTGATATCACTATGCTCATTTATAGCTGTGACGATCTTTTTTTCCTCATCTTCCGAAACGATACGATCCTCGATGGAAAGAGCTACTTTTGCATTTTTGAAGAACTTTCTGGATTCCTCAAACTTTGTTCCTATATCAGCTAACACGTCTTCAAAATCCGCGTTAGGATCAAGATGCAATGCTATACCGTTTTGAAAACTCTTAATAGTTGAAAGGCTCATATCATTCTCCTTTTATTCTAGTCGGCATTTGTTATCGCAGCTTCAGGAACTGCAGCCGTACCCGTAAGGATCTCATCCTCATCCTCTAACTTATAGTAATACTTGTATATTTCTCTTGTCACATTTGCCGCATATTCCGAAGTATAGCCAAAGGCTATTCTGGTGCATATTGTTATCTCCGGACTCTCGTATGGAGCATAGCTTACAAACAGCGCATGGTTGGTCCTGCTCTTACTTTCCTGAGCGGTACCGGTTTTTCCTGCAACGTTAACACCTAGGTTGTTATAGTATGCCTTCTTTAAAACGACGTTTCTCATACCCCTGTGAATGGCATTCCAGTATGCTGTCGGCATATCTATTGTATTATGAACGGACGGCGAATACTCTACGATGATATTTCCGTTAGAATCAGTAACCTTATCTAAAAGCGACAGATTATAAACAGTTCCGCTGTTTGCGACCGCAGTAACATATCTTGCCAATCCCACAGTTGTAAAGTTGTTGGTACCCTGACCGATTGCTGACGGTACAGGCAGCTCATCCGAGCATTCAGGTTCGGATTCTTCTATCTCAATGCCGCTTTTTTCATTAAGTCCGTACAGATAGGCATATTTATTCAGTCTGTTTAGACCTGTAGTCTCACTGTACTTATCATCGATGATACTTAACTGATATCCGACTTCATAAAAGAAGCTATTGCATGAATTTTCTATACCGCCCGTCACATTCAGGCTTCCGTGCGATCCTGGATATATCCAGCAGTGATACGGGTTTTCAGTATTGAATCTGTCAAAATAACCTTTGCAGGTGATAGTACTCGTAGTAGATACGATTCCTTCTTCAAGTGCCGCGGTAGCAGAAACCATCTTGAAAGTAGATCCCGGAGCGGTCTTTTGCTGTGTAGCATAGTTCCATAACGGCTTTGAAAGATCGTTCTGAAGTCTTGCATAGTATTCCGAATCTATGGAATTTGCAAGCCTGTTATTGTCATATGACGGATAGCTGACCAATGCCAGCACTTCACCGTCAGTACTTGTTATAACACAGCTGGCAGAATAAGGATCAAGCGCAAGCTGCCCCGGAGTAATATACAGGTTTTCGATCAGATAGATCATAAAATCATAAGGAGAGGTCCTGCCGTCTAAAAACTTGTTCTTCTCCTCTTCAACGATCGATATGATATCCTGCTCAATAAGGATCGAGCATATCTGCCTGTATGTTATCCTGTCACTTATGATCATATATTTGATCATCTTCTTAGAAAATGAATTGCTGTTTTCAAGATGCTCTATTATATAATCAACCAGCCTGTCATATACTTCATCCGAGCCGGAATATGAACTCTCCATGCCGATCTTTGTAACTTCGATCCAGTTCATGGAAATTGCATATCTTAAGTACTCGGCAAGCGAGATCGTCTCTTCTGTCTTCCAGGCTATATAAGTCTTGTCTTCCTTATCTATCTCACTGTCCTTTGTGATGCCGTTTTCAGAGAGCATTGTGGTAATAAAACTCTCATATACCTTGTATTCATCTGAAAGGTCCTTATAGGGAGTCTCTTTCTGCGTAAGCTGAGCTCTCAGCTCGCCCATTACATCCTCCCGCTTGTTTACAAGTGCCTCATAAACGGCCTTTTCATTCTCTCCGGCATCATCTTCATCGAGATGCGATATATCTATGACATTATTATTGAACAGCTGAAACAGGACATCAGTAATGGGAATGATGAAATTGCTGGCCTTTGTTGTCTCTGTCGGCTTGTATTCCCTGATATTCTGGATCTTGCTGACTAGAATTCCCGCCAGATACTGTTCCAAAATATTATAGGTTGCAACCTGAAGATCACGATCGATGGTAAGATATACATCATTGCCTGCTAGCGGCATGACAGTCTTTTTACTTTCTATGACTTTACCGAGGTTATTAACATATATCATTTCCCTGCCTTTTGTTCCGGCAAGGTATGTTTCCATAGTCTGTTCGATACCCGACTTTCCGACCATGTCATTTAAAGCATAATCTTTTCTGGCTTTGGTCGTCCTGATGTTTTCATCAGTGACATCCATGTTGTTTAGTGTTTCAAGTTCTTCCTCGGATATCTTTCCTGTATATCCCATTATCTGGGCAAAGTACCTGCTGTCCTTGTATTTTCTGATGCTGTCCTCGGCAACGCTTATTCCGAGAAGTTCATCGGAGTTTTCCAATATGGTCGCAACAGTCTTCTCATTTACATCGGCAGCTATTACCGTAGGGATGTATTTCTGATACGAGTTGAGTCTCATTGCATAGCGTATCGTGACCAACTGCAGTATCTGCTTCTTTGTAAAGCCCTTCCCCACAATGAATGTATCATTCGGGTTTTCAGGATCAGTGTATTCTCCTATTCCGAATCTTGAATACGCGCATAGATAATCTATGACTTCCTGAGCCGATGCTGTTTCCTGTTCATATTTTAAAGAAGATATCTCCTTCTGTCCGTATACATCAGCAAGGAATCTTTTAAGCTTTGTATCGCTTACTGTGTATTCATACTCGTTGTCATCATTTAATATGATATTAAAATCACCTATTGCGGAATCACCGTTTTTTTCAATGATGTCAATTACTCTTAAAAGAGTCTCGTTCATCTGAGCATTTCTGTCTCTGCCGGACTCATATATATCCTCTATGGTGATATTGTATGCAAGCTCATTATAAGCAAGTACTTTTCCGTTGCGATCATATATCCTTCCGCGTGAAGCATATATGGTTCTTTCTTTCTGAATCTTTAAAGTGAAATCATTAAGCGCTTCTTCACCGTGAACTATCTGCAGATAGAATATCCTTCCTATCAGACCGCATCCGATAAGGAAAACAAAGATGAACAATACAAGCATACGGCCCTTTATGGAATTCATAAAGCTTTCGCTGTTCTTACTGTTCCTCAATGTATGTTTCTCCCATATGCTTAGCATCAAATATATCTATCTTCTCAAATATAAAGTGAACGAACGGATATATGACGCATGCAAGTACTGTAGTGTATATGAGTTCAGGAAGTATGATACCTCTCAGATAGTACAGATAATCAAATCTTCCCTTGAGCAGGAAGAATAAAATGTAGCAGATATTCGAATAAACAAAATCCGTACACACTATAAGCAAAAGCGGTAGCTTGATGTCATGAGGGAAAAGAATCTTTTCAAATGCTCCGTTCAAGTATCCCATGAACATATAAATACATGCATACAGACCGATTATCTGTCCGAAGAATATGTCGGTAATAAGACCGAAAATGAAACCAAACCACATACCGGTCCTGTTTCCAAGTAAGAAACCGATAGTGGCTATCATTACTATCATAAGATTTGGCACTATCCCGCCCATTGTGAATCTGCTGAGCAATGTTGACTGAAGCAGAAAACAAATGATAAGGAGTATGATCGATATGAATTCCTTCTTCATGCTATTCCACGTTCTCCTTAAGCTCCATAATGACTAAGACTTCTTCAAGGTGCTTAAAGTCAACAGCCGGTATAAGAGTACCGGACTTTGTCAGATTATTTGAATCCGTTGAAACAGTTGATACATATCCAACGAGCAGCCCCGGAAGATATTTATCACTTATATTCGAAGTAACGATCTTATCACCGATCGAAACCCTGTCATTGTCATCATACAGACGGCTGAATGTGATAAGGTTTTTGCTCATCATCTCAAGATCGCCGGTAACAAGAAGGTTATCCCCTGTTGCAAGCACCATAGCGCTCGTATTTACATTATCGGAAATGATCGAGGTTACTTTCGCATAATTCGGCCCTACTGAGACCACCCTTCCGACAAGACCGTTTCCGGCAATTATATTGCAGTCTACCTGTACTCCATCTTCGCTTCCTTTATCAATAATGAAATTTGAATACCAGTTTCCGGTGTCTCTGGCGATTATCCTGGCACCTATCTTGGTATATTCCTCATATTCCTTATCGAGTTCATAAAGTTCACGAAGCTTGGTCAGTTCATATTTATCCTGTCCAAGTTCGATATTTTCCTTTGTAAGCTCTTCGATCTGCTTCTTTAATTCCTCGTTTTCTTCCATTACAAACTGGAGATTCTTAAAGTTCTCTGTTCTGTTTAAAATATATGATCCGACTCCAGTAAGCCCCTTTTGAAAGGGTACAACAACATAACCGCTTATTGTGTTAAGCGGTTTTGCAAAAATATCTGTCGAGAATGATATTACCATGGTTACTACGCACAGCAATGTCAGTATCAGCAACCAGTATTTAGTTGGAAGAACATAGTGTTCCCTTTTCTTCTTGACAATAGGACTCATCTGCCCATCCCTTCAATGACATAAGCAAGAGAATTAAACTTGGAATCCTTTATTACCTTGGCAAGTCCGAGTGCGACCGTTGTAGTCGGTTCTTCAGGAATATTTACTTTAAGATCTGTCACTCTCTCAATAAGAGGAGCAAGTCTAACAACCTGAGATGCTCCGCCTGTAAGATATATTCCCTGACGTCTGATATCAGCGCCCAGTTCCGGAGGCGTACGTTCAAGTATGACCTTGATATTATCAATGATCTGCGAAAAGAGCTCCATTAACGACTCATCAAGCAGTTTCGTGGGAATCTGTCTTTCGATAGGAAGACCTGAAACGATATCTCTTCCGAAAACAAGCGCAGGCTCACCGGCTCTTTCAAGCTCAAGCATCTGCTCCATAGTCTTTTCAGCACTCTTTTCCCCGATTATCAGGCTGAATTCCTTTCTTATGGCATTTCTTATCGCTTCTCCGAATTTAAATCCGCCAACCTTTATAAGACGACTTAGTACTATGCCGCCGAGAGAAAGAATGGAAATCTCGGTCGTTGCATAACCTACGTTAACTACCATTACGCCCTGACTGGTCTTTACATCTATTCCAAGTCCGAGTCCGTCAGCGATCGCTTTTTCAACGACCATAATCTTATGAGCTTTTACACCGGATTCCTTAATAAGATCATAAAATGCCTTTTTTTCCACTTCAGTGACATCAGTAGGAACAGCAACATAGAAATCTGAAGGTTTCAGATTTCCTTTTGAAAGATCCGTTATGAAATACTTGATCAGTGTCTCCATGTTCTGAATATCGGCTATAACACCGTTGCATACCGGGTATGAAGCCACTATGTTCGCCGGAGATTTCTCATACATCGCATATGCAGAATCACCATAAGCTAATAGATTTCTCTTATTCTCTATGGCGATCATATTTCTCTCGACAAATATGCTCTTGCTCTCCTCACTGAAGATCTTTATATTACTCGTTCCGAGATCTATACCAAAACTGTTAGCCACAAATAAGCTCCTTTCAAATATACCCCATATTCTTATAATCAGAGATTTCACTGATCGATGAATGGTTGCTGCAAATAATCATCACCGTATCCGTTAAGCTCTGAATTAATGATATCTATAACATATACAGATAAATACTTAACTTTATAATTTTATCACAAAAGTCCTTTATCTGCCATAGTCTGATACGCTTTTAATATACCCGCCTTGCCGTGTGGCCAAGTAAGTCCACCCTGAAAATATACTGCATAAGGAGGTTTTATAGGACCATCTGCAGACAATTCGATAGAGCTTCCGGAAACGAATGCGCCTGCAGCCATTATGACTTTAGCATCATATCCGGGCATATCCCACGGCTCGGGTGTTACAAAGCTGTCGACCGGTGCTGCGGACTGAATACCTTCGCAGAATGCACACACACCCTCAGGAGTTGAAAGCGTTATAGCTTGAATTATGTCATGTCTTGATTCAGTCGAATTCGGTATTACTGCAAATCCTGCCTGTTCAAAAAGGTTTGCAGCAAATATGGCTGTCTTTAAAGCACTTGCAACAACCGTAGGCGCTAAAAACAAGCCCTGATACAGATCCTTTAAGACTCCTAGGCTTGCACCGACCTCTTTACCAAGTCCGGGTGATGTAAGTCTGTAAGCAGCCTTTTCTATACATTCCTTTTTGCCTGCTATATATCCTCCAATCGGAGCCAGGCCTCCTCCCGGATTCTTGATAAGGCTTCCCACCACCATATCTGCACCGACATCACTTGGCTCTATTCTTTCGACAAATTCTCCATAGCAGTTATCTACCATGCAGATCATATCGCTCTTTACGGATTTAATAAAAGCTATCAGTCTGCCTATCTCGTCAACACTGAAAGTCTTTCTTGTCTGATATCCCTTGGATCTCTGGATCGTTACAAGTTTCGTTCTTTCATTAATCGCTTCTTTTATACCGTCGTAATCGAATTCACTATTATCGAGCAGATCAACCTGTCTGTAAGTAATACCGTACTCCGCCAAAGAGCCGTTGCCTTCTCTTATTCCTATGACTTCCTCAAGAGTATCATAAGGTTTTCCCACGGGGCTTAAAAGTTCATCACCAGGTCTGAGATTGCTCATGAGCGCAAGAGCAAGTGCATGGGTACCACAGGTTATCTGAGGCCTTACCAGAGCTGCCTCTGTATTGAATATATGCGCATAGACATCTTCAAGAGTATCCCTGCCTATATCATTGTAACCATATCCGGTTGTTCCCAACAGACATGCTTCAGAAACTCGGCAGTCTCTCAGTGCATTAAGGACCTTTAGCTGATTGTATTCAGCATTCTCATCTATCTTATCAAATCTGTCTTTGATCGATCTTATGATCTTGTTTCCGGTTTCAAGTGTTTTCTCACTTATCCCCAGACGTTCATACATTTCATTCATATTTCTTATCTTTCTTCAAATGTCTTTATCATGAATTCCAGAATGCGATCTTCATCATAGTCATATTCATCCTTTCGGATAAATATCGTATCATCCTCGTGCCTGAGCCATGTAAGCTGTCTCTTTGCAAAATGCCTGGTATTCTTCTTGATATTGTCAATTGCTTTTTCAAGGCTGCATCCGCCATCAAGATATTCGAATAATTCCTTGTATCCGATGCCTTGTCTCGAATTGCAGTCCTTAGGAAGATTCTGTTTATTTAACCTTTCAATCTCATCCAGCAGACCGTTATTTACCATAATATCAACACGTCTGTCTATCCCCGCATATATGTTTTCCCTTTTATCATCCATCACAAAATAGCAATAATCATATATCGCTTTTCTTTGCGCCTGTTCTGCATTATACTCAGAAAACTTCCTTCCAGTGAAATGATTGTACTCAAGCGCTCTTATAACACGTTTTTTATTATTCATGTGAGTGGTCACAGCATATTCGGGATCTATCTGCATTAACCTGTCAAATAGTTCTTTTTCAGAAAGTTCATTCAGCTTGATTCTGTATGAATCGTCATGATCCTCTTCAGTAAAATCTATGCCATACAAAAGCGCCTGAATATAAAACGCAGTCCCTCCGACGATTATCGGAAGCTTTCCCCGCTTGCAAATATCTTTGATAGCTTCGCTTGCCAGTTTTTGAAACATCTGGACATCAAAGTTTTTATCAGGTTCAAGGATATCGATCAGATGATGCCTTATACCATCCATCTCCTCAGGCATGATCTTTGCGGATCCTATATCCATCCCTTTATATACCTGCATAGAATCAGCACTTATTATCTCACCGTTTAACCTGTGAGCCATTTTTATTGAGATACTGGTCTTTCCGACAGCTGTAGGTCCGGAAATAATGATGATCTTTTTCATACTATACGTTTGAATTTTTTATCCAGCTCATAATGAGTCATAGTTATTATTGTCGGTCTGCCATGTGGACAGTTATACGGATTTTCAAGTGTCATGAGTTCTTTCAGTAAAGCCCACACCTCGTCCTGTGTCATTTCTGTATTTCCCTTTACGGCTGCCTTGCATGCCATGGTCGCTATCCTATTATTAAAGACATCGGGAACTGCTCTTACACTGCCGAGCGTACACAGTTCATCAAGAACTTCTATAAACACTTCTTTTTCATTAAGTCCGTAAAGATCGAGCGGAACAGTCCTTATCGCGATCTCTCCGCCACCAAAATCCTCTATCTCATAGCCTATCGCTTCAAATGATTCCCTGAACTTTTCAAGCATGCTCTTTTCGTTTCCTGAAAGAGTCAAGATGATCGGCGGATTAAGCTCCTGAGAATTGATCTCCCGGTTTTTGAGTCTTTTTAGGATCGATTCATATTTGACCTTCTCATGAGCAGCATGCTGATCCATTATGAGAAGCTTGTCTTCATATGTGAACATCCAGTATGTATCAAATACCTGTCCCACTATCCTGTATTTTGCCATAGCGTCTTCGCTTATCAGCTTTTCCTCAAACAGGTTAAGCTGTATGGGATCTGATGCATAAACAACATCCTGTGCCTTTATAACATTTGAAACTAGCTTTGTCGGTATCTCCTCATTATTGCCAAACAGTCTTGCAACCGCCTGTTCCTTCTGTTCCGTGATGTTTTGAACCTGCGTCTGTTCAATAAGTGGCTGATCATCGAGAGGTTCATCTTTTATCTCTTCGCTCTTTCGAATCACCTCAAACGGCTCCGGGCCTCTTTCTCTGCTGGCCAGGGCTACAGGTTTTGGTGTCTCCTGCAGCAAAACTTCAGGCATCATCTCGTTTACCTTTAAAACACCCTCTATTGAAGATTCCAGGAAGTCGCTTATCAGCTCTTCATTGTTAAACTTTATCTCCATCTTTGTCGGGTGGACATTTACATCAAGTGCCGTCGTATCCACATCGATATCAATAACAAAGAAAGGGAACTTATGCTGCATGAGATACTGCTTATATCCCAGTTCGGCAGCATTTGAGAGCAATGAGCTCTTTATATATCTCTTGTTAACAAAGAACTTCTCAAAGTTTCTGTTTGAACGATTTAAAACTGGCTTTCCGAGATATCCGTTCATGCTGATACCCCTCATCTGCCTTGAGATCGGAATAAGTTCTTTTGCGATATCTCTGCCGTATATCCTGTATATCACTTCCTTAAGATCTCCGTCGCCGGATGTATTAAACTTCATCTGTCCGGCATTTATGAACTTAAATGCTATATTAGGAGAAGACAAAGCAAGATGTTCGCATACATCACTTATATATCCGCCCTCTGTTAAAGAAGTTTTTAAAAACTTTCTTCTTGCAGGTGTATTAAAGAAGATATTTCTTACTATGATAGTCGTACCGCAAGGTACTCCTACTTCACTGAATTCCTTTTCTGCAGCTCCCTCGATCACATATCTGTTGCCGACAAGCTCATCCTTTGTTTTGGTCATGAGTTCAACCTGAGAAACTGCAGCTATGCTAGATAAGGCCTCGCCTCTAAAGCCAAGGCTGTGAAGAGTCTCAAGGTCGGTCACTTTCCTTAATTTGCTTGTGGCATGTCTGAAAAATGCTTTCTTTATCTGGTCTTTAGGTATTCCCTCTCCGTTATCCGTTACCCTGATAAATGAAATACCGCCTTCCTTTATCTCCACTGTTATGGAAGTAGCACCTGCATCAATCGCATTTTCAACAAGTTCCTTTACAATGCTTGCCGGTCTTTCTATTACTTCACCCGCAGCTATCTTATCAATTGTTTCCTCATCCAAAAGTTCGATCGTTGGCATCTTTTCCCCTTAATCCTAATCAAATGAAAAACGGTTGTTTAATTTGTTCTGAAGTTTATAAAGTGTGTTCATGGCATCTAGCGGTGTCATAGCTGTAATATCAAGGCTCTTTAATTCCTCTATGATATCTTCATCCTTTACAGTATCAAACAGTGACATCTGTGAAAGGTCGACTTCGTCCAGGTGCTCCACTTTAACTTTCTTTGCATTGTTTGTATTCTTTATTTCTATTGACTGAATCTTTTCTATGATATCATTATCGACTAGCTGATTTACTATCTCCTTGGCCCTGTCTATAACCATATCCGGTACACCGGCAAGCTTTGCCACCTGTATGCCGTATGACTTGTCGGCACCGCCCTTTACGATCTTTCTTAAGAAGATGATATCATCACCCTGTTCCTTGACTGCTATAGAGAAGTTCTTGACGTTGCTCATTCTGCCTTCAAGTTCAGTAAGCTCATGATAGTGAGTCGCGAACAGAGTCTTTGCGCCTAAAAGCTTTGTATTGGAAATATGTTCAACAACTGCCCATGCAATAGAGAGTCCGTCAAATGTAGATGTACCTCTACCAATCTCGTCGAGAATAAGGAGACTGTTGCTGGTAGCATTCCTCAGAATATTTGAAACCTCGTTCATCTCGACCATGAACGTGGACTGTCCGCTGGCAAGATCATCGCTTGCACCGACTCTGGTAAATATCCTGTCCACTATCCCGATATCTGCGCTTGTCGCAGGAACAAAAGATCCTATCTGAGCCATCAGCACAATGAGTGCAGTCTGCCTCATATATGTCGATTTTCCGGCCATGTTGGGTCCAGTGATTATCGATATCAGATTCTTTGAATTATCCAAAAGAGTATCGTTCGGTATGAACATATCATGATCGATCATCTTTTCAACAACGGGATGTCTGCCGTTTTCTATCTTTATGACACCTTTTGTGTTGAGTTTTGGTCTTACATAATCATTTCTCTCGGCAACGATCGCAAATGAGCATAATGCATCAAGTGTAGCTATCGCCTTAGCACTGCCTTGTATCCTGTCAAGCTCTGATGCGATCTTTTCTCTTATTTCGCAGAATATCTCATACTCGAGATTTACAAGCCTCTCTTCACTGTTTAATATTACGTCTTCAAGTTCTTTGAGCTTTTCTGTTGAGAAACGCTCTGCATTAGTCAGAGTCTGTTTTCTTATAAAGTCATCGGGAATCAGACCTGTATATGAATTGGTCACTTCAAAGAAGTATCCAAATACATGGTTGTATTTTATCCTCAGATTAGGTATACCGGTTCTTTCCTTTTCACTTGACTCAAGTTCGGCAAGCCACTGTTTTCCGTCTCTTTTAGCGGCTTTTAATCTGTCTATATCCTCGGAATATCCATCCTTTATGATCCCTCCGTCCTTAAGGTTCATTGAGGGCTCTTCAAGTATGGCTTCATCGATAAGAGTGCAGATATCCCTAAGCTCATCAATGCCTTCACTTATCTGTCTTATCAGCTCACTCTCAAATCCGGATGTGATCATCTTTACATAAGGCAGGACCGCCAGTGAATTCTTTAATGCGATCATGTCGATAGGCTTTATCGATTTATAGCTTACCTTGCCTATCAGTCTTTCCAGATCATAAACAGCATTGAGATATTCTCTTATCTCATCCCTTTCAACAGGCTCCTTGCAGAATGCCTCAACAGCATCAAGTCTTTTTTCTATCTCGTCTTTGCTCAAGAGCGGCTGGCGAAGATAGCTGTTGATCATCCTTGCTCCCATTGCAGTTTTTGTCTTGTCAAGTATCCAGACAAGGCTTCCTCTGCGCTGTTTATCACGCATCGTTTCAGTAAGCTCCAGATTCCTTCTTGTCGAAGAATCTATGAGCATATATCTGTCACATACATAGGGATATATATGTGTGAAATGGCCAAGATCACACTTTTGAAGTTCGGTCAGATACATAAAAAGAGCCCCCGCAGCCGTAACTCCGTGAGGGAAATCTTCTATGCCAAGACCGCTTATGCTGTTAACCTTAAAATGGTTAAGAAGCGTTTTCCTGCATCTGTCATCATCATAATAATGAGGTTCAAGAGCAGAAATAAGGCATCCCACTCTGTGTCTGATCTCCTCAAGATCTATTCCGCAGACCATAAAAGCCTCGTTGCAGACAATCTCGCTGGGAGAATACTTATATATCTCATCCATCAGGGATTTGATATCGTTTACTTCCGTGAGCAAAAAATCACCGGTAGTAACGTCAGCCATCGCTATACCGTTCTTTTCGCCCATGTAGCATATGCTGAATATATAGTTATTGCTGTTGTCATCCAAAAGTGCAGAACGGGTATTTGTTCCGGGAGTGATGATCTGGGTTATCTCTCTTTTAACAAGACCTTTAGCAAGCTTAGGATCCTCCACCTGCTCACATATGGCAACCTTATACCCCTTCTTAATAAGTCTGTTAACATACGTATCAACAGCATGATACGGAACACCGCACATCGGTGCACGTTCGTCAAGTCCGCACAACTTTCCAGTAAGAGTTATCTCAAGCTCTCTGCTGCATACTTCCGCATCCTCAAAGAACAGTTCATAGAAGTCACCGAGTCTGTAAAAGAGGAAGCAGTCGGTTCCGACTTCTTCCTTGGTCTTTACATACTCCTTCATCATTGGAGATAATTTTTCTAAATCAATGTCCTTAATGTGCAATGTTATACAACCTCTTCGCCAAAATAATAGAAACCTTTGGATTGAATGAGTCTTACATCGACGATCTTGCCTATGAGTGATTCGTCTCCCTTAAAATGAACCATGACATTGTTGCTCATCCTACCCGTCATCATGCCTTCTTCATGTTCATTCTTTTCTTCAACCAAGACTCTGCAGATACTTCCCTCAAGTCCGCCTACTTTTGATCGTGCAGTTTCCTGTACTGTCTTGAGCACTCTGTCAAACTGTTCCTTAACAAAGCTTTCATCGCACTGTTCCATATCGGCTGCAGGGGTACCTGTTCTTTTCGAATATATGAATGTAAAAGCGTTTTCAAATCCGCTCTTTATAACAACATCGATAGTATCATCAACGTCTTGCTCGGTTTCTCCGGGAAATCCTACGATGATATCGGTACTGATAGCTATGTCAGGGATCCTGTCTCTTATCTTTTCAACTAATGCGAGATAACTCTCCTTGGTATATCTCCTGTTCATGGCTTTCAGTATTCTGTTTGAACCAGACTGAAGCGGAAGATGCAGATGTCTGCATATCTTCTTTGAAGTTGCCATCGTTTCGATAAGCTCATCCGAAAGATCCTTGGGATGAGAAGTCATGAACCTTATCCTTTCAAGGCCTTCAATCTCTTCTACACGTTTTAAAAGTTGTGCAAATGATATTGGTTCGTCAAGTCCTTTACCGTATGAATTAACATTCTGTCCAAGAAGCATGACTTCAACCACGCCGTCGGCAACAAGCTTCTTGATCTCCCTAATTATATCCTCTGGTTCACGGCTTCTTTCTCTGCCTCTTACATAAGGAACGATACAGTAGGTACAGAAATTATTGCAGCCGAACATAATATTCACACCGGATTTAAAACTGTATTTCCTTACTGTAGGAAGATCTTCAACTATCTCCGGAGTCGATTCCCAGATATCGATTATCATACCTTCTTCGGTATACATCCTGTAAAGAAGTTCAGCAAATTTAAATATGTTGTGAGTGCCGAAAACAAGATCAACAAATCGATAGCTTTCCTTAAGCTTTTCGATAACGCTCTTCTCCTGCATCATGCATCCGCAGAGAGCTATCTTGATATCTTTGTTCTTCTTTTTCATATGATGAAGTACGCCAAGATGACCGTAAACCTTCTGGTTTGCATTGTCTCTTATTGTACATGTATTCATCATTACAAGATCGGCCTTCTGCTCATCGACTTCAAGCTCAAATCCGCATTCCATTAGGATTCCACAGAGTTTCTCGCTGTCTTTCGCATTCATCTGACATCCGAATGTTGTCACACATGCTTTAAGAGGTCTCTTAAGATCCTGTGCCTTAAGCTCGACTATCTTTTTAACCTTGTCGATATATTCAAGTTGTATCTGTGTTTCGTTACTTGTCATCCTCTTACCTGGCCGTTGCCTTCTATTATGTATTTGTATGTAGTAAGTTCATTCAGTCCCATAGGGCCTCGTGCATGCAGTTTCTGTGTACTTATACCTATCTCGGCTCCAAGTCCGAACTCAAAGCCGTCAGAGAATCTTGTTGAAACATTAGCATAAACACAAGCGGAATCTATCTCTTTTTCAAACCTTGCGATGTTTTCTTTGTTATTGCTGATGATACATTCGGAATGTCCTGTACTGTGCTCATTTATGTGTCTTATCGCTTCGTCGATTGTATCAACAGTCTTAATAGACATTATATAGTCCAGATATTCAGTATAGAAATCTTCTTCAGTCGCCTTGACTGCATTAGTCAAGTGACTTAAAGAGTCATCATCCGCTCTCAGTTCAACATTCTTTTGTGCCAGCTTTTCCTCCATGGCAGGAAGAAGCTTTTCGCTAGCTTTTCTGTTTACTACTAAGCTTTCAGCTGCATTGCATACTCCTATTCTCTGAGTTTTGGCATTGTATATGATATTAAGAGCTAAATCAAGGTCAAAATCCTCATCCACATAGATATGACAGTTACCGGTTCCAGTCTCAATAACAGGGATAAGACTGTTTTCTACTACCGTTTTAATAAGTCCTGCACCGCCTCTTGGGATGAGTACATCCACAAAACTCTTCTGCTTCATAAATTCAGTTGTAACAGCCCTGTCTGTATCCTTGATCAGGATGATAACATTTTCATCCACATTGCATTGTCTAAGAGTTCTTTGAATGCAATCTGTTATAGCCATATTCGAATTCAGGGCATCACCTGCACCCTTTAGTATGACAACATTTCCAGCTTTAAACGTAAGAGCCCAAGCATCAGCGGTTACATTCGGTCTGTTTTCATATATAATGCCAACTACACCAAACGGAGTGGATACTTTCGTTATCTTCATGCCGTTTGCGTGAGTATGTGTATCGAGTATGCGCCCGATAGGATCATCAAGATCAGCAACCTGTCTTACGCCTTCAGCCATTGATTCGATACGAGCATCGGTAAGCTTTAATCTGTCCAGTCTTCCTTCGTTCATACCGGCAGCAACAGCTTTTTCCATATCCAGATCATTCGCCTTAAGTATTGTTTGACTATCAGCAACCAGATTATTTGCAACTGCACGTAATACTTCATTTTTCTTTTCCGTATCAAGATCATTCATGCAGTATTTTGCTTCTGTTGCTATCTTGGAAATATATTTAAAATCAGTCATTGCTATTCCTTTCTATACGGTTTCGATGATCTCTTTTTCCGTAACTACATAATCCATTTTTATATCAGTATCTTCGCTTTCTATTTCGCACTCCTGCAAAGAATAAGCCAGGCCTATCTTTGTTCCTGTCAAATGCTTCGCAAGGAACCTGTCATAATAGCCTCTGCCATAGCCTATTCTGTCTCCATTTCTGTCAAATGCAACTAGAGGCATTATAACAAGAGCATTAGCGTTTGAATTGAACAGGTTGCACGCATCAGGCTTTGGTTCTGGTATATGCCACGATCCCTCTTCAAGCTCATCTCTTGATGCAATCAGATAAAAGTCCATATCGTTTCCGTTAACCCTGGGTAGATATACATTTTTATTCATCAAAATAGCATGATCTATGATTTTGTCTGTAACGACTTCACTGCCAAATGAAGCATATACAAGAATGTCGCCGCACAGCTCATATTCATCCATGCCTGTGAGTCTCTGATATATCATCTGACTCATCTTTTCTATCTCATCGGGCAACAGCCGGTTTCGCTTCGCAAGTGAGTTTTTGCGATTTATATTCTTATTTGTTTCCGAATTTCTTTCCAAGATTGGTTATGCTCCCGTCCTCATTCTGAATATTGATATTGTCAAGCTGAGATCTGAGATTATTCTTGATGCTGTCGATATATTCTCTTCTTAACTTTGCCTGTTCTTCTTTCTCCTCGGGAGTAAGACCTTCACCTTTTGATTTATGATACAGCTCGTTTATACGAGCTATTCTTTCATTCATGTTCATACAGATACCTACAGGTTATTGATAAAATCAACAACATTGAAATTCTTGTCTTCATGTGCTGCAAAGAACGTTCCTATATTTCTTCCGTCCATTATGCGATGAATGATGCGTATATCCTTGCTGTTGGCTATTATCATGTCTGCTCCGGCGCTTGTTGCTATCTTGGCAGCCTTCATCTTGGTATTCATGCCACCCGTTCCCACACTCGAACCTGTAGATTCCTTACCCATATTCATGTATTTTTCATCGAGTCTGTCGACAAATTCAATGAATTTCGAATCAGGATTCTTTCTCGGATCATCTGTATATAATCCGTCGATATCTGAAAGAAGTATGAGAAGATCCGCATTTATCAGACTTGCAACGATAGCACTGAGAGTATCATTATCACCGATGAGCACATCATCATCATCAAGAAGTATCTCATAAGTCGATACCGTATCGTTTTCATTTACTATAGGGATAACACCGAGCCTTAAAAGCTCTGTAAATGTGTTAAACGCATTTGTTCTGTTAACCTCATCCGTAAGGATATTCTTAGTCATCAGAATCTGAGCTGCTATCTGATTATACTCAGCAAACAGCTTCTGATATGTCATCATAAGCCTTGCCTGTCCGATAGCCGCACATGCCTGCTTAAATCCCATCTTCTTGCTCTCAAGTATTACAGCATGTTTTCCAATCGCTTTTTTACCTACAGCAATGGCACCCGAACTTACAAGAACAACATCCTTGCCCTGGTTTCTTAAATTGCACAATTCTCTGACAAGAACATCCAGTTTTGTATAGTCAAGATCTCCCGTTTCGGGATGCTGAAGCGATGAAGATCCTATCTTTATGACAATTCTCTGCTTGTCTTTGATTGCTTCACGGTAATTTTCCATAATAATCTATTCTCCCATAATCCTTGCCGCGATCCTTTCGGCAATATATATCCCGTCCATTGCGGCACTTGTAATACCGCCGGCATATCCAGCTCCTTCTCCGCATGGGAAAAGCCCTGCTATCTTTGACATGCCTTTGCTGTCTCTTATGATTCGTACCGGCGAAGAAGTCCTGCTCTCAATACCTGCCATAATTGTATTTCCGTCATTAAAATCCTTGATCTTATGTCCGAAATCTTCCATGCCTTCAATAAAGCACTCATTTAACGCCTGTGGCATTATACCATTTAATTCACAATATTCATAGTCGCCTTTGCATTCAGGCTCGATACTCAGCTTACGCGTTGTATCATCTTTTCCTGTTACGGATTTCTTGAAGTCACCGTATCTTTGCACCGGGATCTTTCCGACGCCACATTCATAAGCTCTTTTTTCAAGCTCTCTTTGAAATTTAAGACCGCACAGTACATC
The DNA here is from genome assembly GCA_016290615.1 of Lachnospiraceae bacterium. GTDB lineage: Bacteria > Bacillota > Clostridia > Lachnospirales > Lachnospiraceae > Colinaster. The sequence continues at coordinate 3,643 of JAEEUS010000003.1, read as the reverse complement.
ATCGCCATCATAATCATCGGGATTTACCTGAACCACGACTGCGCTGTTTGCGACACCGGATCCCCTGTCATGATAGCTCATCCCGTTTACCGCAGTCATAAGCTGTTCGGAAGACGCATTTACAACATATCCGCCAGGACACATACAGAACGAATAAACTCCTCTTTCCTTACTCTGATATGTGAGCTTGTAACTGGCGACCGGGAGTTCATAAAGATCACATGCTTCGCCGTACTGATTCTTATCTATTATATGTTGCGGATGCATGACTCTGAAGCCAACAGCAAATGCCTTGGGTTCCATCGGTATCTGACCATCTTTGAGTATCTTAAAAGTATCCCTTGCACTGTGTCCTATTGCAAGGACAACGTTGTATGCCTTAAACTCTCTGTCACCTGCATACACAGCCTTTATTCCGTTTTCATCATATTCAAACCTGTCTATGCATGTCTGATAATGAATCTCTCCGCCATAGCTTAGGATCGATTCACGTATATTTTTAACAACTTCTTTCAGTCTGTCTGTTCCTATGTGCGGTTTGTTGTCATACAGCACTTCCTCATCGGCGCCGTGATCAACAAATATCCTTAACACTTCCTTGTTGACGCCATTCTTGTCCTTGATCAGTGTATTGAGTTTGCCATCCGAGAAAGCTCCAGCCCCGCCTTCGCCAAACTGAACATTTGAAGAAGTATCAAGTTCATTACCTTCCCAGAAGTTTTCTACGTCCTTAGTCCTGTCTTCTATGCACTTTCCTCTTTCAAAAACTATTGGCCTAAACCCGGCCTTTGCCAGCATATATGCGCAAAACAACCCGGCAGGGCCCAGGCCTATGATCACAGGTCTACGATCTTGTGTTATTTCAGTAGCACAACTATAAGGGAATGAATAACGTCTTACAGAGATCTTTGATATGTCAGGATCCTTTGTATGTATCCTGTCCTCATCAGATAGGTTTATATCAACTGAATATACGAAACAGATATCTCTGTTTTTTCTTGCATCTATCGATCTTCTGAAAATGCTCATAACAGAAATAGCCTCGACATCAAGCCTGAGCTTTTTCGCAGCTTTTTTTCTTATGATCTCAAGATGCTGTTCCTTAGGAATATCAACTCCAACTTTGATCTGACTAACTCTGATCATATCTATCTTATATGAAACAACCCTGCAATGAACCTAAACGGATAGAACATGAATGTTCCCTGCAGATTTCCTATCTCCTTTTGATTTAAGCCTCGTACCAGAACAAAAACAGTCCAGTAGATCACGTACCCTATCAGTACGGATATAACTATTATGAGAGGCTGCATGGTGATGACTTTTACCAGAATAAGTTCTATCACAAACACTGGCGCGATTGCTATCAGCACCTTTACTGCCTTAGCCACAAAATCATAATACTTGATGCCTATATAACTCAATGCGTAGAATCCATGGATCAGCATAGCCGTGATAAAGCTAAGAAGAAGCGCTACTAGAAAGAACGTAGGTTTTACACCATTCTTTCCAGACAGCAAAATATACATGAGCGCAACTAGAAATCCCGCCATATTTCCAAAGAAAGCAACAAGATCATATCCCGTGGCTCTTAGTCCAGCATCAAAAAATCCGTCAAGCGCCATGAACAGGAAGCAGAATGATGCTATCAGTCCAAGTGAAAAAGCCTCCTCTGCCTGACAGGCAAAAACGCCTGTACATACAGCTTTTGAAAAGACTAGCATGAATACAAATGCAGGGAAAATAACGATAAATGTATTCTTTGCAAATGTGTTATAACGTGCTATAAGACCTTTTCGATCTTCTTTCTTGTAGCTAACCCTCAGTTTACCGTAAACCAGTGAGATATATCCGCCTGTCAGCTTTATGGTAAACAACAGCAAAGCTATGCCGGGGCCGGCAATATATCCAAGCCTTGTATAGATCTCATTCTCTACTCCGCCAAGCTGAAAATTCACTCGTGTAAACACCATAAGGCACATGAACACTGTTATTGTAGGGAATATCTTTGTTCTTAAACCCTTTGCATATTCCGGAAGGAAGCTTCTCATGAACGTCCTAAATCCGTCTTTACTCCGTACCTCATTAAACGAATAATGCTCCTGTCTGATAAGGCTTCTGATACCTACAGTCAGTATCAATAGCCTTATTAGCATTGCCAGTGCAATGAACAGCACGGCTCCTATTGCCGCATAAACTCCGACCATTATATCGTTGTTCTTTATCGCTGCCACCTTGGTACCATATTCAGTAAAGAAATCTATACCAAATATTGCGGCTATTGGAAGCAGTATGCAAAAAGCAATATCAGCGATCGTCATAATTATATGACCACCGCATCCAACATAATAGCACCTTATATTATTTGAAAACGCATTGATAAAAAACAGGAATCCAAGAAATGTCATAACACTTCCGACGCATCCGTTCTTAAACAGAATGTCTGAAAAGGACCCGGACATCGTAAGAAAGATGATTATCATCAATGCACCGGCAAGGAAAGTATAGAGCATTACATAACCGAATATCCTTTTGGCATTGTCCCTGAACCCGCGATGCAGCCTTGATGCCACAAGACGAGTGAGCGTATTGCCGACACAATCGATGAATATCACATATATGAGATAATAAAATATCATTGCCGCTCCCAAGATACCGGCTCCTACAGCGCCACTCTTGCGAAACAGGATTATAAAATATATCAGAAAGCTTAAACACTCTATGAATTCAAACAATCTTTTGTTTCCCATTTTAATTCCCCCTGGTAATGTTCAGCCTGTCAAGAACAGTACGTTGTTTTTCCTCCATGACAGCAGCTTCATCTTCCTCCATATGATCATATCCGCACAGATGCAGCATGCTGTGAGCGATAAGAAACGCATATTCCCTTTTTACGCTGTGCCCATATTCTTGAGCCTGTGCAAATATCTTATCTGCGGACAGTACTATATCTCCCAAAATGATCAGACCGTTTTCAGGATCTATGCAGTCTGCTTCATCCTTCATATCTTCATCAAATACTCCGGGCGCATCGAAAAACAATCCCGGAAAAGACAAAACATCTGTCTCTTTGTCAATGTCTCTGGTCTGCTTGTTTATCTCTCTTATATCTGCATTATCAGTTATCGTGATATTTATCTCACAGTCAAAAGGACATTTTTCCTGTTCAAGCACCTCTCTGCAGACAGCTTCAGCCACCTTGTTATGATCAAAATCAAATTCAGTTTCAGTTGTATTATCCAAATATATCTTCATCTGTCAGAATGCCTTTTAGTGTTACGATTGTTCTGTTTTATCTCGTAATCCTCATATGCTTTGACAATCTTTTGAACGAGCGGATGTCTTACAACATCTCTGCTGGTCAGTTTGCACATCTCGATTCCGTCGATCTTACCAAGGACTCTTAATGCCACATCAAGTCCTGACTGCTGACCCGGCGCAAGATCCTTCTGGCTTGCATCACCAGTTACAATGACCTTGGAGCCAAATCCTATACGGGTAAGGAACATCTTCATCTGAGCCGGTGTTGTATTCTGCGCCTCATCAAGGATTATATACGCATTATCCAAAGTGCGACCTCTCATATAGGCAAGGGGTGCAACTTCTATCAAGCCCTTCTCCATATTCTTTAAAAATCCGTCAG
>JAEEUS010000065.1 GCA_016290615.1 Lachnospiraceae bacterium | reverse complement strand
CCAATCCGCCAAATGCTATATGTTTAATGAACATAATAAACGGAAGATACCATGCACTTACAGTTATTATTCCGCCAAATGCAACGGGAAGAAAATCTAATACTATAAATGCAAGCAACCAAAGGTAACTTACAGGATTTTGCCTAACTCTAAAGAAATCGCACGCCACATTTTTCAGACTCGAATTACGATATTTGATTGATATTACAGTTCCCCATAATGCTGATGAAATACCGCCAATTGCTATTGCTATCCACCCTATGGGGGTAGAGTATCCTACCGTAAATCCTAGTGCTCTTAATATAAAAACAGCTATGCATACAGTTAAAATTTGTCCCAATGCTCCGACTAAATACATTGTCAAAGCTTTTGTTCTGCTCATTCGTTACCCCTTCAAAGAACCCTACAAGGCTCCGACTTGTCATACTCATTTATCTTGAAAGATAAGTATCAATTCTATAACGTTAACCACTGATCCATTCCAGCCCCGGCATCCTCATTCGGTCGTATCTTAAATCCAAACTTCTCATAAAACGATTCCTTGCCCTTAGCTGAATTCAGATTCAGTTTGACTTTGTATCCCGGTTTTATATCATCTTTGATTCGTTTAATAACCGCTTCAACAAGAGCTCTGCCTATCCCCTGACCTTGATAATTCGGATCAACTATAACGTCCGATAAAAATGCTACATATCCACCATCCCATAATAGTCTGACCACACCAATGGCTTTATCAGCATCGTTCCTAACGCAGATTACCATATATGCATTTTCAACGCAGTTTCTGGCTTCCTCAAGAGGGAATTCCATCCATCCAACTTTTCTGCGTAATTCCATATATTCTTCAGGTGTAATGAAATCCACATAACGAATCATTTTTTCGCCTCCCGATAGTGCGATATTTTTTATGTTATTTCTTTTTCTTCGGTGCCGGCAGTTCATCAAACATAGACTCAAACAAGCTCTTCAGAAACTCCTTGTTATCGATGTCATCTACCAATAACATTTCCTTGGCCCCCTCATATGGAAGTTCCATGTCTGCGCCCGGCATCATATTTTTAGCCGACTTTGTTGGCTTAACAAGAAATCGATCATCATAAATTCCTCCGACAATCTTACCGCGATAGTAGATGATGTATTCTCCCATCATCGCTTTATATGTAATTTCATCCAGCTTTGAAAGTTGTTCTAAAACAAAATCAAGATATTCTTTGCTTGATGCCATAATCATCACCGCATTTAGCACGTTTAATTCAAAGATAATTCTTTGGGGTATTAAAGCCACTCAGCCACTTTCTGCTTCGAGTTCTTAGCCTGAGAACCAACAATTGCAAGGCCCTTCATATCCACATCAGCGCCTTTGCACATCTTCTTAACATCAGACGGCATGCTTGCAAGTCCGGATCCTTCGTGTGTGCTTACAACCCTAACATGCTTTCCTGTGAAGTCCAGCCCTTCAAGAGCCGTCTCAATCTCCGGGGCATAAGTTCCCCAGTAGATGGGGCTCATAACAAAAATGGTATCGTAAGCAGAAATATCCGTCAGTTTCTCCCTGATGGGAGCATTACCGACACGCTTCTTTGCCTCCTCGATACAGGTTTTGTAATCTGCAGCATACGGAACCGCTGGCTCAACCTTGAACATTTCAGCTCCGGTCAGTTCCTGTACAAACTCTGCAACATGCTCTGTGTTCCCCTTATCTATGTAACCGACAGAATAGTTCTCATCCGCTCTTGAAAAGTAAATGATCAAGCTCTTACTCATTCCCGTATATACCTCCTGTCTTCTGCATTCTCTTCAATACCCACAAACCGCTCCACGGTCATATGAAGATCATACTTTTCCCTTAAACTGGCGATAATCTCCATCATTGGCGATGCGTGATGAGCGTCAATGGCAGTCTGATCACACCAGCTATCTATGAGCAAAACTGTCTCCGGGTCTTCCAGAGAATAATAATACTCATACCTCAAATTTCCTTCTTCCGCACGTATCTTGTCTGCCGTCCCTGAAGATATCATTTCTTCAGCAAACTTTCGCGCATTACCATTTGTTCCCGTATACCGCAAATTCACTGTAATCATTTAAAATCCCTCTTAGCCCATAAAATTCAAATATAAAAAGCTTAAAGTTCCTTTTTCATATAACCGCATGTGAATGGGAAAAAGTCAAATTTATGCGTTCCTACATGAACCGCTCCGTTATCTTCATACCACTTTTTAAGCTTTACGTTTTCTTCTACGATTCCGATATTCATAAGCTTACAGCCATTCTCACGGGCTGTAGAATATGCGTGTTCCAACAGTTGTTTCCCAATTCCTTTATGACGATATTCCGGCAAAACTGCCAGGTTATTCAATTCGCACTCCTTATTATCCTGAATGAGCAAAGAATAATATCCATACAAAACACCGGCATCTTCATATACATACATGAGTCGGTGTTCACCATCCATCTGCCAAAGAAGCCTCTCCTCATTGGTTGCAAATGCAGTAAATCTCGGTGCATTCTCTTCCGTAAATCCAAATTCATCTGCCACGGTCAAAAATGCCTTCTTTATAAGGCTTACACATTTCGGAATTTCTTCCCTTTTTACTTCTCTAATCATTTGTTTCCTGCTCCATTATTTAAAGAGTTAACAGATCAAGACAGTTACTGATCAGGAGCACTATCGCTATTAACGATATTACTAACCTGTTAACTATCCCCCGCTTTTTCTTACTTTACTGATTTATTCTGTCAGATATCCGGGTCTTTTAAGACATTTATCATTAAAAACATACTCAGGTGTTACAAACGGATATGTGATCTCATCCTCATAGTACCAGGGATCCGATTCATGATCTTCATTTATAAGGACATGAAACTGCTGAGCAGGCATGTATCCCTGTGCCAGCAAGAATGCCTTTTTGCCATTATTCTCGCAGATGTCCACGACCATTACAACATGCCCCGGTGAACCGCCCTTTATAAAGATATCCCCTATCTGTATGTCAGACATTTCGATAGGTTGTGATTCCTTATCGAGCGAGAGCGTACTCGCAAACGTAAATACAGTTTCCAGATATCTTTCAAAGCTATCATCCGAATCAGAGACAGCACCATTGTCTACCCATGATACATCATTTCCGCCAACAAATATTCTCTTGCCGTTTTTATAACTTTTCCAGTCACATAAGAATCCGTTTACGAAATGAAAGGCTATCTTATCTTCCCTGCCGCATGATCTCATGTATTCGGCATAGACTCGCATCACCGAATCGGCACACTGTTGCAGGTTATTACCCGATAAATACATATCAAATACGCACGCGGCATGATCGTTTGGCTTGACTGTTCCGTCAAACAACAAAACCGGGCTGTTATCAGGAAGTACTTTGTAGTTTCTTATAAATTCCCCAAGGCTTGCCTGCTCTTCATGAGTTCTTTCATATCCTTCGGGAACCAGGATACGTGTCTTAAGAGTATTCCCATCAGGATCTATCAGAGTCTTATCTTCAGGAATCTTATTATCATCTGATCCGTCCTTAATGATCTCAGGCGTATTTTCTGTATCAGGTGATATTTCAGTATCTTTTATATCAGTGTCAGTAGTCTGATCTGTTATTTCCGTCTCCTGTACGACATTATCATTTGCTCCATTAGATGCACATCCTATGAGCGTACATATTAATATGATAAGTATTGGTATTGTTATCTTTTTCATATTGCTCATGTCTTTTACCTGTTTGCGTTACGATTGCTAAACGGATATTTATGTGAAAACAGACTGATTTGCACAGATATCATTCCAGGTACAGTCACCGCATATATCTTTTCTTATACCGGCTTCTATGATCTTTACTCTGACCGTCTCTATGAACTCCTTATAAGTCAGTTCATCACCTTCATTTAATCCACATGCATTTAAGACTTTTGTATCATACCTGTCTGCTTTGTCATCACTTGTACATTTACCCGATTCGTTATTAGGGCAGTTATCACATACAATATCAGTTTCTGTTTTCAGAATGATCTTCTGATATGGATCATTATCCAATTCATTTATTATTTTTCCCATATGGTCTGTGAAGTCCTCGGAATATCCTTTTCCTTGATAGAACTGAAAGCACATGCCATGATGGGGTCTTAAATGTTTACTCATTTTTGTACCATGATTGTTGCAAGACCTGTAAGTAATGTATGTTTTCTCATCTTTCTTATATCTTTCCTGTAATTATTTTGTATTGTTATATATCTCTTTGTTAGTTACTTATTAAGAGTTTTTCTGATGCCTTCATAAAGATGCGTTGACGGCATTTTTACTCCCGTATTCCTTAGTTTTGATAGATCATATATCCTGTGACACAGATGACCTGCATATTCAGGATATGCATCCAGATATCCCGTAAGCGGTATCTCCTGCACATTTATATCAACTCCAAGTATATCTGCAATATATTCATAATATATCCTGTTTTCAACTGCCTCGGGACCGCCTATACAGAATATCTCATTGAAAGTCTTGTCATTTTGAACGCAGTCTATCATCGTCTCTGCCAAGTCATCCACAAATATGGGATGTATCAGATATGTTCCCATTCCCACTAACCGAATGGGCTTATTAGAAATGATGTGATCGACCAGATCTTTTTGTCTGCTATGTTCAGGAAAACATCCCAGCAAAAATCCCGGGCAGTATATGTGGCCCGGTCTGAATATAGTTATCTTAAGCCCAGATGATCGTGATGACATTTCATTTAGAAAAACCCTTTCCATCTGTCTTTTATTCTGAGCATAATCACAATCCTTTGTATCACCGTCTGCTTTAAGACAAACACCGCTTTCGTCTTCAGGAGTCTTCTTGCATTTCCCGTCAAATACAGAATCTGTCGAAACAACTATAAGTCTGTCGGTATACTCAGCTAGTATTTCTATATCTGCTTTGGCATGTTCCTTATTCATGCAGATGCAGTCAAATACAACATCAAAATGAACATTTGCTGAGTTTATCGCTTCCTTGAAAGCATCAAGGTTATTTCTGTCTGCTTTTAAAGATACTACACCTTCAGGGAGAGTGCGCTCCCCTCTTGTTAACGTGTATACTTTGTATTTATCTAAAGCTTTGGATGCCAGCACACTGCTGAGTCCGCCGCTTCCGCCAATCACAAGAACGTTCATACTTGCCTTTCATCTGAAATCAAACTGATTCAATGTTCTGTGTGTCTTGTCATATAACTCAATCAAAATTCTATTGCTCATCCAGCTTATTTCCACATATAGGGCAGAAATTATATTTGGGTTCGTCCGTATCAAAATTGCATCTAAAACACTTTTTAAATCGTTTGCTTTGCAGTGGTTTAGCTTCTACTTTTTCTATTTCAACAGAATTGACATATTCATTTATTAATTCAACAATCCTGTCTCCGTACTTGTCCAGTTTTGCTTCACCAACTCCGCGAACACTTAGCAATTGACTCTTATTCACAGGAAGATTCTTACATATTTCAATTAAGGTTCTGTCATGAAAGATCATAAATGCAGGTACATGTTCTTCTCTAGCAAACTGCATTCTTAATTCTCGCAATTCCTTAAACAGCTTTTCAGTATCCCCTTCTGTATTTTCGCCTTGAGATCTGTTAGAATTAATTACTGCAAGTCTCTTAGAATTGATGGCTGTATTACTTTTTGACTCTTTATTGCTTTCAACTACAGATTTATCAGATAATCCCTTTGATTCTATGGGAGATTCTTCCCATTTTATTCCGTCTTTGGAAACGCCAATAATCTTAAAACTCTCTCGTACCCCATCATCTCTTACGTACGAAACTTTTTGTCCTAAACATTTTCCGTGGATAGCTTCTCCCAGTTTTGATTTTAAGCTGATTGTTTCAAAGCCATTTCCGCCTGAAGCAAGTTCCTGTTCAGATTTCATAAAATAGTGTCCGGCATAAACGTCACCTCCGATATAGTGAGTTTTCATGCTTTGAGCGACTATCTTGTACTCCAGAGATTCTTTATTTGCATAATCCCACAATCTTACATACAGATTCTCTTTAATTTCCATTTTTACCTACTGCTTAACTATTTTTTTTTAGGTAACCAAATAATCCTTCTAAAAGTCCCATTTTGATCATCTCCAATTACAAGCAGCGCTGATTTTATAAGGAACTCCACGTATATTATAATCTATAAACTTTTCATTTCATAGAAAAAGTAGTTAAGAAATAAATGCAACAAAAAAGATGCGCACATGCACATCTTTTAGCAATAGAGTCATTGATTATAAATACTTATCTATTGGGACACTATAGAATTTTGACTTACAGTCTCTTTGAGTTGTTTTCTATGCTCTTCATCATTCTTTTGTTTAGTAATGCTCATATTATAACTGCCTTATACCTCGACATTTCGGGAATTTAGAGCAACCCCAAAATTGGCTACCTTTGTTCTCACCCTTAGTGGCCGTTCTTAAGATCATAGGTGCTCCGCATTTAGGACATGATGGAATCTCGTCAATCTTCTGTTCATCAGATGCCTTAGAGTTTATTGATTGCTCCTCGACAAGTTTCCTGAACTTTTCAGCATAATCAACAGGGTTGGTTTTGTTTAATGCCAGGAAATAGTTCGCAGTTTCCTCCATTTCTTTTTCAGAAAACATTTCTTCTTTCTTTTCCGCATCCTTTTTCTTTATATAGGCAACCAGCTGATCACCTCTTATCACCTTGTCTTTTATTTCTTTTTTGGCATATTTGTCATTCAAAACCGTTTTGGGATTAGCCAATACTACTATTGGATGATAATTCTCATCAAAATACTTTTCAAATAAAACTTTAGTTAGTATATTTTTAGTTTTACCTCGGATTGCCTTTATTAGTTCGATGTGTCGCTCATTCTGAGTAATCGGTGAATAGATTCCTTCTTTGAAAGTCTTTCCCTTATACTGATATGACCTTATAAAACTTCCGCTGTTATTTATCTCAATATTCCCATATAGATTCTTGCATTCAATGACATAAACATTCTTTCTCGTCAGGACTAAGTAATCTATTTGAGCTTTTAATCCTTCATCTTCCAGGAAAAGATCATGCAATACAAACATCGGAATATGACTATTCTCCAATTCAAAATGGATCTGTTTCTCACCGAATATCCCAGTTTCTACCCTATTTATCTCTTGTTCAATCTTTTCCAGTCCTTCTCCTGAGAGTTGTTCTTTTAACTCTTGTAATGCTGCAAATTGTTTTTCAGCTTCACTCTCTTCTTTCAGGAATACTGGATTCTTTATATTATCAAATATACTCATTATTCTGTCACCTTCGCTAGTTTTATATCTTAACTCAGAGTTTTTCATAAGTAGCCACACACTACCATTTAGCTTGCTCTAAACTGGCAAGTTTCATCACATCTATAGAAATATTATATCTCTTGCACAACCTCAGAACTTCTCTACTTGTTTTGCTCTTACATCGTTCTACTCTGATATCCTCTTTTTCAAATAAACTCGTAGAGCTTCATCTTCGCAATATACAAAACAGCCTTTTTGTCCTCTTGTAAGAAGTACTTTGTATGTGTTCTTTATCAGTCTTTCTGCAAGAGCATTGTCTTTGCACTGTCTGATACGGCTTGTATGATCATCTTTTGAAATAGCGGTTTTGTCTGTACATACATGGCCGTTTATATATCTTAGATCTTTTCCTATAATGACACCGACATAATCAAATTCCATTCCTTGGACAGTATGTATACAGCCTATCTGTTCAAAGGAATCGGGATTGATCGCAAATATGTTATCATTCTCAAGATTCCATTTTGCATGGAAATCCTCGATCATGATATCCCATTCGCCACGTTTGTTCTTTACGTTCCAGTCATAGCAGTATCCTGCACACATCCTTGACTTGTTTCTTTCTTCATTGAAAACACGAAGTGCTTCTTTCATAAGAGCTGGTGTATCAAAAATACGGAAATCAAAGTCTTTAAGATCAAGTGTCTTGTTTGCCGTCTCTCTAAGTTCGAGAACATCATCAAGAAAGGCTATATAGCCGTCACTTCCGTTGCATCTGAACTGTGACTGTAGAACAAACGGCTCTCTGGTTTCCAGTACAGCTCCCATCTCCATTGCATACTGCTTAATTGTATCTATGTTATAACAGTCATTGGCTGTGATACGCTGATCTTCATCGACAAAGAATACCGATACACGTGATGCTCTTATAGCATCCTTAAGCATATCCTCGCCTTTATACATATATGGCTTTTTCTGCATTCTGTGTGCTTCATCATAGATTCCCACATCTATTCCGTTGTCAGGTACAAACGGAAGTGAATGAGGTGAACGGAATGCTAGTTTAAGATCAACAATCTTTTTAGCGTCACCTTTAGCAAGCAGAGACTGATAGCAGTTTCTCGGAGCACTGTTCTTTGTAATATATGATGCATTGTATCCAAGTTTTGTGATGCTGTCTGCAAGTACATTAACAGCCAGGACCGATTTTCCTGTTCCCGGTCCTCCCTGTATTATTATCACATGCTTCTTTAAATCACTGGCAGCTGACTTTATTGCATTCATGATAAAATCATATGCCACGGCCTGTTCATCGATCATCTCAAATTCCTTATTGCCGCACAGCATGGAATCTATGGAATCCTGAAGACACTTTGTTGGTTTGATCTTTCCGTAATCTATCTTATACAGAAGCTGATCATCAGAAGACTTAGCCGTAATATACTGATGAATGAATTCACGAAGCTTTAATACATCAGACTTTAAGAAGACCGGTGCTTCCTTTGTCCAGTCGGAATATATATCATCCTCTATTACAGGTCTGTAATCTTCAGACATGTTGTGCAGATATGCACATGGATTGAGAGAACTCTCATCAAGATCTTCTGCTCCACCATAGTTTCTTATAAGACTTTTGTATGTATAAGCCTGGTAAGAAGGATGTGCAACAGGCTCATGAGAACGCAGATCAGACATAACAGAATGTCTGAACGTATCATTGACTTTCTCAACTTTTGCCCACTGCTTAAGTTCTATTATTACTACGTGATCAATATCATTGTCATCCTTGCCCAAAATCATGAAATCGACTCTTTTGGATGTCTGTGGAATGTTATACTCGATTGCCACGTTGCAGTCTTTTGGTATTTGGGGAGTATCAAGAACATTTTTCATGAACTGCAACGAGTTGTTCCATGAATTAATCTCGCTCTCGCTTCCTCCGCTAAGATGATGATCTCTTAATGAGTCATAAAGCCTATCGCTAATCCTATTTAATATCACATCATCAGCGAATTGTTGTATTGTATCTTCATAGATTATCATTCCTTGATTCTCCTACAGCTGATCGTACTTAGCACTGGTTCCTTTTGCTTTTTCAACAGGATACTTGGCTTCATTCTGATCCATCTTCTTGTTTACTATCTCATCCTCATCAAGACCGAGTTTATCTAGCATGTTCCTGCAGTAAACAAGTACATCCGCAAGTTCTTCCTCCACTTTTGATATATCATATTCTGTATCGCTCCACTGGAAACATTCCAAAAGCTCAGCAGCTTCAATCACTATGGATTTTGCAATATTAGCCGGTGAATGAAACTGATCCCAGTCTCTATCCTCCGTAAATCTTCTTATTCTTTCTATTGTATTGTTATTCATAAAAATCCTCTTCCCGATTACTCTATTCAAGATATCTATTTAGATATATACTTCCTTCCGTTGGATCACTGCTTGTTATAAACTTCTATGATAATAACGAAATAATCTTGTTCTGTGTCTTTAATGACAACCTATTTCGAGTAGCCAAATGAGTAGCATTATATATATCATCAGTCGTTTCCAGTACAAAATCACTGTCTACCGGACAATTCCTCTCTACAAAAAATATGTATCCCTCTATCCAGACATTTAGCCCATTCTCCTTCAGTAGACTAGACAAGATGTATATTTGTCTTTTCACCTGTTTAATAGGATTTTTGACACTCTTTTGATATATGTTCCCAGCAGGTGTTATCTTGTTCTTTATCCACTCATGGTCATCTTCGTCACCGAAAATCTCACCATAATAGTTCTTAACCTCAATTATAAAGACTCCATAACTGTTTATGATGACATTATCAAGCTCTGTCTGTTTACCGTCAGCAAATATCGGTACATTTGTCAAGAGTACATCATCTTCTTCCAACGTCTCACTAATAAGACTGCTCGCAAAACGTTCTCCAAGTCTTCCAGCTCTTCTCTCCGGTGACTCAATACGCAGTCTAAAAAAACAAGAAAACAAAATGAGTACGATTAGAAAAATGGCCAGGAAGGCAAATATGCTTACAATTTCTGAAGAATCCATGCTCATATTACAGTTGACTTATACCTCGATATTTAGTGAATTTTGAGCAACCATAAAACTAGCTACCTTTTCATCGATCAAATTAGCTTTTAGTTTATAACCACTCGTATAATTCCTTGTATCATCTATCATTTCTACAAATCTCAATTTACTTCTTCTTTTTTCTACCAAGTCTCTCTTATTCTCTCCACCAATTCCAAATCTGCCGGTAACCAATCCACCGAATCCAGTTCTTCCTTCGAGAGCCATTTTGCTGCTTCTGCTTCTTTAAGAATCAGTTCACCATTTGTTACTTCAGCCCAGAAGCAATCCATTGATAAATGAAATGCAGGATAATCATACTCAACGGTTTTTATAAGTTCACCCACTGCGATATCGGCTGTAAGTTCCTCTTTTATCTCGCGAACAAGTGCCTGCTGTGGCGTTTCTCCTGCTTCTATCTTTCCTCCTGGGAACTCCCACCGGCCTTTGAACTCTCCATATCCTCTGGCTGTTGCAAATATCTTTTCTTCATTGTCGGTATTGGATCTTATTACTGCAGCAACAACTCTAATAGTTTTCATCGTGATTCATACGCTCCTTTTATGCATTAACTATATAATCGTAAATATCTTCCCTTACAGGTTTGTTCAATATCCACTCTATTTCTACCGCAGTTTTATCGGTATTGGTCATAGTAAATTCTTCTGCTCTTCCACTAGCTGACATGGGTCCAAGATAATAAAACTCTTTGGATACTTTGTCATCTTTATTCTTTCTGACAAACAATTCAACTTTTATTCCTCTTTCCTTTGCCTTTAAAAAGTTCTGAACATCTTCGGATTGTTTACTGCGCCCAGATTTAGATATCGCGATCAGCATACGATTATTTACAAAATGATCTTCATATTTAGTCGTATCACTGATATCATCTGCTTTATCATAATTTATAAATACAGGGAATGTTTTTGTCTTTTTATCATATTTGTATCCACCTATATTCAGCGGAACTTCATTATTTTCCCAGTTTAGCAGCCTGCATACATCTTCATAGGTGTATTTCTGGTAGAGAACCAGATCAGAACCATTGTACCCATTGCTGTAATCCCTTTGATAACGGCTTATTCCGAATTCTACAAGCTCATTTATTATGGAATAGAAATCATCACTAGAAAGCATGTTAATAAATGTCTCTGTAGGTCTATAATCTATTCCGTTCCTCTCTATGAAAACACATTGCTGATATGTTTTTTTGCCGGATCCTGCTGGGAATTCATTTGTCATAATATTGGCAATATTGTCCCGTTGATCATTGCTAATGGATTTATCAAATTTTTTAAGATCATCCGAGAGTCCCTGAAATAATCCTATGGTCGATATTCCATGAGCATATGCCAGTATTCGTTTTAACAATTGCAATTCATGGATTCTTTTTCCTGCCGCAATTTTCTTAGAAATAAACTCTACAATGACTTCCTCGTCTTTTGATAAGCGAACGGTATATTCCTTTTCATATTTGACCAGAAATTTATAATATGAACCTAGGCTGTTATTATCAAAGATCCTGAGAACATCCATTTCCCCGTAATCATCAAAGTCCTTCAAACATGGAATGCGTCCTAACTTATTCTTAAGATTGGTGTAATTCTCTCTTATCAGTCTTACATCGCTAAAATTTGCTTTATCTACGGATGCAAAGATACGTTTCCTGCTAATTTCATCAAAATGCACCGTGGATGCGCCAGGAATAACTTTGCCACCTTCAATTATAAAACGCCTGATATTATCCTTGTTATATGTTCTATCTCCGGAAAGAGCGATAGGGATCATAAAATTATTATTATAATTGCCTATAAAGTCCAATATAACAACAAATTCTTTTCCGTACGCTTTTCTTAATCCTCTTCCTAACTGCTGAATAAACACTATCGGCGACTGTGTAGGGCGAAGCATGATAACCTGGTTTACTTCAACAATATCCACACCTTCATTGAGAATTTCTACAGAAAGAATATAGTCAAGTATATCTGTTCTATCGGATTGTTCATCAGCTGCCAACCTTTCAAAAGCGTCTTGTCTCTCTGTTTCGGAAGCACTT
>JAEEUS010000155.1 GCA_016290615.1 Lachnospiraceae bacterium | reverse complement strand
TTGTAGCAGCAAAGGGTATGAGAGGAAGCATACCTATCGTATGCGAACCTTTTGCGATCCTAATGATCGTATTCTTTGCGGCATTAACGATACTCATCTCGACCTTTGTTCCTGCGATAAGAGCAGCAAAGGTAATGCCGATAGATGCGCTAAGACAGACCAATGTGATAAAGGTAAAGGCAAAAAGCCTTAAGGTAAATCCTCTTACGAGGAAGATATTCGGATATGAAGGCGAACTTGCCTACAAGAACATAAAAAGAAACGGTGTAAAAGGAAAGGTCATCACCGCAACTATCGCGGTCTCTGTTATCCTGTTCATTGTTATAAACTTCTTTTGCAGTTCCATAGCAAGAGTAAACAGGTACGAACTCGATATACCCTATCAGGTGGTTGCATCCTGCTCGCTTTCCGAAAGCGACAAACTGCGAAGAGCCATTAGTGAGATGGAAGGTGTAGATGACGTTTACTGTGTTTCAATGATACAGTTTCTGTTTAAGAAAAATCCTGATTCAAACATTGAGCTTGCAAATACCGATCTTGCCGATCCAAAATATCTTACTCCCGGATTTTCGGATATGTCCCTGGGCGATATCGATGTGGTCGTAGTCGATGATGATAAGTTTGACAGGATCTTAAATGACAACGGTCTTGAAAGGGATGATTACTACGGCGATACACTTAAGGGAGTTCTTTTAAACGACTTTTTCCGTGAAAGCAAGTCAAGTGAAGTATTTAATGAAAAGATCCTAGGAGAAGTCCTTCACTACGATGAGGCAATGGGAAATCCGCCTGCAGTAGAGATCGCTGCATTTGCTAAATATGATGAAAACAACAAGATGTTAGACCTTACTCCGAAGACGGAGATCGCACTTTATGTTCCTGCATCAATGTACTATGACAAGGCAGGTGAGGTGCTTGATAAAGACAGTCTTACGATGGATCTTGGCGTTGAGTCATCAATGCATGAAAGCATACATGAAAAGATATATTCACTTATGGAAAGCGACGGATATCATGACTACTACTGTGCCGATCTTGCGGATGCCATAAAGGCAATGGATACCGTCACGCTTCTTTTAAAGACGGTCATGTACGGCTTTACCGTTCTGCTTACTCTGATAGCTGTTGCAAATATCGTAAACACTATCTCTACCGGAGTGCTCTTAAGAAGAAAAGAGTTTGCGATGTATAAGTCGGTGGGACTTGAAAACAGCGGCTTTAAGAAGATGATAAGACTTGAGACACTTCTTTACGGTATCAAGGCACTTGTCTGGGGTATTCCGTTATCGCTTCTTTTAAGCT
This sequence comes from Lachnospiraceae bacterium, assembly GCA_016290615.1. Taxonomy (GTDB): domain Bacteria; phylum Bacillota; class Clostridia; order Lachnospirales; family Lachnospiraceae; genus Colinaster. Next base: position 1,160 of record JAEEUS010000155.1, on the reverse strand, counting down.
ATCTCATGTACAGCAGCTTTGAGTCGGGACTGGTCACCTTTTCTCCTGACTGGCTTATGTACGGTGCGGTCATTATCGCGGTATTTGCCATCCTTGCTCTCAGCATGGCCTTAAGCATAAATACTATAAAGGATGACAACATAATAGAAACCCTTAAGGAAGATGCGGTCTGAAAGAAAGCGCTGTCAAAACGACAGCGCTTTTCGCGTAAATGAGTTATTGATTTATATTCTTTCCCATCTTTCAGAGATTAGTGCGACTATATTTTTATCGATATGAGGTATCAGTTTCATGTTTTCGTTTATGATCTTTGATATACCGTCAACCACGCATTCACCGAGACTGTCATAGCCTGTGACGGCCTCTTTATCGGAATAATAAAACTTCATGTTTTTTGCGATGTTGTTCGATCTGCTCATATCATAAGAAAGTGCCAGGCGCTTTCCTTCCTTAAGATCGGATTCCATTAGATCATCGTTACCCATGAGCGCATGAATATAGGCCTTTATGACCGTAAAGAGGGCCTCGAATTTTGAAAGATATCCGGATTCTTTTGTTTTGAACATCCTTATGAGCTCGAGTGAGTTCTGGCACAGTTGAAGTGCCGAATCGATGCTTTTTTTGTTTCCCTTGGCCGTCAGAGCGATTATCATATAGGTCGAACAGTTTAAGAGACCGAACAGATTTCTGATGATCCCGTTTGTACTGCATTTTAAAGACTCGTCTGTCTCACCCATCTTAAGATAGGTGAAAGACATTATCGCATCGCTTATCCCCGCAAAATTGTTTTCCTTAAATATCTCAATAGCTTTATTTTCGTCAAAGAATGAATAGCTTGAGGCAATACTTAAGTTTATGGTAAATTCATTGATCTCAGGATTATCATTCTGAGACAGATGATCCCTGTCATTTTCAAACAGTTCTATTGATCTTTTGGCTGCCTTTATATCTTCTTTTTCCAAAGCCTTTAACTGATACATGCAGGCAGATGTATAGATGAGCGGGAAATCATGCGGATATCTTGAAAGTGCATCCCTGCTTGCTGCCTCAGCCTCATCAAACATGTGCTGACCTACCTTTGAGTTTATATCCTCAATGATATCCTTTATTTTTTTTGATGACAGATCATATCCGAGCAGTGCATCGATCGATATATCAAA
>JAEEUS010000064.1 GCA_016290615.1 Lachnospiraceae bacterium | reverse complement strand
CATTCAAATACTATCTGATCGAAGTCAATCCCAGGGTATCGAGATCATCTGCCCTTGCATCAAAGGCAAGCGGATATCCGATAGCCAGGGTTTCCGCAAAGATAAGTGTCGGCATGCGTCTTGATGAGATAATGTTGGCCAATACTCCTGCAAGCTTTGAACCTGCTCTTGACTACGTGGTATCAAAGATGCCGAGATTCCCGTTTGACAAGTTTAACGATGCCAATAACTCGCTGAGCACCCAGATGAAGGCTACCGGCGAAGTCATGAGCATAGGCAGGACTGTCGAGGAAAGTCTTCTTAAGGCTATCAGAAGCCTTGAGGTTGGCGTATATCATCTCTACAGCCATAAGTTTGATTCATATTCTATGGATGAGCTTGCCGACTATATCGCTATCGGAACGGATGACCGTATATATGCCATAGCCCAGATGCTACGAATGGGATGTGATGCAGATAAGATAGCAAAGATTACGGGTATCGATGTCTTCTTCATACGCAAGCTTAAAAACATCGTCGACATGGAAAAGACCGTTGCCGAAAACGTAAAAGACAAAGACATACTCTTTATGGCAAAGAAGATGGGATTTTCCGATAAGGAGATAGGAAACTTATGGCACATGGATGCCCATGATGTCTTTGATCTAAGAAACAGCCTTGGAATAAGACCCGTCTATAAGATGATAGATACATGCGCTTCAGAGTTTGAGAGCTATATCCCGTACTTCTATTCAACATACGAGGATGAAAATGAATCCATCATATCGGACAAGAAAAAGATAATAGTTTTGGGATCCGGCCCCATAAGGATAGGTCAGGGCGTCGAGTTTGACTACTCTACCGTTCATGCGGTAAAGACCATAAAGGCATCGGGATATGAAGCCATCATAATAAACAATAACCCGGAGACCGTTTCAACCGACTATACAACATCCGACAAGCTCTACTTTGAACCGTTGTGTGTAGAGGATGTAATGAACATAGTCGAGATGGAAAAGCCGGAAGGCGTTATAGCCATCCTTGGAGGACAGACTGCGATAAACCTGGCAGAGCCTTTAAAGGAATACGGTGTAAAGATCATAGGCACGGACTGCAATGCGATAGAAAAGGCTGAAAACAGGGATGCTTTTGAAAAGCTTCTTTTGGAGCTTGATATCCCTCAGCCAAAGGGTGTTGCTGTCACAAATATAGAAGACGGCGTAAAGGTGGCAGAAGAGATAGGCTATCCCGTACTTGTACGCCCGAGCTTTGTTCTCGGCGGAAGAGCTATGCAGATAGTCTCAAAGGAAGCCGATATGAGGCATTACCTTAAGACTGCCGTTGAAGTTGACGAGGACAAGCCGGTCCTTGTCGATAAGTATATACGGGGCAAGGAAGTCGAAGTTGATGCGATATGCGACGGCCACGACGTATTCGTACCGGGCATAATGGAGCTTGTCGAAAGGACAGGTGTACACTCAGGAGATTCCATAAGCGTATATCCGACATTCTCTATATCGGACAAGGTAAAGGGAACCATCCTTCAGTATACAAAGAAGCTCGGCATAGGAATAGGCATAGTGGGCTTATATAACATTCAGTTCATCGTGGATGAGAATGAGAACGTATATATCATTGAGGTAAATCCCAGATCATCAAGGACAGTCCCGTTCCTTTCAAAGGCGACAGGATACTCTCTTGCCGATATAGCTACCCTTGTAATACTTGGAGTCAGCCTAAAGGAGCAGGGCATCTTTGAACTTTATCCGAAGGAAAGAGACAGATGGTGCGTAAAGGCACCCGCATTCTCGTTTGCAAAGCTTAAGGGAATGGATGCATATCTCTCACCCGAGATGAAATCAACGGGTGAAGCGATAGGATACGATAAGACTCTGCACAGGGCAATGTACAAGGCACTGATCGCATCAGGCATAAAGCTTCAAAACTACGGTACCGTAATGGTAACCCTTGCCGACGAGGACAAGGCTGAGGCTCTCCCTCTGATAAAGAGATTCTATGACATGGGCTTTAATATCGAGGCTACCATAGGAACGGCTGACTTCTTAAAGGAGCACGGCATACGTACCAGAGTCCGCCGTAAATTAAGTGAAGGCAGCGAGGAGATACTTGACTCGATTCGTGCGGGCTATGTAAGCTACGTGATAAATACCAGAGCTATCTTATCGGGGATCCACTACGAGGACGGGGTGGCAATAAGAAGATGTGCGATAGAAAACAATGTCACGATGTTCACAAGCCTTGATACCGTCGCTGTTTTACTGGACGTATTGGAGGAGCAGACGATAAAGGTTTCAACAATTTTTTAAAAAATTTAAAAAAAGTTGTTGACAAGTCATTTTTTAAAGAGTATAGTACGACACAGAAAAGCAAAGGCGCTTTGACCAGCTGGTCGAAGCGCCCTTTTCTTTTGTATAAATTATAGCTTTAAAAGCAAAACGGTTTTGATTCGGGTGGCGCGGATCCGGATATAAAGACCAAAAGAAAAGGAGGATCAAAAAATGGAAAATTCTATCCCTGAACTTTTCGGAAGTCTTGTATTCAGCGATAAGATCATGAGAGAAAAACTTCCGAAGGATATGTATAAGGCACTGAGGAAGACGATCGATAATAATACCCACCTTGAACTTGATGTAGCAAACGCAGTAGCAGTTGCCATGAAGGAATGGGCAGTAGAGAACGGAGCAACACACTTCACTCACTGGTTCCAGCCGATGACAGGCTACACTGCAGAAAAGCATGACAGTTTCATCTGCCCCGTTGAAAACGGCGAAGTAATAATGGATTTTTCCGGCAAGGAACTGGTAAAGGGCGAACCCGATGCATCAAGCTTCCCTTCAGGAGGAATCAGAGCAACATTCGAGGCAAGAGGATATACAGCATGGGATCCTACAAGCCCGGCATTCATTAAAGACAAGACATTATACATTCCTACAGCATTCTGCTCATACAGCGGAGAAGCACTTGACAAGAAGACACCGCTTTTAAGATCAATGGATGCGATCAGCAAGGAAGCGGTTAAGATACTTAAGCTTCTTGGAAAGGAAGACGTAACAAACGTTCTTACAACTGTAGGACCCGAACAGGAATACTTCCTGATAGATAAGAGGGATTACAAGAGAAGAAAGGATCTGATCTTTACCGGAAGAACACTTCTCGGTGCACCTGCTCCCAAGGGACAGGAGATGGATGATCACTACTTCGGAAATCTCAAGCCCAGGGTTGCGGCATACATGCATGAGCTTGACGAGGAACTCTGGAAACTCGGGATCCCCGCCAAGACAAAGCATAACGAGGTTGCTCCCAGCCAGCATGAGCTCGCACCTGTATTTGATACAACAAACGTAGCTGTCGATCACAACCAGCTTACGATGGAGATAATGAAGAAGGTTGCTGAAAAGCACGGATATATGTGCTTACTTCATGAGAAGCCTTTCGCAGGAATAAACGGTTCAGGTAAGCATAACAACTGGTCACTGACAACAAATACCGGCGAGAACCTCTTAAATCCCGGAAAGACACCTGCAGACAATACACAGTTCTTGATCTTCTTATCAGCTGTCATCCAGGCAGTAGATGATTATGCGGATCTGTTAAGATTATCAGTTGCAAGCGCAGGAAACGATCACAGACTCGGAGCAAACGAAGCACCTCCGGCTATCATATCAATGTTTTTGGGTGAGGAGCTTACAGGTGTGATCGAAGCCATCGAAAAGGATGAGTACTTCGGCAAGGTAGAAAAGGTGATGATGGAGACCGGAGCTCAGGTTCTTCCCCACTTCACAAAGGATACAACGGACAGAAACCGTACATCACCGTTTGCTTTCACAGGCAACAAGTTCGAGTTCAGATCACTTGGTTCTTCAGTATCGGTTGCAGGACCAAACATCATGTTAAATACAGCTGTTGCAGAGTCATTAAGCATCTTCTACGAACAGCTTAAGGATGTCCCGAAGGATAAGCTTGATGAAGCGATCCACAAACTCGTAAAGGATACGATAATAAAGCATAAGAGAGTGATCTTTAACGGCAACGGATATACTCAGGAATGGGTTGACGAAGCAGAAAAGAGAGGACTGTTCAATCTCAAGTCTACACCCGATGCAATGCCTGCACTCATAGCAGAAAAGAACAAGAAGCTGTTTGCAAAGCATCACATCTACTCAGAGACAGAGCTTGAATCAAGATACGAGATAAGGATAGAGAACTATACAAAGACGATCCATATCGAGGCTCTCACACTTGAGGATATGGTACTCAAGCAGTTTGCACCGGCTCTCATGAAATACATCGACGAGCTTACACAGTCTGCACTGTCTAAGAAACAGCTTGGAATCGATCCTGCTGTATCAACTCAGACAGAACTGATCAAGAAGCTCTCAAGCTACTATGAGGATGTCATTAAGGCAACAGAGAAGCTTGCAAAGGATGTTGCAGCAGCTGAGGCAATGGAAGCAGATATCAACCAGGCTAAGTTCTATCATGATACGGTTATTGCTGACATGGAAGAGATCAGAAAATACGCCGATCAGGCAGAGCCTCTGATCCCTGAAGGATATCTTCCTTATCCTACATACGAACAGATGCTGTTCTATGTATAAACAGATCTATATATTAAGACTTACGCAAAGGCGCGTTCCGCGGGGAACGTGCCTTTTTCAATATCAAAAAATGAGGAGTGATTATTATGACGACAGAGATTTTAGAAGCTATCCATAGCGAAGTGTATGGTGTGTGGTTCTTGATAGGTGCCGCACTGGTCTTCTGGATGCAGGCCGGATTCGCGATGTGCGAAGCGGGCTTCACCAGAGCAAAGAACTCAGGAAACATCATAATGAAGAACCTGATGGACTTCTGTATAGGTACAGTGATGTGGTTCATCTGCGGTGCATCCTTGATGCTCGGCGAAAACATGCTTGGCGGATTTGCCGGAAAGTTTTCATTTGATGTATTCAGTTCATACGGCAGTTTTGATTATTCGGCTTTTGTATTCAACCTTGTGTTCTGTGCAACAACAGCGACCATCGTTTCAGGATCAATGGCTGAAAGAACAAAGTTTTCTTCATACTGCATCTACTCAGCAGTTATATCAGCCATCATCTATCCGATAGAGGCTCACTGGACATGGGGCGGCGGATTCTTAGCTGAATGGGGATTCCACGATTACGCCGGTTCAACATGTATCCATATGGTCGGCGGTATCTGTGCCCTGATCGGTGCCTGGATGCTCGGTCCCAGAATCGGAAAGTTCGTTAAGGACAAAGACGGCAAGGTTACAAAGGTTAACGCATTCCCCGGTCACAACCTGGTAGTCGCAGCACTCGGTGTATTCATCCTCTGGCTTGGCTGGTACGGATTCAACGGTGCGGCAGCAACAGATGTTGAGACGCTCGGTTCAGTATTCTTAACAACAACAGTAGCACCTGCAGTAGCAACAGTAGTATGTATGATCTTCACATGGGTAAAATACGGAAAGCCCGATGTTTCAATGTGCTTAAACGCTTCCCTTGCAGGTCTTGTAGCAATCACAGCTCCCTGTGACGTAACAGACTGTGCAGGCGCAGCCATCATCGGTGTTGTAGCAGGACTCTTGGTAGTATTCGGTGTATGGTTCACAGATAACGTGGTACACGTAGACGATCCCGTCGGTGCCGTTGCGGTTCATATGTTCAACGGTATCTGGGGTACGATAGCAGTCGGACTCTTTGCAACAGAAACAGCTCCCGGTTTTGCACTCGCAGGCATTAACGAAGGACTTTTCTACGGCGGCGGATTTACACAGCTTGTTAAACAGCTTGGCGGTATGGCAGTTACTATCGCATGGACAGTAGTAACGATCATCATTACCTACTCTCTGATAAAGAAATTCAACGGCCTCAGAGTATCAGAGGAAGAGGAGATCATCGGTCTTGACAGAACAGAACACGGTCTTACAAGTGCTTATGCAGGCTTCAGCATAATGGATATCTCAAACACAATGACAATGGATGTCAACGAGAACACAAGCCTTGGTTCGGATGTATACGAAGAGGCGAGCGAAGCAGCAAAGGATGCGGCAGTAAAGGTTGTAAACGCATTCCCTGCAACAGGCATAAGCAAGGTTGTTATCATCTCAAGACTGTCTAGATATGACACATTAAGAAAAGCAATGAACGAACTCGGTGTGACCGGTATGACGGTAACACAGGTTATGGGATGCGGCATACAGAAGGGTGCCGGCGAGAAGTACAGAGGTGTTGAAGTCGATGCTACACTGCTTCCTAAGGTGAAGGTAGAAGTAGTCGTAAGCAAGATACCTGTACAGGCAGTCATAGATGCGGCAAAGAAAGCGCTTTTCACAGGACATATCGGAGACGGAAAGATATTTGTATATCCTGTTGAAAAGGTCGTTAAGATCAGAACAGGTGAAGAGGATTACGATGCTCTTCAGGATGTTGAATAACATTTAAAAGAAAAACATAGCTTCAGTGCCGGGGCGTCCAAAAGGGCGGCTCGGCTTGAAGATGTTTATAATAACCGGTTTAGGAGGAATAAGATATGTGCTCGATCATGGGATATAAGGGAGGAAGTGTTGCGTTAGACAAATTCAAGCAGCACTTCGACAAAACGACATCCAGAGGTCCCGATATGCAGCGTATCAGACAGTACGGTGATGTAACACTGGGGTTTGAGAGACTTGCGATCATGGGACTTTCACTGGAAGGAATGCAGCCTTTCGAACTGAATAACAACGCGATTGTCTGCAACGGAGAAGTCTACGGATTCAGAAAACTGAAAAAAGAACTTGAGAAGGAATATACATTCGCAAGCGATTCCGACTGCGAGATACTCCTTCCCATGTATGAAAAATACGGAACGGAAATGTTTGCAATGCTCGATGCCGAGTATGCATGTATCATATATGATGCCAAAAAGGATGATCTTGTAGCAGCAAGGGATCCGATAGGCATAAGACCGTTATTCTACGGTCATACAGATGCCGGCGAGATAATGTTTGCCAGCGAAGCAAAAAACCTTGTGGGACTTGTAGGTGAAGTTAAGGCCTTCCCTCCGGGACACTACTACGTTGACGGAAAGTTTGTATGCTACAGGGATATGACAGAGGTTAAGGAAGTAGTTAAGGATGATATCGAAACGGTATGCAAGAACATCCATGACAAGCTCGTTGCAGGAATAGAAAAGAGACTTGATGCCGATGCACCGCTCGGATTCTTACTCAGCGGCGGTCTTGACAGCTCACTCGTATGTGCTGTTTCAGCAAAGATACTTAACAAGCCCATAAAGACATTCGCTATCGGAATGAACACCGATGCGATCGATCTTAAGTATGCAAAGGAAGTTGCTGATCATATAGGAAGCGACCACAAAGAGATAATAATAACAAGGGACGATGTGATCAATTCTCTCGAAGAGGTAATATCGATCCTCGGAACATATGATATCACGACTATAAGAGCCAGCATGGGAATGTACCTTATCTGCAAGGCCATTCATGAACAGACTGATATAAGAGTTTTAATGACAGGAGAGATATCAGACGAGCTTTTCGGATACAAGTACACAGACTTTGCTCCTGATGCAGCAAGCTTCCAGGAAGAAGCCGCAAAGCGTATAAGAGAGCTTTACATGTATGACGTGCTTCGTGCAGACAGATGCATCTCATCTAACTCAATGGAAGCAAGAGTTCCTTTCGGTGATCTTGATTTTGCAAGCTATGTAATGAGCATAGATCCCGAGATGAAGATGAACAAGTACAACAAGGGTAAATACCTCTTAAGACATGCTTTTGAAGGCGACTATCTTCCCTATGACATCTTAATGAGAGAAAAGGCAGCCTTTTCCGATGCGGTAGGCCATTCAATGGTAGATCACCTAAAGGAATACGCAGAGGAAGTTTACAGCGATGCACAGTTTGAAGAAGAGATCAAAAAGTATGATTTTGCCACACCTTTTACAAAGGAATCTCTTTTATACAGACAGATATTTGAAAAGTACTACCCGGGTCAGGCACATATGATCGCAGACTTCTGGATGCCTAACAAGAACTGGGAAGGATGCAATGTAAACGATCCAAGTGCAAGAGTACTTTCAAACTACGGAGCAAGCGGGGAATAAATATGGTTAAGTATGTATTTGTTACAGGAGGCGTTGTTTCCGGACTTGGAAAGGGAATAACGGCAGCCTCCCTCGGAAGACTTTTAAAAGCCAGAGGCTATCATGTGACCATGCAGAAATTCGATCCGTACATCAACGTGGATCCGGGAACCATGAACCCCATCCAGCACGGAGAGGTCTTTGTTACCGATGACGGAACGGAAACTGATCTTGATCTTGGTCACTATGAGAGATTCATAAACGAGAACTTAGATTATAACTCAAATGTTACAACGGGAAAGATTTACTGGTCGGTGTTAAACAAGGAAAGACACGGAGACTACGGCGGAGGTACCGTCCAGGTAATACCTCATATCACAAACGAGATAAAGGACAGGATATACAAGGCAAAGAGCGATGACGAGGAAACGATCTCGATCATAGAGATAGGCGGAACCGTCGGAGATATCGAAAGCCAGCCCTTCTTAGAAGCAATAAGACAGTTTCAGGCCGAGGTTGGAAGAGACAATGCGATAATCATTCAGGTAACTCTCATTCCTTATCTGAAGGCTTCGGGCGAGATGAAAACAAAGCCCACCCAGATGAGTGTCAAGAGCCTGCAGAGCATGGGCATATGGCCCGACATCCTGGTTTGCAGATCCGATTATCCTATCGATGATCATATGAGAGAAAAGATCGCACTGTTCTGTAACGTAAAAAAAGAGCATGTGCTGCAAAACCTCGATGCCCCTTCACTGTATGAAGTGCCGCTGATGTTAGAGAACGAGCATCTTGCTCAGGCGGTTTGTGAATGCCTTAAGATAAACTGTCCCGAACCTGATCTAAATCAGTGGAAGAAGATGGTTGAAGATTTCCACAATCCTACCGATCAGGTGACCATAGCACTTGTAGGAAAATATGTTGAGCTTCATGATGCATACCTTAGCGTAGTCGAATCCCTTAAACACGGAGGTATCGCAAACCACGCAGAGGTAAACATCAAGTGGATAGATTCAGAGCTCATAAATGAAGATAACGCACAGGAGACATTTAAGGATGTCGACGGGATACTGGTTCCCGGAGGTTTCGGCCACAGAGGTACAGAGGGAAAGATCCTCGCAGCCAAATATGCGAGAGAAAACAGCATCCCCTACCTTGGACTATGTCTGGGCATGCAACTGGCCATAGTCGAGTTTGCAAAAAATGTTTGCGGACTAAAAGATGCCGACAGCACGGAGTTTACACCGGATACAAAAAACCCCGTCATCTGTATACTGCCTGACAAGGAAGGCATAGAGGACATCGGAGGAACGTTAAGACTCGGAGCATATCCGTGCAGACTGAAAAAAGATACGATCGCTTACAGGCTCTATAAGAAAGAGGATATAAGCGAACGACACAGGCACAGATATGAGGTAAACAACGAGTACCGAGACATTCTGACAGGAAGCGGAATGATACTTTCCGGAACATCGCCTGACGGATACATAGTCGAGATGATAGAGCTTAAGGATCATCCGTTCTTTGTAGCCACACAGGCACATCCGGAATTCAGATCAAGACCCGATGAACCTCATCCTTTATTCAAAGGACTTATCGAAGCGGCCCTTATCATGAAAGGGACCCGATAGAAAGGAATATATATGCAAGTATCAAGGACTTTATATGAATCACAATTCGAACATGATAACTGCGGTATAGGCGCCGTTATCAACATACATGGCAAAAAGAGCCATTCAATAGTCGACGATGCTTTAAAGATCGTCGAGAATCTGGAACACAGAGCCGGCAAGGACGGAGAAGGAAAGACAGGAGACGGTGTCGGCATACTCACTCAGATACCCCATAAATACTTTAAGAAAGTATGCGGTGAATTAAATATCGCCATAGGAAATGAAAGAGAATACGGCGTAGGCATGTTCTTCTTTCCAAGCAACGAATTAAAGAGAAGCCAGGCGATGAAGATGTTTGAGGTCATAGTTGAAAAGGAAGGCCTTAAATTCCTCGGCTGGAGAAAAGTTGCGACATTTGAAAAGGTTCTGGGCAAAAAGGCACTGGAAAGCTGCCCCGATATCTATCAGGGATTTATCAAAAGACCAGCTGCCATAAGCGATGACCTTGCTTTTGACAGAAAGCTCTACATCGTAAGAAGAGTATTTGAACAGAGTAACGAAAACACATACGTTCCTTCTCTTTCCGGAAGAACGATAGTCTACAAGGGAATGTTTCTGGTAAGCCAGCTAAGAACATTCTTTGCAGATCTTCAGGATAAGGATTTTGAATCTGCCATCGCTCTTGTTCATTCAAGATTTTCAACAAATACAAATCCCAGCTGGTTAAGAGCTCATCCCAACAGGCTGGTTGTACATAACGGCGAGATAAATACCATAAAGGGAAATGTCGACAAGATGCTTGCCAGAGAAGAAACCATAGCAACAAGCCTCTTTTCAGCAGAGGATCTTACAAAGGTACTTCCCATCATCTCTGCAGAAGGCAGCGATTCCGCAATGCTTGACAATGCCCTTGAATTCATGATCATGGGCGGAATGGATCCCGCTCTTGCAGCGATGGTATTAATCCCCGAGCCCTGGGAGCACAATGATACGATCTCTCAGGAAGAGAGAGACTTCTACCAGTACTATGCGACCATGATGGAGCCCTGGGACGGTCCCGCATCGGTCCTGTTCTCAGACGGTGATGTTCTCGGAGCAATATTAGACAGAAACGGTCTCAGACCTTCAAGATACTATGTCATGGATGACGGAAGAGTCATCATTTCTTCAGAAGTCGGTGCCTTAAAGGTAGATGAAAAGCACATCCTTAAAAAGGAAAGACTTCATCCCGGAAAGATGCTATTGGTTGATACAAAGCAGGGTGCTGTTATCCTTGATTCAGAGCTTAAGCAGCGCTATGCGAGCAGGGAGCCTTACGGCGAATGGTTAGACTCCAACCTTATAAACCTGCATGATATAAAGATACCGAATGAAAAGATCAAAAAATACGAGCCTGACGAGCTCATAAGACTTCAGAAGTCATTCGGATATACATACGAGGATTACAAGGAACAGATCTGCAACATGGCCCTTAACGGCAGCGAGCACATAGGAGCCATGGGTATTGATACTCCCCTTGCAGTGCTTTCAAAACAGTATCAGCCTCTGTTTTACTATTTCAAGCAGCTCTTTGCCCAGGTAACCAATCCTCCGATCGATGCGGTTAGAGAAAAGATAGTTACCGCTACAACGATCTATGTCGGAAAAAACGGTAATCTCTTGGAGGAAAAGCCTGAAAACTGCGAAGTATTAAAGATAAAGAATCCGATATTATCAGACCTTGATCTGTTAAAGATATCCCAGCTAAACAAGCCGGGACTTAAAGTTGAGAAAGTGTCAATGCTCTTTTACAAGAGCACTCCTCTTGAGAGAGCTATTGATCACCTTTGCGTCGAAGTTGACCGAGCATACAAGGACGGCGCAACCATACTTATTCTCTCCGACAGGGGTGTTGACGAAAACCACGTAGCCATACCTTCACTTCTTGCCGTGGCGGCTGTACACAATCACCTGGTAAGGACTAAGAAGTGCACTGCTATGTCTCTTATCCTTGAATCAGGCGAACCGAGAGAGGTACACCATTTCGCAACACTCCTGGGATTCGGTGCAAGTGCCGTTAATCCCTACCTTGCGCATGCATCAGTAATGCGTCTTATCGAAGAGGGAATTCTTGACAAGGATTACTATGCAGCATGTGATGACTATGACCATGCAGTAATCCAGGGCATCGTAAAGATCGCATCAAAGATGGGTATTAGCACCATCCAGTCATACAGAGGAAGCAGGATCTTTGAAGCTGTAGGTATTTCAAAGTCTGTTATAGACAAGTACTTTACGGGTACCGTATCACGTATAGGCGGTATCACTTTGGAGGATATAGCAGCCAATACAGACAGACAGCACTCAAAGGCATTTGATCCTCTTGGTCTTGCAACCGATATGACTATCGATTCCATCGGCAGACACAAGATGCGTTCACAGGGAGAGGCACACAGATACAATCCCCAGACGATACATATGCTCCAGCTTGCAACACGAGAGGGAAGCTATGAGAAATTCAAACAGTATACACAGATGATAGACTGTGAGCAGACAGGATATATAAGAAGCCTTATGGACTTTGAATATCCTAAAAAAGGAGTTCCGATCGAGGAAGTAGAGAGCGTTGATGAAATCGTAAAGAGATTCAAGACAGGTGCGATGTCATACGGCTCTATATCAGAGGAAGCTCATGAAGCTCTTGCCATTGCCATGAACAGACTTAAGGGTAAGTCAAACTCAGGTGAAGGCGGTGAGAGCGATGAGAGACTTGAGAGCGCAGGCACCGATCATGACAGAAGCTCTGCGATAAAGCAGGT
>JAEEUS010000154.1 GCA_016290615.1 Lachnospiraceae bacterium | reverse complement strand
AGCCTCATAACCTATTTTACAGGCGCGGAAAAAATCATTAGCTGTAAACCTTTCTATTCTTCCAATATGACTTAAATCGTTGTGTCCTTCCCTGACGAGCTTTTTGAATTGTTCGACAGCCTCTTCAGACAGACCATCATAATCCCATTCTTTTCTATCCGGTTCTTTTACCCAGATATCCTTTCGTTTGATGACTCCGGTACGGAACTGATAGGGGAGTTCTGATTCAACAACATCGTTATATACTCCTACCGTCAGCAAATCTACAGATTCCTGAACAGCGGGAAGTATTAATTCACATAGTCTGACTGCAGCATCTTCGTAATAATACTTTTCATTTAAGAAACCCCTTTCTTCAATAAGGGCTGACATTACATTTACCTCTCCCAACGACATTCCGTAATAGCGGAGAGAACCATCGCGCTCAAATGATTTGACTGCCACAAGTTCATACCAACACATGTCTTCGGGATATTCCTGATTCCAATAATCCACGTATTCTTCATACGTTTTTACCTCATCGGCTTCTTTTGCTTCTTCAAATGTATAATGGCTATTACCGTAATCCTCTATTGTTCCGCGGGGAATCCTAAGCCATATAGCCTTGGCTTCGCTATTCTTCTTGAGCGGCGCAAGCGGTGTAAGAATCGAATAAACCTTATCGAATGCAGCTAAAAGTTCAGGAGTGGATTTTGTCGGATTCATCCATCCGCTGTCAAAAAATCTGCAAAGATTGTCTACATCCGGAGCCACAAGTTTATATTGAATATCAACATCGTCAAAAAACATATCCATTCTCTTTCCCTTCTAATTGTACATTCAAGCCAAATCAGCGAGTTCTAATTCTCACCGAAAAAATCCATAATACTGTCTACTGACACAGGATAGAAATCATTCGCATCAACCCCAACGTCATAACGCTTTATTCCCTCAGCTCTGTTTCTCTCGTTGTAATCCATTCTGGCATGAATATGTCCGTGCAGCTGTATACTTCCCCTCTCCTTCTTAGGCCATGAAAGCATCGGATAGTGCATGAGTGTAAAATACTTTCCGTTTAACGAGACCGCCATATAATCTCTGACATCTACAAAAAGCGCAGGATCATATTCGAGATCGTGATTACCCTTTATGAGATATTTCCTGCCATTGAGCCTGGATATGACTTCGTTCGCTTTATCCAGTTTAAGACGGTAACAAATATCTCCAAGTATAAATACGGTGTCATTCTTTTTCACAACAGAGTTGAAATTGTCGATCAAAGCACGGTCCATTTCCTCTACCGATTCAAAAGGCCTATACTGCAAGGAAATGATGTTTCTGTGCCCCAAATGCAAATCACTCGTAAAATACACCATTTTCTCACCCCACCTTCCTTCATATATCTACGTTGCAGTACCATACTGCATTCCACTAATAATTCTAAAAAACTAATAAATATCAGTCATTCAATCTATAGTTGAAAAAACGCAGCGTTTATACACTGCATAAGCCTTGGTCCGGTAACAATAATGACGGGGAATCACCCCGCCGATCAGGTTGGACCCAGGTCTTAATGACCAGCCCAAATCATCATTTCTTTTTTTTTCGCTTTGTTTCATTATTGAATTACCTTACCTAATATGATAATCTAACCGTGAGGGGAGCGTATCTGATTACGGTTTGGACGTATCCTGAAGGCATGATGCATTTATCAGGGATCAGATCACTACTCTTTTATTTTTGTAATATATGCGGTTACGATATAATTTTTTCTCTTTTTTGAAGAGTTTACCGCCTCAATTACATAATAAGTGCCGTTGATCCGCTTTGATATTTTTACCATAGGAGCTGGATTTCCGCTTTCATCAGTATAGCCTGGAGATAAAATACCATCATACGAAACATCGTCGTAGTTCATTATCACGTACCACACGGCTGCCTTCAACCTTCTTGCCTGTCAACCGCTCTATTCTCTCAGCAGCCTGATTCGGCATAAACGCAACTGTGATATAGTTGAGTCGATCCTCACCGTTCATAACATCCTTAACAAACGCAAGAACCTCAAGATCTACGGATTTTTCATATTTTTCTATTATCTCTAATTGTTCTTTACTATGTTCCATATGCTCTTACACTTTTATTCACTTCATCTCGTCCCGTACACTTTGTTAATATTCTAAAGAAAGAACTTTTCTCAGTCATTCAATCTGTAGTTGAAAAACAAAAAAGCGGAAATCACTCTCCGCCGAACAAAAAGCCCGCCGATCCTTGCGATTGCAGAACCGGCGGGTTGTTTTCAATATTTACCATTTATTCCCATTCCACCGTGGCAGGAGGCTTGGAAGTTATATCGTATACAACCCTTCCTATGCTCCTTACCTCGTTGGGTATGCGGCTTCCGGCTCTTGCCAGGACCTCATACGGAAGTCTGGTCCAGTCGGCAGTCATGAAGTCATCGGTTGTTACGGATCTTAGGGCCAATGTGTATCC
>JAEEUS010000063.1 GCA_016290615.1 Lachnospiraceae bacterium | reverse complement strand
GAGTAGGATTACTCGATGATTGTAGCAACACGGCCTGATCCTACTGTACGTCCACCCTCACGGATAGCGAATGTAAGACCCTGATCCATAGCGATAGGATGGATGAGCTCGATTGTCATCTCAATGTTATCACCAGGCATGCACATCTCTGTACCTTCAGGAAGGTTGCAAACACCTGTTACGTCTGTTGTTCTGAAGTAGAACTGAGGACGATAGTTGTTGAAGAAAGGTGTATGACGACCACCTTCATCCTTTGTAAGAACGTAAACCTGAGCAGTAAACTTTGTATGACATGTTACTGTGCCGGGCTTAGCAAGGATCTGTCCACGCTCGATATCTGTTCTGTTGATACCACGGAGAAGAACACCGATGTTATCACCAGCCTGAGCCTCATCAAGAAGCTTTCTGAACATCTCGATACCTGTAACAACTGACTTCTGAGTCTCTTCCTTGATACCAACGATCTCAACATCCTCTGAAAGGTGAAGTGTACCACGCTCAACTCTACCTGTAGCAACAGTACCACGACCTGTGATAGAGAATACATCCTCGATAGGCATAAGGAAAGGCTTATCTGTCTCACGGATAGGATCAGGAATGTAGCTGTCAACAGCATCCATAAGTTCCATGATCTTATCGCCCCACTCACCGTTGGGATCTTCAAGAGCCTTAAGAGCTGAACCCTGGATGATAGGTGTATCATCGCCCGGGAACTCGTACTCGTTAAGGAGTTCTCTAACTTCCATTTCAACGAGCTCAAGGATTTCAGCATCGTCTACCATATCACACTTATTCATAAATACTACGATGTAAGGAACACCTACCTGACGAGAAAGGAGGATGTGCTCCTTTGTCTGAGCCATAACACCGTCTGTAGCAGCAACAACGAGGATAGCACCATCCATCTGAGCTGCACCAGTGATCATGTTCTTAACATAGTCAGCATGTCCGGGGCAGTCTACGTGAGCGTAGTGTCTCTTCTCTGTCTGATACTCAACGTGAGCTGTAGAGATTGTGATACCTCTTTCTCTCTCTTCCGGAGCCTTATCGATGTTCTCGAAATCTACCTTTTCATTACCTGCTACTCTCTCAGCAAGAACCTTTGTGATAGCTGCTGTAAGAGTTGTCTTACCATGGTCAACGTGTCCGATGGTACCAATGTTACAATGTGACTTGTTACCTCTTTCGAATTTAGCCTTTGCCATTTTTTTAATTCCTCCGTAAAAATATTTACAATTTTGATTTTTTACCCGAACTATTAATGATTATATATAATATAGGGTATTTTTTCAAGACAAATTTATTTATCTGTCTTTGCTGCAAGAACCTTGTCCTGTACATTCTTCGGTACGGGCTCATACTTCTCAAAGAACATTGAGTAGTTACCACGTCCCTGTGTAGAAGAACGAAGCTCTGTTGAGTAACCGAACATCTCTGCAAGCGGAACGAGTGCTCTTACGATCTTGCCGCCGCCGATGTCGTCCATGTTCTGGATCTGTCCACGCTTAGCGTTAAGTGAACCGATTACATCACCCATGTATTCCTCAGGCATTGTAACCTCGACCTTCATGATAGGCTCAAGAAGTACCGGGCTTGCCTTTGACATAGCATCCTTGAATGCCATGCTACCTGCGATGTGGAATGCCATTTCTGAAGAATCGACTTCATGGTATGAACCATCGTATACAGTAGCGTGTATGCCGAGTACCGGGAATCCGCCGAGGATACCTGCACGAGCTGCTTCCTGGATACCTTCACCGACTGCAGGGATGTATTCCTTGGGAATAGCACCGCCGACAACGGTTGATTCAAATAACAGTGTAGGCGGATCATTGATGAGGATATTTGCTTTCGCATTCTCATCGATCTCAAACTTATCACAGTTGGCCTCAAGGGGCTCGAATTTAACTTTACAGTGTCCGTACTGACCACGACCACCTGACTGCTTAGAGTACTTGCTGTCGATCTCGACTGCCTTTGTGAATGCTTCCTTGTATGCAACCTGAGGAGCACCAACGTTAGCCTCAACCTTGAACTCTCTTAAAAGTCTGTCAACGATGATCTCAAGATGCAGCTCACCCATACCAGCGATGATGGTCTGACCTGTCTCCTGATCCGTATGAGCACGGAATGTGGGATCTTCTTCTGCAAGCTTTGCAAGAGCTTCACCCAGCTTGCCCTGTCCTGCTTTTGTCTTGGGCTCGATAGCAAGCTCGATAACGGGCTCGGGGAACTCCATAGACTCAAGTATTACGGGATGCTGTTCATCACAGATCGTATCACCTGTACCTGTTACCTTAAAGCCGACAGCTGCAGCGATATCACCTGAATAAACCTTATCAAGTTCCTGTCTGTGGTTCGCATGCATCTGAAGTATACGACCTACACGCTCCTTCTTGTCCTTGGTAGCGTTGAGTACATATGAACCTGAGTTCAATGTACCAGAGTATACTCTGAAGAATGCAAGCTTTCCTACGAAAGGATCTGCCATGATCTTGAATGCCAGAGCTGAGAAAGGTTCCTCATCTGAAGACTTTCTTTCTACTTCGTTACCCTCAAGGTCTACGCCCTTGATGTTGGGTATGTCTGTAGGAGCGGGCATGTACTCAAGTACTGCGTCAAGAAGCTTCTGAACACCCTTGTTTCTGTATGCGCTACCGCAGCAAACGGGTATTGCACGACATTCACATGTAGCTGTTCTTAATGCCTTCTTAAGCTCTTCTACTGAAGGCTCTTCTCCCTCGAGATACATCATCATAAGATCATCATCGAGTTCGCATACCTTTTCAATAAGCTCTGTACGATATAATTCTGCCTCATCCTTCATATCATCCGGAATCTCGCAGATTGTGATATCATCTCCCTTATCATCGTTAAAGATGTAAGCTTCCATCTCAAACAGATCGATGATACCCTTGAATTCGTCTTCCTTGCCGATAGGCAGCTGAAGACAGATTGCGTTTTTACCAAGTCTTGTACGGATCTGCTCTACAGCTCCGTAGAAGTTAGCACCAAGAATGTCCATCTTGTTGATGAATGCCATTCTCGGAACGTTGTATGTATCAGCCTGACGCCATACATTTTCTGACTGCGGCTCAACACCGCCCTTTGCACAGAATACACCAACGGCGCCGTCAAGTACTCTGAGTGAACGCTCAACTTCAACAGTGAAGTCTACGTGTCCGGGAGTATCGATGATGTTGATACGATGCTCCAAAGCACCGGCTTTAGCCTTTGCGTGGTCCTGTAATGTCCAGTGGCATGTTGTAGCGGCTGATGTGATAGTGATACCTCTTTCCTGCTCCTGTTCCATCCAGTCCATGGTAGCAGTACCTTCGTGAGTATCACCAATCTTGTAGTTAACACCGGTATAGTACAAGATACGTTCTGTAAGAGTTGTCTTACCCGCATCGATGTGAGCCATAATACCGATATTTCTGGTTCTCTCTAATGGATATTCTCTTCCAGCCAAGGTATTTTCCTCCTATAACCTGCACACTAGAAACGATAATGAGCAAAAGCCTTGTTTGCTTCTGCCATCTTGTGCATATCTTCTTTTCTCTTTACAGCTGAACCTGTGTTGTTAGCTGCATCGAGGATCTCATTGGCAAGTCTCTCTTCCATGGTCTTCTCTCCACGCTTACGTGAAAACATTGTCAACCAGCGAAGTCCGAGAGCCTGACGTCTGTCGGGTCTTACCTCGATCGGTACCTGATATGTGGCACCACCGATACGTCTTGCCTTAACTTCAAGAACAGGCATGATATTGTTCATAGCCTCTTCGAATACTTCAAGAGCGGGCTTTCCAGCCTTCTCTTCTACTCTGGCAAATGCGCCATATACGATCTTCTGAGCTACGCCTCTCTTACCATCTAACATGATGTTGTTGATAAGCTTAGTAACTACCTTGTTGTCGTATAAGGGATCTGCTAAAACATCTCTTTTCTGAATATGTCCTTTACGTGGCACGATTCTTCCCTCCTTAATCATTAAAATTAATTCATCGGTACTCACATGTCTGACCCTTCTATATAAGAAGGTTCACCAACTTATGTCCGTGTCGTATCTTACGGTAAAAGCAAAATGCAACACTTAATTAGTTCTTTATTGTGGTACTTAACAAACAATTCGGTAATTACTTACCAGCCTTGGGTCTCTTTGCGCCGTACTTTGAACGAGCCTGCTTACGATTTGCAACGCCGGCTGTATCAAGTGTTCCGCGGATGATGTGGTAACGTGTACCGGGAAGGTCTTTTACTCTTCCGCCACGGATAAGTACAACACTATGCTCCTGAAGATTGTGACCTTCGCCGGGGATGTAGCTTGTAACTTCCATACCGTTTGAAAGACGAACTCTGGCAATCTTTCTTAAAGCTGAGTTAGGCTTCTTGGGCGTAGCTGTCTTAACTGCAGTACAAACGCCTCTCTTCTGGGGAGAGTTAGACTCAACCGCCTTCTTGTGCAGAGAGTTGTAAGTTCTGAGCAAAGCAGGTGCTGTAGACTTCTTAGCCTGTGCTTTACGTCCTTTTCTTACTAACTGGTTAAATGTTGGCATTCTGATTTCACCTCCTGTTTTCAAATTTTTGTACAATGTGCGCACGAAAATAAACGCTAAAAAGCGCACACTCAGTTAGTATATAACCAAGTGCGCGCATTTGTCAATGCAATATTGCTAAATTATGGGTAGGTAACGTTCATTTTGCCGCTTACGTCAAATGTGACCGTACTTAGCAGCACATTTCTCATGATGTTCTTGTAGACATTGTCCTCCATGCGTCTGTATGATTCGAGGGCATCGTTCTGATATTCGAATACGGGATTTCGCTGTGCGGTGCTCCTTCCGGTCACGGCGTTTTGAAGCTGGCCCAGATAATCGACTTCCTCGACCCATTCATTATCTATGGAAGTAAGAGTCGATCTTCTTATGAATTCGTTGAATCTCTCCTCACTTTCAAACATCTGCTTTTTACTTTCAAGATTGCTCCTTACCTTGTCTATCAGATATGCATATATCATCTTTTCATGCTTAAACATGCTTTCCTTTGCATCATCATCGAGCTGATATGAGATGTTATCGAGTATATATCTGTTTATCTCTCTTCTATCCGGCTTTTTATTCTCTTTAAGATACTTCTTTATTACTTCCTTTGCAATGCTTAAGAACATGTCCTCGTTGACATGAGCTCCGTCCAAGAGATTGTTTCTTGTTGAATATATTAACAGCCTCTGCTTTTTGAGTATCTTGTCATAATCGGCATATCTTTTCCTGGTGGTCTCGGCGTTCTCCTCAGTTAGCTTCTGAGCTCCGTCGATCATGTTCATTAAGGCTCTTTTTCCTATTCTCTTTTTGCCTGTTATGAACTTTTCAAGCTCGTCATCGGGCAGAGCATTTATAACGACTTCGTCTTCCAGTGAAACAAAGAATCTCGAAAAGCCGGGATCTCCCTGACGACCGGCTCTTCCTCTTGCCTGACGCTCCAGTCTCACATTGGCCATTCTTCCTATTCCTATTACATGAAGTCCGCCGAGATCCTTTACACCGGGGCCGAGCTTGATGTCTGTGCCTCTGCCAGCCATTGATGTGGCGACAGTTACAGCACCCTTTATGCCCGCTTCCTTGATGATGGCGGCCTCCCAGAATGCATTGTTGGCATTCAGCACGTTGTGGGGCACCTTTGCCTTTATCAGTCTGTCTGATACATACTCGGTCTCTTTCATGGTACCTACTACTATGAGAACGGGCTGGCCAGTGTCATGCGCGGTAAGAGCCTCGTTTATCGCATCCGCAAACTGCTCCTCCTTGTTCGTGTAATATTCGTCATGCATGTCTTTTCTTATTACAGGATTGTTTGTCGGTATCACGACAGTATCAAGCCCGTAAATGGATCTTATCTCATCCTTTGTATCAGAAATGGTTCCGCTCATTCCCGCAAGCTTGTCAAAGATGCTGAAAAGATTGGGATAGGTCACCGATGCAACGGATCTTGTCTCCTGGCTCGGATTTATGCCTTCCTTTACTTCTATGGCCTGATGTATTCCGCCTTTCAGCTTTACGCCCGGCATCATCCTCCCGGAACCGGCATCCAAGAGCACAACCTCTCCCTTGTCGTTTACAACATAGTCCTTTCCTGCTATCAAAAGGACATGGGCTTTCAGAGAAAGGTTCACAGCTCTGTTTATCTCAAACCATTTTTCATCATACAGGCTTCCTATCCTGAAGAACTTCTCTGCTCTCTCTATTCCCTTTTCCGTGAGCCAGACCTTATTCTCTTCCTTTATATAGTCCTCTTCTTCCTTTAGAGTCCTTACAAAGAAATCGGCGCTCTTGTACATGTTTGACTGCACACGCGGAGAACCTGCGATGATAAGCGGCATCTGTGCCGCATCCAAAAGCACTGCGTCAGCCTCGTCAACGATGACATAGTTGTATCTGTTCATGAACCTGTCTTCAACGCTCTTAACAAGGTTGTTGAAAAGGTAGTCAAATCCAAGGCTTGAGTTTGTTGTATATACGATGTCACAGTCATATATCTTTTTCTTCTGCGCATTGGTGAGCTTTTCATCCTCATGCTCCGTAACGGCACATGCCACAGTCAGTCCCATGAACCGGTATACGGGTCCCATCTCCTCGCAGTCACGAAGAGCAAGGTATGAGTTGGTCGTAACTAAGATCGATCCTTTTCCCGAGATGGAATTAAGGTATAGCGGCATGGTAGCGGTAAGGGTCTTTCCTTCACCCGTATTCATCTCGCACAGCATTCCGAGATGAAGTCCGATACCTCCCATTACCTGAACATCGTAGGGAAACTTTCCAAGCACTCTTCTGTCGGCTTCACGCATGGCGGCAAATGCCTCGGGTAAAAGAGCATCGAGCTTTTCTCCGTTTTCAAGCCTTTCTCTAAACTTCGGAGTCAAACCTTTAAGCTCATCGTCAGAAAGAGCCTTCATCCTGTCGGCTAACATATTCACTTTTTTAAGCAGATAGTTAATTTTCCTTATATTCGCTCTCTGACTCATGAATAACTTCCCTTATAACCGCACTGTGAAATCTCACATATCTCGATCCGCCTGCGATCAGCTGCAGGCAGTAGCTGTATGTCGCCATAGGGCATTTAAAGATGCTCGTCTCATCCCTGAATATCATCTGACCTATCTCTTCCGAGTATCTGTCAAAAAAGATCATCCTGACAAGGACTCCCTCATCTATGTCAGTCTCCATGTTTACGGTCAGTTCATACTCGCCCTCACCGTCTATTATGGGGAGGGTGGGTTCTATCCTCTGCTGCTGATAGTTTGTCTTTGAATACCAGGATTTGATGACAGATCCCGCAGGCATGAGATTGTTTTTCAGTTCAACATCATCATTTGAATGAAAGATGACCTCTGAACCGTATATGTAAGCATCGCTCATATAGTCGGACCAGTAAACGGTCCATTTTTCGCCGTAAGTAATATCGCTCATACAACTGTTCTCTTGAATTCGTCTCTTATTATCTGTTTGTATCTTTCAGCAAACCAGTAAACTATTCCGGAAGTATTGTCCTTGTGTCTTCCGTGAAGGCCTCTGCTGTATACCTTTGCTCCTGCGGAATTCAGGTGTTCTATCAGCCTGTCGTGTGCATACCTGTCATAGTCATCTTCTATCATATAGGATATGACAAATACGGTATCCGAATAGTCTGCCGCAGAAAACTTGTCCCACAGCTTGTCATTAAGTCTTTTGACGGCCTCTTCATCAGTATCTCCCGCTATGTGATAAAGCGCATCCAGTGATGTGGGAAATCCTCCCGGTCTGTAGTAAAGCTCTGCTGTTGCAACATCTCCTATGCTTGCAAGCGGCTTTCCGATAATGACAGCCTTCGGTCTTACATCAGGGCTGTAATACAGAGCCCCCGTGGTTCCCATGCTCATTCCCGAAAGGATAACGTCATTTCCTTCAAATTCAAGCTCGTCCATATATTTTTTTATTATCTTCTTTACAAGATCCTCATACTCCTCATCACCCATATAGAAGCATCCGCCTTCAAGACGGCTCTCGGATATGAGTAAGAACGGACATCCGAGCTTTCTCATAAGGTTGTAGCCTTCAAATCCTTCTCTTTTCTTGTATCCCGCAAAGTAGACATTAAGCGGCGGCTTCATGTCACCGGGTTCAAAGTAGCAGAAGACCTCTTCACCCGAGGAAGTCTTATATATCTCTCCTCCCGGTATAAAGAATCCGTATCCTCTTCTCGAACTTCTCGAGTGAAGTCCTTTTACAGATATCTTTCCGCTTCCTTTTGCCTTAAGGCTTATAAAAAGATTTCCGTTGGCATTCAGATTATCTATGCAGAAGACTTCCTTTAGTCTTTCCTTGTCAAAATCCCAGCGCTGCTCAAACTGAGCCACCTGGCCTGCCCTGTACTGTGTGACCGAGAGGATGAGCATCACATCATCACTCTTTGTAAACTCTAAAAACATATCAAGGCTCTGGCCTTTGCTTATGGGTATCGTATTCTTCCAGTAGGCTATCTGATGATACTGATCTCCGAAATCACCGTCAAGTTCAACTTCGCTGTAGCCCTTCCACGTGACATTTCCGTTAAATCCTGTGGAAACGATGAAGTTCTGCGGGTTGATCTTTTCTCCCCGGTTCATCTGGTGGAAGTTTCTGATCTCATGATCAAAGAATCCCTGTACACCGAGTTCGGGGAAGAACAGACCCTTTCTCATGCGAAACAGTTCCTTTACGGTAAATGAGAGCTCGGTACTGTCTATGATAAAGAGCGTGTAGGCTTTTACGGCCCTTTTCAGATACTCCGTTTCCTCAACAGAAGGGACTCTGCTCAAAAAGACAGCATCATAATCAGACTCCTCGTTCATAACTTCGTCAGTCAGCATGCTAAGACTGACGTATTCGGGGATTCTATACTTCTCATTCCAGTCTTCATTTGATACGGCTAATACCCTAATCTCATCCAACGCCTTCAATAACCTCTTTCCATTTATCGAGCAGTATGCCTGTCGAGAATCTCTTTCCCATCTCGTAGGAACAGATCATAGCCTCGTTCCAGTTGGCCAGACTGTCCAGATAGAATCTGAGTGCTTTTGTTATCTCGTCATAATGCTTTATGATCCTTCCGTTCTCGCCGTCTTCGACATACTGGTTCTTTGTCATGACGATCTGCGGTATGCCTGTACTTATAGCTGCTATCTGCACATAGTATTCAGGCTTTTCACTCACATCAACAAGTATCCTCTGTTCACGTATGCAGCGTGATACGGACAGCTCGTCGACACACTGATCCACCATGAACCTGACAGGCACCATGTCAATGCTGTCGATATCGTTTTCGGCTGATGTGTCCATGGTTTCATCTGCAGCCATGCGATCATCCAGTCCACTGTTTCTCAAAACCTTTCTGGTCTTTTTAAGAAGGCTGCTCTTTATATCGTATGCAGCCTCTCTTGTAAACAGATGTATCTGGGCTTTGTCATTCTCCAAAAGATACTGTCCTAAAACCTGTATCACCTTGGTAAATACTTCATCGTCAAGCTCATCCACAGGCACGAGTATCTTCTGTACAGACATCTGCTGGCTCACACCGAAGTCTGTCCTTGAATCATAAGGGCTTATATCGGTGATATTTTCCATATCGCTTCCCGCAAACAGCTTGATATTTCTTGCTAGCATCGGAGAATCCGCAACTATGTAGTTTGCTCTAAAGAGCATGTTCTTTAGCTGCTGTCCCTGCAGATCGATCCTGTCACCAAAAAATGAAAGTACAAGCTTTTTGCCGACAAGGCCGTCATCTATGACGTTCATATGTCTGTCATGCATTGCTATGCAGAAGATATCCTCATCGTCTGTCAGATCTATATATTCTGAAAAGACTTCGCTTATTGCATCTTCGATATCATCATATCTTAGCTTTTCATATTTAAGTCTGTATTCCTTTCCTCTGTACAGAAGAAGGAAATACGGATCCTTTGGATTTATCTCAACATGTCCGTCACCGGCAAACTGTCTGAATTTCCATATGCCGCTCTCCATCAGATAGTCGGTGTAGTAAAGACGCCCTTCTCTGTAAACTTCCGAACATGAGACAAACCCTCTGTCATCATATATGTTCCTTCTTATCAGCTCGCCTTCGGAGAACATATCTATGCGGATCATGTTTCCGTCTTCACCCAGTTCGACCTGTGCAATCTTCACACCGTCAAGATATGCGACTATGGCAAACGGGGTATACTCAAACTCGACTCCCTCTGGCCATTTGATATCCTTAAAGGAAAAGACTCTCATCTTTCTTTTTGTGATCTCGCACATCGCATCAAAACAAGACCAGTATCTGGCCCTGAAGATACTCTGTCTGTGCAGGAAGTGTCTGAAATTCGGAACGTGGCTGAGTATGATTATTCTGTAGGCCCAGGCACGGTTCCTGTGAAAGAGCTGTACCTGTTTTACGGTATCGTCATACTCGGACTTCTCTCTTCTGACATACCAGCACTGTTCGGACTCGCTCCATGTATTAAGTTTGTACCATGCAGGTATAAGATAAAGCATCTAAAACTCCGTTATTAAATAAATGTCCTGTAGGAATCGGTATGAATGACTGCTGCCGACTCGTTATAAAGATTGCTCCACAGACCCATTAAGATCATGAATGATGTAGGCAGCATCGCAAGTGTTGATGACATGATGCCTCTCATCTGAAGTATGAGTGAGAACAGCACGCATCCGCCCATGACAAACGAGCTGAAAAGGCAGATCTGGAAGATATGTCTTTTCAGATATTTTTTCGTATCGTCTCCAGGATGTATCCCCGCTAAACTATCGCCGCTCTTTAGGAACTGCTCAGTCATGTCCTTGGGGTTTATCAATAGGTATGAAAAAATGATGTTGAGTAAAAACAGTATACATATGTATACGCTTATTCCAAGCGCCTTATCCAACGTCATATCCTCATTTATCATGGCAAGAGTAGCATTACTTGGAAAATCCCTGCAAAGAACGTCTATGACCATCTTTGGCAGCATGAATGCAGCGGATGCGAACATAACAGGCATGACTCCGACAGGATTGAACTTTATTGCCTGATAGTTCTTGTCTGCATAGATAGAGTGGATAGATATCCTCTGTACAGGTATCCTCTTTTCACAGTTTTCCATAAACAGCATGACAAATGCGATAATTAGCGACACGATAAATGGAGTCATTATCTCCTCTCTTGAGGCACTCCTTATAGTCATGATGATTCCATCGAGGATATTTATAAAGATAAATACAGTCTGGCCGCCTATTCCGTAGTACTTGTTCCTTACAGAAAGCCAGAGGATTATGAACGCTCCTGCGACCATCTCCGCAACAGCTGTGACCATAGTCAGAGGATTTACATACTGCGGATAAAACATAAGCTCGTCAAGTCTTAGAACTGCCATGATAACAGATAAAAGAAGCATCATAACAAGTGTGAGCCTGTTCATCTTCTTTGCGGAAGTCTTTGCCTTGCTGTCTGAAGATCTGCACGCGTTTATTATCTGTACCAGGATGCTCGATATCATATAAGGCGATATTCCCAGAGTCAGTACTGAGCATTTGTATATATCGCCTCCGACAGACTGCTCAAGGATCATTCCTGCATCAAGTTCTCCTTCATACATGGACATATCTATCCCGTAGAGCGGGATACTTCTGCCTACGCAGTATACTGCTATTATCATGAACGTGAATATTAACTTGGATAAGAACAGATAGCTTCTTCCCTTTTTCTTCACTTAAAACTCCTAAAAAAGATAGTAGTGACTGTTTAAAACAGCCACTACTATTATAGCATAAATTACTATTTAATTTTGCTTTGCAGAATTATTATTTCTTATCCTTATCTTTCTCTGAAAATACACCTTTCTCGTTTTTCTTATCCTTTGCCGTCTTACCGGAAATGAATGCGATAACTCCGAGTATCCATGACCACAAGCCGCCTGCTGCTGCGGGTGCTTCAGGAATACCGATCATAGCAGCTTTCGCAACGTCCGTCTCACCGATATTGACAACATCCTGTGTATCATCTTCGCTAGCTCCTACAGTAAGCGGTACTGTTTCATTGCCAATCTCAACTGATGACTGAGATGTCTGTGTTGTCTGTGTTGTCTGTGTCTCAGTTGTCTGTTCTGCATTTCCAGCTACTGTATTAACTGTCTGTGTCTGAGGTGCTGCTGCAGTTGTCTGCTCGTTAATAGTCTGTGTTGTTACGCTATCTTCAGCAGGTGTTTCCTGTGCAGGTGTTGTTCCTGCATTATCTGCAGATGATGCTGCCGGTGGAGGTGTCTGAGGTTCAGCTGCATCCGGTGCTCCGCTTCCGGGAGTTGTATCTTCTGTAGCAGGACTGTCTGTTGTTCCTCCAGTTGTTCCGCCATTGTTCTCGTTTCCACCAGTTGCGGGTGTGGTTCCGCCGTCCTCGGTTCCACCTGTTCCAGGTGTGGTTCCGCCGTCCTCGGTTCCGCCTGTTGCGGGTGTGGTTCCGCCGTCTTCAGTTCCGCCTGTTGCGGGTGTGGTTCCGCCGTCCTCGGTTCCGCCTGTTCC
>JAEEUS010000002.1 GCA_016290615.1 Lachnospiraceae bacterium | reverse complement strand
GTTATTTAGATATTTATGTGTTATATATATATGAGGTAAAAAAATAGTCCCTTAAATCGGGACTATTTCAAGCTGAAAATGGGACTCGAACCCACGACCCCTTCATTACGAGTGAAGTGCTCTACCAACTGAGCTATTTCAGCATCTTCTCAATTATATCATCTAGCGAGAAAAAAACAAGATAAAATCATTTATCAAGATGTACATCAAGCTGCGGATAAGGGATTTCTACGCCGTTCTCATCGAGAGCATATTTTATATCTTCGAGCAAGCTCCAGCGAGTCTTGAAATACTGGTCGGCGTTTGCAAAACATCTGATGCCGAGAACAACTCCACTGTTTTCAAGATCAGCGACAAATACAATTTTCTGTAGATCATCAAGTACCATATCGCATTTGTCAATCACATCCATTATCACATCCTTGGCTTTTTTGATATCTGCTTTATATGAAATAGAAACTCTCAGATCAAGCCTGCGTTTGCCTTCGTCTGAAAAGTTAACCATGCTTGAATTGGCAAGAATTCCGTTGGGAAGGACTATAGTCTTGTTATCGTAAGAAAGAAGTTTTGTATAAAAAAGCGATATTTCCTTAACTGTACCTTCGTTGCTGTGAGTATCCTCCTTTATGTAATCACCAACTTTAAATGGTTTTAAAAGAAGTATAAGTATACCACCAGCAAAATTGCTGAGCGATCCCTGAAGAGCAAGTCCGATTGCAATTGATACTGAGCTAATAAGAGCAGCTATGGATGTAGCTTCTACTCCGAAATTAACGGCTGCCCATAGAACAAGAAGGATAGTCAGTACTGCTTTTATGAGACTATCAGTAAACTGTATGACACCCTTTTCGACATTGATCTTCTCAAGAGCCTTCCTTACAGTTTTTCTGAGCATATTGATAAGTTTTATTCCGACAATGATGATTACAAATGTAAGTAAAACTTTTACCCCCATAGCAATCAGTTTATCAGGTAGTTCATCGAGATATGTCTGCAAAGCACCGCTTTTTATGTTCTCGCTTATATCCTCGACAGTCTGCATGCCAAACTGTTCATCGATATTTGATTGACTTTCAGAAGAAGCATCGTATAAAACATTTACTGATGCTTCCGCGATTTTTAAAAAATATTGATTCATGTTTATACTAGTTTTCTTTTACTGAGACTGTTATACTCTTTTGCCTTTCTCAAAGCTTCAGCTTCAAGTTCCTTGGCTCTTCTTTCTGCCTCGGCTTCAAGTTCTTTCCTTATAACTTCAGCTTTTCTGGCTGCAATCTTCAAGAATTCTTCTTCCATGAATGGAGTATATGAAAAATATGACACAGATAAAGCTGGCAATCCGACAGTCAAACTGCTCTCCTTGCCATCATATTCCTCATCAACTGTTTCGACATTCTTGTTGGCCATCTTGTAATCACCACCAAAACGACTCTCTTCAGAGCAGAATATTCTCTTATATTTGCCTTCATAGCTTATTCCAAGCTTGTACTCTTCATATGATTCGCGTGAGAAGTTGCATACTACTAGGATATTATCCTTGAAAATCTCACCTTTTCTCAAGAAAGCTACTACACCATTACCGCTTGAAAAAGCATAAACCCATTCAAAACCTTCGGGATTTCTGTCAAGAACGTGGAAAGCAGGAAGCTTGTTATAAAGTGAATTAAGTTCGCTACAGATACTTTTCTCATCCTGTCCGAGATAAACTAGTTTTTTTCCGGGACGAGCCATCATAAATGCGAGAGTTGCTCTTTTTACCTTAAGCTTTTCGCTATCTTCGTATGCTATGTAATCATAGAAGCCGGCTCCTTCAGCTACTCTCTCAAAATCATAGTCATTAGCAGCAAGGACATCTTCCTTTGAAATGGTAAGAATATAGTTTTCACTATATGCATATGCCATGTTGTCAGTTATCTTTCTTACATCGGTGTCACCGTCTCTTAAAAATGAAAGATAATCTTCGGAATAACCGTTATCCCAAATATAGTCGAACCCCAAACCGTCTTCTTTGACAGAATAAGTAACTTTCGGGAACATACATGTTTCCTTGGTGGTAGTTATAATGCCGGGATATTTCCTGTGGAACACTGTATTAACGTTCTTTAAGAAATCTATAGCTTCAAGATTCTCATTGCCGCCATACATATTAGGGATCCATTCGCCATCATTCTTTCCGTAATCAAGATAAAGAATGGTGCTTATCTCCTCAATATGAAGACCATCTGCATGGAACTCCTCGAACATATAAGCAGCGGCTGACATAAGATATACATTTACCTGTTCTCTGCCATAGTTGAAATTATATCCAAACATCAGATTATATCTTTTTCTGTCATCAAGATGACCGTAAAGATATGTTCCGTCAAATATCTTAAGACCTTCCTCATCCGGCGCAAAGCAGGTTGGATTCCATCTGAATAGAACACCGATCTTTTTGCTATGCATTTCATTGACAAGTTTCTTTAATACTTCTCTTGATCCAAGCTCAGGATTCATACAGTAGAAATAATCACTTGCGGCATTAATAAGCACATGAGTATACCCGACATCATATACATATTGAGCAAGATCTGAAATCTTCTTGTCATCAAGCGGTTCGCATTCAGCGTTCCAAAGATCATTGTCTATTTCAAAGATATTTGTTATATCGCTATCTGATTTTTTCTTTCTTTCAGTTAGATATGTTTTGTCGGTCCATCTGAAAGGCGACTCAAATTCTACTACAGAATGTGAGTTTTCAATTACTGTCGAATAGGGGTCGAACTTCGTGCTTACAGCTCCGCCCTTAGTACATATTTCGTACATGTATTCAACACCAACCGAAAGCTCTGGTATAAAAAGACTGTAAATACCCGTTGCTTCATCGAACATCATTGGATGAGCATGTCCGTCCCAATTATTAAAATCTCCGATTACAGAAGCTCTTATAGCGTTTGGGGCCCATACTCTGAATACAATACCTTTAACACCATCAATATCAAGCTCGTGGCTTCCCATATATCTGTATGCGTCGTAGCTTGTACCTTTGTTCCAAGCGATTGCATCCTCTTTAGAAAGCTTAACGTCATATACGTAGGGATCATGTATTTCAGCAGTAGAACCATCTTTATACACTACTTTGTATATATAATCTCTTCTTTCTTTACCAACGATTGCGATAGCGAAGAATCCGGCTTCATCTGCCAGTCCCATTGGGTATTTTTTCTTGTCATCTGAAATACAAAGAGTAACAGATTCGGCCGTTGGCATGAATGTCTGATACAGCGTGTAAGTTGAAACATTATGTCTGCCCAGTATAGTCTGCGGATTACCTTCTTCACCGTATACGACTGCTTCAATCTGAGGCCAGCTCATCATCTTATACAGTTTATCTTTCATATCCTTCTCCTTCGTTTTTTAGTTCCACCAAATTATTATGATATATCATGCAAGAATAGACCACTTCTGAGCTTAGGCTCAAACCAAGTTGATTTCGGCGGCATTAGTCTGCCTTCATTGGCAACTGCAAACAATTCTGAGATGTTTGTTGGATACATCGCAAAGGCTACCTGACAATCCTCATTGCATCTTCTTACAAGTTCATCGAGGCCACGGATTCCGCCTACAAAATCTATTCTTGAATCAGTTTTCGGATCCTTTATCCCCCAGATACCATCCAGTATGTAAGTCTGCAAAAATGCAACATCAAGACCGTCAACAGCATCATTGCTTGTATATTCTTTTTTGAATGTGAGTTTGTACCATGTATCATCCATAAACATTGAGACTTCGCCTTTTTTAGATGGCTTACATTTCTCGTTCATTTTCTCGATATCACAGTATCGACCGATCAATTCTAATAACTCATCACTGCTCTTATCAGCTTTGTCTTTAAGAACACGATTGTAATCCATGATCTCAAGCTGATTATCAGGAAACAATACAGACATAAAATAATCTGATTCACTATTACCATCAGACAATCCCTCTTCTCTGCGTTTGAGACCTACCTTTACAGCTGAGGCACATCTGTGATGACCATCAGCAATATATATAGAGTCCATTCTGTAAAAGCAATCTCTGATAAAAGTAATATCGTCATCTATGTCTATTACCCATACTCTGTGTGTTACCTCATCATCACTTGTAAAATCGTAAACAGGATCGTTTTTAATGCATTTTTCTATAAATGAATCAATAGAATCGTTTGAACAGAATGATAAAAAGATCGGACCTGTCTGAAATCCTGTGCGATCAATATGATTTATTCTGTCCTGTTCCTTGGCTGCAAGAGTATTCTCGTGCTTTTTGATTATCTGGCTCTGATAATCATCTATAGAAGCACATCCAACAATACCTGTTTGTTTGCGGCCTCTCCACTCTTCCTGGTAAAGGTAGTAACACTCTTTTTCGTCCTGAACAAATCTTCCTTTTTTGATCCAGTCAATGATCATCTCTCTTGCTTTATCATAGACTTTGTCGTCATAAGTTGATACATCATCGGAAAACTGTGTTTCAGCTCTGTCAATTGCAAGAAAGCTGAGGCGATTATTGTCAACAACAATCTTAGCTTCTGACCTGTTGTAAACATCATAGGGAAGAGCTGCAATCTTATCTTCAAGTCCCTTTGCAGGTCTGTATGCTCTAAAAGGTTTAATGTTTGCCATAATAAACTCCCATTCTTAATAATTTGGCATCTTTGGCTGCGCAAAGGCGCCATCAAAATCACTGTTCATCTTATTCTCATATGAAACTGCTCTTTCGGTTGCAAGATCCATATATTTAATAAATGTATCCTCGACAGACATCTTATGCTTCATTGCGAGTTCCTGAATTATGGGTCTCAATTTCTGAAGCTGCTCGGAAATCTGTACTTTCTGAGGATCGATATCAGGCATTACTTTATCTGCATAATCCTGAATGGTATTTAAAAATTCGATATCTTCTGCTGTCATATTTATACCTCCAAAAAACAAGTCTAATTATATCATAACTGAGTTAATTTGTAATCGAGTAA
Source organism: Lachnospiraceae bacterium (assembly GCA_016290615.1). Lineage (GTDB taxonomy): Bacteria > Bacillota > Clostridia > Lachnospirales > Lachnospiraceae > Colinaster. The sequence goes on along the minus strand of JAEEUS010000002.1, from coordinate 119,230 downwards.
ACAAAAATATGCTCTCCAAAACAGAAAAGTATTTTAGTATTACTTTTATCATATCAAGAAATAAAAATCTATTATAATCAAAAAAGCCATCCTTTATGAAAAGAATGGCTTTGAAAGACAATATTTAATCTTTTGAATTATTTAACTACTCTAACTCTGTATACACCATCAATAGATTTAAGCGCATTGATGATCTCATCAGTAGCAGGACTCTCGATATCAAGCATTGTGTATGCGAAATCGCCTTTAGACTTGTTTGTCATATCAGATATATTTATCTTGTTGTCGCCGAATACCTTTGTGAAGCTAGCAATCATGTTAGCGATATTCTTGTGGAATACTGCAACTCTTCCGGCTTTTGTGCATATACCCATGTCGCATCTGGGGTAGTTAACAGAGTTGATAATATTACCGTTCTCAAGGTAATCTCTAAGCTCTTTTACTGCCATTACAGCACAGTTATCTTCTGATTCCTCTGTAGAAGCTCCAAGATGAGGTATTACAATACATCCTTCCTGACCGGCTGTTGTAGCATTCGGGAAGTCTGATACATATTTGCGAACCTTTCCTGCCTTGATGCCTTCGATGACATCAGCTTCATTGCAAAGAAGATCACGTGCGAAGTTAAGGATTATAACTCCATCCTTCATCTTTTCAATGGCTTCTTTGTTGATCATGCCTTTTGTGCTGTCAAGAAGCGGAACATGTATTGTAATGTAATCACATTCAGCATAAATGTCATCTACATTAACAACGTGCTTTACCGCACGACTAAGGTTCCAAGCCTGATCTACAGAAAGGTAAGGATCATAACCAAGGACTGTCATACCAAGATTTGTAGCAGCATTAGCAACCTTTATACCTATTGCGCCAAGTCCTATGATACCAAGTTTCTTACCCTGGATCTCAGTTCCCGCGAAAGCCTTTTTAGCCTTTTCCGCAGCTTTTCCGATCTCGGCATCGCCTGCATTGTTCTTTACCCACTCAATACCGCCTGTGATATCACGGCTTGCAAGGAGCATACCTGCAAAAACAAGTTCCTTAACACCGTTTGCATTTGCACCGGGTGTATTGAATACAACAATACCTTTTTCGGCACATTTATCAAGAGGAATGTTGTTAACACCTGCACCTGCTCTAGCTACACAAAGAAGCTTATCGGAAAGTTCCATCTCATGCATGCTTGCTGAACGTACAAGAATACCTTCTGCTTCATTTACGTCATCTGTTTTTTCATAGTTGCTGTCAAAATTCTCAAGTCCGATGGCAGCGATCGGATTAAGGCAATTATACTTAAACATTTCGTACTCCTTATTTATTCTCTGCTTCAAACTTCTTCATGAACTCAACAAGAGCTTTTACGCCTTCGATAGGCATAGCGTTGTAGATTGATGCTCTCATACCGCCAACGCTTCTGTGGCCTTTGAGGTTCTCGAATCCAGCAGCCTTTGCTTCAGCAACGAATTTAGCATCAAGCTCTTCGTTTCCAGTTACGAAAGGAACATTCATAAGTGAACGGTCTTCTTTAGCAACTGTTCCTTTAAACAGTTCACTGCTGTCAAGGAAATCGTAAAGAATCTTAGCTTTCTGCTCATTAAGCTCTTTCATCTTTTCAAGTCCGCCCATCTTCTTGAGCCACTTGAATACCTTGCCACAGATATAGATTGTGTAGCAAGGGGGTGTATTGTAAAGAGAATCGGCATCAGCCTGAGTCTTCCATTTAAGCATGGTAGGTGTTCCAGGCAGAACATCATCTGTAATGAGATCTTCTCTGATAATTGCTATAACACAGCCGGCAGGGCCGACATTTTTCTGAACACCGCCGTAAATTACTGCATATTTTGAAACATCAACAGGCTCTGATAAAAAGCATGAAGATACATCGGATACAAGATCTTTGCCCTTTGTATTGGGAAGTGTCTTGAACTTTGTGCCATAAATGGTATTGTTTTCGCAGATGTAAACATAATCCATATCGTCTGTGATAGGAAGATCTGAACAATCTGGAATATAAGAGAATGTCTTGTCAGCGCTTGAAGCAAGTTCAACTGCTTCACCATAAATCTTAGCTTCCTGATATGCTTTCTTAGCCCACTGACCAGTTACGATGTAACCTGCTTTTTTGTTTTTCATCATGTTCATGGGAACTTCAGCAAAGAACTGGCTTGCACCGCCCTGAAGGAATAAAACCTTATAATTATCAGGGATATTCATTAACTCTCTTAAATCTGCTTCAGCCTCTTTGATTATATTGTCATAAACTTTGGAACGGTGGCTCATCTCCATAACGGACATGCCGCTTCCCCTGTAATCCATCATTTCTTCTGCAGCTTCTTTTAATACTTCTTCAGGTAAAACTGCGGGACCTGCGGAAAAGTTATATACTCTTGCCACTTTTTTTTCCTCCTATGAAAATCATTTATAAGTTGCGATTCATGTAGAATTCACACTTGCATTATTTTACAATCATAAATTCGTATCGTCAAGGCGCAATTATTACAATCATTCCTCTTTAACACCATTCTTTTCTATCGAATATACAATAACAGGGGTACCGATCTCGACTTTATCGTATATTTCCTTCATAGCTTCAGCAGGAGTATTGATACAACCGTGTGAACCGTTGTACTTATATTCATCTCCTCCGTACACGCTTCTCCATGATGCGTCATGAATTCCAATAGCACCCTGAATAGCAACCCAATACTTTACAAAACTGTGCCATGTTGGTCCTGTAAGCCATTTGTTGGGTATCTTAGTATATACATAAACCACTCTGGGATCTGTTCCACCGTGTGCATAGCTGCCACTTGTTATAGGAGTTTCTACATATATTTCACCATCTACGTAATACCACATATACTGTTCATCAAGACTGACTTCTATGAAAGTATCGCCAAAATCATTCTTTTCTCGATATTTGGCTTCGATGAGGTAAACAGGTGTCCGTGTAGCGTAATCAAGGCCGCTGTTTACAAATTCTCTAAACCAGTTTTTTTCTCTCTGAATATCAAGTTTATTTCCGTAATTTCCTTTCGTAACATGAACGAGGGCGCCGTTATGTCCTTTGAAATATCTGTTGTTGTAGGTGTTGTACTCATCCAGGAATTCACCCATAAAATCAGCAGCTTTATCCTCGTCAATAGTATAGCTGATATTCTCCCGCCCTTTCATATCGGGATTTATTCTCGTTACAATTTCATCACCTGTATTCATCAGTTCTGCCCATTCGCGCTTTGATATCTTCTTGGTTTCTTTACCAAAAACATAAGTGACGAGTCTTCTCTGATGTGATTCAAGTTCTTCGAAATAGCCTATCAGATTTTTTTCAGCAATGCTGTATTCCTGAGTTTCATAAAAGGTATCGTCAATATTTATACTCTCAGTGCCGTTTTTTATTGACTCCAGTAAATATGACTTAACTTTATCAGCATTAAGAATTGGCTTTTTGCCATCTATCAGTTCGTAGCCGTTATCTGTAAGCTCAATGTAAACATCGTTTTGAGTGGGCTTATCCTCCTTAAGATCGAGCGAATCAAAAAAGGAATTATAGCCGTCTTCACTTACAGAGATAACTGGTTCTATGGTCAGATCTCTGTTTTCTTTTCCAATCTGTTTAAACCATAAATAGGGATTCTGGTTATTTAAGATCTGCAAAAGAGGCGTGCGATAATCGGATTCATATCCAATCTTTGTCATATCAGCTATATACGATCTGTCTTTAATTACCATTACGGTATTATTTGGCTTGTAGTCTTTAGGGATAAGTTCATAGACTTCATCAACACTCAGTCCCGTACAATAGATTCCGTTGATGTAAGTGCCGAAAAGATAACATTTCTGATCTGTATAATTATGTGCATAATAATATGCCGGGCCTAAATACATTAAGCCCAGCATTATTATTGCAATCAATATGAAGATGATCAGTTTCTTGTTCTTCTTCATCAATGTCAGTTTTTCTTAGCTTTTAAATCCTTCTCATCAAATGCATCAGAGATCGGAGCACCTGCAGGTACCATAGGGAATACACTCTCATCCTTTTCGATGATGCAGTTGAGAACAACAGGCTTCTTAAGCTTGATAGCTTTCTCAATTGCCGGAAGAACTTCTTCCTTCTTTGTTACAAGAATCGCTTCGCAGCCTAATCCCTCAGCAACCTTGCAGAAGTCAACCTTATCCTCAAGGACAGTATTTGAGTATCTCTTGTCATAGAAAAGAGTCTGCCACTGTCTTACCATTCCAAGAACATGATTGTTTATTACGACCTGGATTATAGGTATGTTGTATCTGCTGGCTGTTGCAAGTTCATTAAGATTCATACGGAAACAACCGTCACCAGCAATATTGACACATATCTTGTCAGGATTTCCTACTTTTGCACCGATACATGCACCAAGGCCATAACCCATAGTTCCCAATCCACCACTTGATAAGAATGTACGGGGATTTGTGTAATGATAGAACTGCGCAGCCCACATCTGATGCTGTCCTACATCAGTTGATATGATAGCCTTGCCTTTTGTGGCCTTATCTATCTGTTCTATGATATAAGGACACGTAAGAACATCTTTATGATATTCGAGAGGATACTTCTCCTTTAATTCTTTGATGTGTTCCATCCATTCCTTGTGATCTGCCTTCTCAAGCTTTGAAAGAACATCGGTAAGACTTTCTTTGAGATCACCGACAACACTTGCTGTTGTCTTTATGTTTTTATCGATCTCGGCAGCGTCTATATCAAACTGAAGGATCTTTGCATTTTTAGCAAATTTCTTTGCATTGCCTGTAACACGATCAGAAAATCTTGCACCAAGCGCAATAAGCAAATCACATTCCGTAACACCGAAATTGCTTGCCTTTGTGCCGTGCATTCCGATCATTCCCGTATATCTGTCAGAATATGAATCAAATGCTCCTTTGCCCATAAGTGTATCGCAAACAGGGGCATCGATCATTTCTGCAAATTTAGCGACCTCTTTGGTAGCACCTGAAAGGATTGCACCGCCGCCTACATAAATGAAGGGTTTCTTTGCTTTCTTGATGAGTTCAACAGCCTTTGCTATATCTGCTTCGGTATATTTTTTTAGCTTATCAGCAGACTTTGGCTTTTCTGGCTTGAAATCACACATAGCAGCAGTTACATCTTTGGTGATATCAACAAGTACAGGACCTGGACGGCCGCTTCTTGCAATATCAAAAGCTTTTCTTATAGTCTTTGCAAGTATCTTGACATCCTTAACGATAAAGCTGTGCTTGGTTATAGGCATAACTACGCCTGCGATATCAACTTCCTGGAATGTATCTTTTCCAAGCAAGGGAAGATTAACATTTGCAGTAATTGCTACTAAAGGAACAGAGTCCATGAAGGCTGTTGCTATACCTGTTACAAGATTTGTTGCTCCCGGGCCGCTTGTAGCCATACATACTCCAACTTTGCCGGTACTTCTTGCATAACCGTCAGCTGCATGTGCGGCTCCCTGCTCATGGCTGGTAAGCACATGATTTATCTCGGGGTGCTTGTATAAGGCGTCATATATATTTAATATGGTACCGCCAGGATAACCGAATACGGTATCGACACCCTGTTCTTTTAAACACTCTATTACGATTTCTGAACCTGATAACTGCATCTTTTTTCCTCTTCTTCTTTTATTTGTTTGATCCCGGTATTTCGAGTATCGCGCCTCTGTTCCCGCTTGTAACCATTGAAGCATATCTTGCCAGATAACCAGTATTTACTTTGGGTTCACGAGGAGTCCAAGCTGCTCTTCTCTTTGAAAGCTCTTCATCTGATACCTTAAGATTTATTGAATAGTTGTTAATGTCTATTTCGATGATATCCCCTTCTTCAACCAAAGCGATCGGACCGCCTACGGCTGCTTCGGGAGAAACATGACCTATTGATGCACCACGGCTTGCACCTGAAAATCTTCCGTCTGTTATAAGTGCAACAGTGCTTCCAAGTCCCATACCTGCGATCGCAGAGGTAGGATTAAGCATTTCTCTCATACCGGGGCCGCCTTTAGGACCTTCGTAACGAATAACAACTACATCGCCTTCAACGATCTTTCCGCCTAAAATAGCAGAAATAGCGTCTTCTTCTGAATCAAATACTCTTGCAGGTCCTTCGTGCTTAAGCATCTCGGGAACAACTGCAGATCTTTTTACAACAGAACCATCGGGAGCGAGGTTGCCCTTAAGCACTGCTAGTCCGCCTGTCTTTGAATACGGATTGTCAGTTGGTCTTATAACCTCAGGATCTCTGTTTACGGCATTTTTAACTGCTTCACCGATAGTTTTGCCTGTTACGGTCATACAGTTTTCATTGATAAGTCCGAGATCGCAAAGCTCTTTTATTACTGCATATACACCGCCAGCCTCATTAAGGTCTTCCATGTAAGTGGGACCTGCAGGTGCAAGGTGGCAGAGATTTGGTGTCTTCTCGCTTATAGGATTAGCGAATGATATATCAAAATCAAATCCGATCTCATGCGCTATAGCAGGAAGATGAAGCATAGAGTTGGTTGAGCAGCCAAGTGCCATATCTACTGTAAGTGCGTTGAGGATCGCATCCTTTGTGATGATATCACGGGGACGGATGTTCTTATTGAGCATATCCATAACAGCATATCCTGCTTTCTTTGCAAGACGCAGTCTTTCTGAATATACTGCAGGGATAGTTCCGTTTCCAGGAAGACCCATTCCTAAAACCTCTGTAAGACAGTTCATAGAGTTAGCTGTATACATACCAGAACAAGATCCGCATGTAGGACAAACCTTCTCTTCAAATTCTAAAACTTCTGCATCATCTATCTTGCCGGCTGTACGTTCTCCGACTGCTTCAAACATTGACGAAAGGCTTCTCTTTCTTCCATGGATATGACCTGCAAGCATGGGTCCACCTGATACGAATACAGTAGGAACATTTACTCTCGCAGCTGCCATCAATAGACCGGGTACGTTTTTATCACAGTTAGGGATCATGACAAGTGCATCAAACTGATGAGCAATTGCCATTGCTTCAGTCGAATCCGCAATAAGATCTCTTGTAACAAGACTGTACTTCATTCCTATGTGTCCCATTGCTATTCCATCGCATACTGCGATAGCAGGGAACATTACAGGTGTACCTCCGGCTTCTGCTACGCCAAGCTTTACAGCCTCCGCAATCTTATCAAGATTCATATGACCGGGAACTATCTCGTTGTATGAACATACGATTCCGACCATAGGCTTTTTTATTTCTTCAGCCGTATAACCTAGCGCGTTTAAAAGGGAACGGGCCGGTGCCTGCTGAAGACCGCATTTCATGTTATCACTCTGCATAATAGTAAACTCCTTTGTATTATTTAAACTGCAAATATACTGATTATCGTTAGAACCATTAGAACTATTGCTGCTAAATGCAAGATCAATCCCAGTATTCCCATACCAAGACATTTCATATTCTTTTCTTTTATCCCATTTTTTATCGCAAGAAAAACTGCGTAAAAACCAAACAGAAAGAATAAAGCGACTGAGGCTCCCAAAAACAATTTCTTTATCAGGAAAAACAATGCAACCAGCACAAGATTTATAACTCCAAAGACAATAGCTGCACCATCTTCTCCTTTTATCTCACTATCATTTTTCATCTCATTCATAGTAAATATCAAACCCTGATTTTTATTCCTGATAAATGATTAAGAGATATTTAAACTCTTTGGGCAACAAGACTACCCATTTCGTCACATTTTACCTGGGGTTCGCCTGGCTTTGCTATATCGATTGTTCTGTAGCCTTCCTCAAGTACTGCCTTAACTGCTTTTTCGATGGCATCTGCCTCTTTATCAAGATCAAATGTATATCTTAACATCATTGCTGCGCTTAAGATCGTTGCGAGCGGATTTGCGATATTCTTACCTGCTATATCCGGAGCTGAACCTCCTGAAGGCTCATAAAGTCCGAATTTGGTTTCATTCAAAGATGCCGACGGAAGCATTCCGATAGAACCGGTTATCATTGAAGCTTCATCAGAAAGAATATCACCAAACATGTTCTCTGTAAGGACTACATCAAACTGAGCGGGATCCTTAACCAACTGCATAGCACAATTATCGACAAGCATTACTCCATATTCAACCTCAGGATAGTCTTTTGCAACTTCATCAACAACTTTTCTCCAGAGTCGTGATGAATCAAGAACATTGGCCTTGTCGACAAGGGTTACTTTCTTGCGACGTTTCATTGCAATATCAAAGCCCTTGATCGCGATCCTTCTTATCTCATTCTCGTTATAAGTAAGCGTATCAACTGCAGTCATTACGCCGTCTATTTCTTTTGTATATCTTTCACCAAAATAAAGACCGCCTGTCAGTTCACGCATCATCATCATGTCAAAGCCTTTTAAAGCGACATCCTCTTTTAAAGGACAAGCATCTTTTAACTCAGGATACAGATAAGCAGGACGCAGATTAGCAAATAATCCGAGTTCTTTTCTTATCTTAAGAAGTCCGGCTTCAGGTCTTAGGTTAGGCGGGAGCTTATACCAGGGCGATGTCTGGGTGTTTCCTCCTATTGAACCAAGTAAAACAGCACCTTTTGATTTGGCAATCTTTACTGCTTCATCAGTAAGGGGCTCCCCTGTTGCATCAATAGAACAACCTCCCATGAGAATGTGTTCGTAATTTATGCTATGTCCGTACTTCTTACACACAGCATCCAGCACCTTGATCGCTTCATTAACAATTTCAGGGCCGATTCCGTCACCGCGAATGACAGCTATATCCATATTCATAAGAATTCTCCTTTGGGTTTAGTATTAAAAGACCACCGCATCAAGCAGTGGTCTTAATTCTGATCATTCTTCGGCATTTGCCTTTTCTATCTGCTTGATAGCTGACTTTTCCATCGGTATACGACAGTTTTTATTGCTTCCGAATTCAACGATGACTGAATCATCTGTAATATCGATCAGCACTCCGTAAAAACCGCTGGTTGTTACGACCGTATCACCTATCTCCATGTCTTGATACATGGCAGCAACTCTCTTCTGCTCTTTCTTCTGAGGCTTTATAAGCATGAAATAAATGAATACGCCGAAAATCAGTATATAAAGCACTACAATGATACCGCTACCAGTTGCACTTCCAGCAGCAGCTGCAGCATCTGTTGATAATAATAATCCGTTCATATAATCCCTCCTGGAAACTCATATATTCGTATAATATACACCAAAATATATTACAGTAGTTTTATTAAATATACAAGTAAATATTTTTCATCTATGCTCTAGCATCCTTGAGATAAACCGTCCAGTTTGTTTCTCTTATATTCGGCAAACTCATGCCTTTCTATCGCATCCCTAATCTCGCTCATCATGGTATTATAAAAGTAGAGATTATGAAGGACGCAAAGTCTCATTCCCAACATCTCCTTTGCTTTTAAAAGATGCCTTATATATGCTCTTGAATATCTTTTACATGTAGGGCATTGGCATCCCTCTTGAATCGGTCTGTCATCAAGCTCGTATTGCTGATTAAAAAGATTGAGTTTCCCGAAGTTTGTATAAACATGGCCATGACGGCCGTTCCTGCTCGGATAAACGCAATCAAAGAAATCGATACCGCGCTCTACGGCTTCAAGGATGTTTGCAGGAGTTCCTACACCCATAAGGTATGTAGGTTTATCTTTAGGCAGATACGGTACGACAGTCTCTATGATCTCATACATCTGCTCATGAGTCTCACCGACTGCAAGTCCCCCGATCGCATATCCGTCAAGATTCATATCAGCGATCTTTTTTGCATGCTCTTTTCTTATGTCAGAATATATCGCACCCTGATTGATACCAAATAATAATTGTTCTTTATTGACTGTATCTTCAAGGCTATTAAGTTCATCCATCTTTTTCTTGCAGCGTTCAAGCCATCTTGTCGTTCGATCCACACTGTTTATTACATATTTTTTATCTGCCAGAGCTGGAGCGCATTCATCAAAAGCCATAGCTATAGTGGACCCGAGATTTGACTGTATCTGCATACTCTCTTCAGGGCCCATGAAGATCTTTCTGCCGTCAATATGTGAATTGAATGTAACACCTTCTTCTTTGATCTTTCTTAAACCTGCAAGTGAAAAGACCTGAAAACCACCGGAATCAGTAAGGACCGGTCTGTTCCAGTTCATGAATTTATGTATTCCGCCAAGTTTTTTTACTATTTCGTCACCGGGACGTACATGAAGGTGATAAGTGTTTGACAGTTCCACCTGGCATCCTATACGTTCCAGATCCTCTGTTGAAAGTGCGCCTTTTATCGCAGCGGCCGTTCCCACATTCATGAATACCGGGGTCTGTATCGTCCCGTGAACAGTATGATACTCGGCTCTTTTTGCACTGCCGTCGCATGTCAATAATTTATATTCTGCCATTAACGTCCTTTCCAGTATTCCTCAAGTGTGGATCTCTGATTATATATAGATGTGGCAACATCAACACCAACATACCTGAAATGCCATGGTTCATATTGGATTCCTGTTATCTCTTCCTTTCCTTTTGGATAACGAAGTATAAATCCGTATTTATAGCTGTTATTGGCTAGCCATATTCCTGCCTCAGTCTCACCGAAAGCTTCATCCAGTTTTTGATGATCTTCACTCATTATGTCAAAGCCGAGACCTATCTCGTGCTCGCTTGTTCCAGGGATTGAAAGTTCGTTTGCAGCTTTTTTGTATGCTTCCAGATAAGAATATCCGTAATTCATATATTTCTTTATCTTCTGGTCGAATAATTCTTCCTGTCTTCTATTATCCCTGTATGCTGAGCTGATGATCAGCTTTATTTCTTCATTTTCTGCAGCTTCGAGCATATCCTTCATGGGCTGTACTGCTCGCTGATCACATCTTTTGCCGGGTACGACATATTCAAGGATAAATATCCTGTCTTCAGGGATCGGTCTTAGTTTGCTGACAAGGATATCTATGCCGTTTATATCCTCTTTAATGATATCTTCATCAGCGGGTATTTCATCAACGATTTCTTCCGCCGTATCCTTATCCGTCTCAGGTATCTCAATTGCATAATTTGCATTTTGAGAATTATCAGGTATTGCATCGTTTACAACAGAAGTTGAGATATCGCTTTTAATCACCGTATTTTTATATTTCTGATCAAAATACCGATATCCTGCTATCAATACAATAGCCGCACATAATGCGGCTATACCCCCGATTATTAACTTTTTAAAATGACTGTAGATATTTGATATAACGATTACACAGAAAATATAGACTGTTGCAAGAGTAAGGCAAAACTCGCCCTTAGCTGCAAATTTCCTGCATCTGTTTATCAGTTCTTTTCTCTTGTCCGTGTTCATTATTCCTGACCGAGTTTATGAAATATAATGCAGTTTGGCTTTTGAACCTTAATCTCTTTTTGATTCATCATCAAAAGTCCTTTTTCAAGATCGACTGTAAAAAATGTCATCGTATTTGATTCATGATTAAGACTTACAAGATGTCTGTTATCAGGGAAAAGACAGGCGTCTTTGGGATAATCTCCGCTAATTGGAAGGCATAATACTTTGCTCATCTCGCCAGTATGCTGATCCATGGAGAATATGACAACGCTGTTATCACCGGCATTTGAACTAACCATGTATTGGCCGTCTTTTGAAATACTCAGTGCACTTGCAGCCGATCCTTTTGCAAAATAATCATTAACTGTAGATATTGTCTGGATCTTGTCAAATGCAGGATCATTTCCTTTATCAAGATATTCATAAACATCTATCTTGTTATTCAATTCATGTACAACATACATGTGATGTCCGTCTTTTGAAAATTTTATATGTCTCGGAGCGGAATTCTGTTCTGAATGGATTATATCGATGAGCTTTAACTTACCAGTTGTTTTGTTTACGGTATATACATCTATGTAATCCATACCCAGATCGGCAGCACAAAGATATTTGTTGTCTCTGGTCATTTTGACGCAGCTTACATGAGGCCTGAAATTCCTTTCAGCTACATTACCCCATCCTTTATGGAAGATCTCGTCACAAATCCCCTCAATATTTCCGTCTTCCTTAAGTTTGAGGACAGTTATCTTTCCGTCGTGATATCCTGCAACAAATAAAAATTTATCTTCATAATCAGTTGAAAGATAGCAACCTCTCATACCGTTGATCCCGCTGTTACCAAGAATAGTAAGACCTCCATCAGGCTCTATCTTGTATGCTTCTACGCCAAAATCCGTGATGGAATATAGATATTTTGAGTTGTGAGTAATTGTCACATACGATGAGTTTGATATCTTGACCTTATCTTTAAGCACAAATCTGCCTTCATCAAGATCAACATCATAAATATGGATGCCGTAATTATCTCCCTGTGTATATGTTGAAACATATGCTACATATTTATCTGACATAATATCACCCGCTACCTTCTTCTTTTCTTATCTTTCTTACTACCGGTAAAACCGTTAACAACTACCAGAAATAAAAGCTGTACGATCAAAAACAGGCATACTTCCATGACAAATCCGTTCTTGATCATCGCATGATTGATTATCTCTGCCCGCCATCCTTCTAGAGCTTTTCCTCTCATGATGACATCTGTAAAGAATCCTTCTCTGAATTTTGCCGGATTCATCTGAACAAATATCATGACAGCAGCACCGCAAAACAGGAGTATGCCCCATGTGATTGCAATCGTATTTCTCAGTATGATCGCTCTTCCTTCAAGTAAAACGATCAAAAACAGAGCTATCGCTATTCCGATAAATGTATATGAAAGCCTTCTTAAAAGTATGAATCTTTTAGCTGCCTGAGTTATGATCTCTTTATCTTCAGATGAGAAAAATTCGATATCTTCGCCATCCTTTATGACATTTGCCGAAGGTTCATTCCCTTTCTTTAATGAAGTCATCCATTGATCGATCACTTCATGCATATCATTCGAAGTCAATCCCAGCTTTGTTGCCACTCCTTCGTTGGTACAATTCTTTTCAACAAAACGAGTATTGCATATTCCAAGATAAAATCCTAAAAATGCATTTGCAAACAGCATAAATCCAACACACAAAATGGAACATACCACGACTATAGCTGTAACTACGCTTCTGCTGCTACCCCTTCCGATATACACTTTAAGCCTCCATTATACGATCTGATAACTCTACTTTACTTTAAATATCCTTTATGCTGCAGAGCGTCTTTGTTAAGTCTTTTCTGACCCCGTTCACAGAAATCCAGACAGAACTGCAGATTATCCTTATCATCAAATTTTTTTGCTCTTGATAGAATATTCTCTTTTATAAAAGCATGTGTGTCTTCTTCGCCCCACACTTCTAGCATTCTTAAGAAGAGTTCTAGAAACGCTCTTGTTTTAGGATGCATAGGAGCCGGATCCAGTCCTTTATTATAGTACTCCATAGGAGAACTGGTAGTATACGCATCTCCATTATATACCTTGCATGCAGCAACCCTGTCCATAAGCATCTCAATGATATATTTTATCGGCATCGGAGCAGGCATCATGCCATGCATTCCAGGAGGCGCATTATGTATCGAATAATCGATCCAATATTCATAATGATGCTTATTGCGGCCTTTATGGTGCAACCATGCAGATGAATATCCGATACTTTCTCTTTCGGCATTATTTGGACTTCTAGTTCCCTGATAGTATTTAGCACCTACCAGAAACTCGGATGGAGAATACTTGCTCATATCATGTAAAAGGCCCTGCTTATATAGACCTACGGCAAAGCATCCCTGTCTGACGAGTTTTCTGTGCCTGTTTACTGTCTTAAAATGTTGTAATGCACTCATTTTTTATTCTTGCTGCCAAGCATTATAACAATGCTTCTTTCCTTGACTGATATCTGAGCATGTTCGTTCTCGGTTAATTTTGTATCATCTAAACCGCTTGTGTTCGCTACCATCTTCCATTTATATCCTTTAGGAAGTTTTGGTATTGCAAAATCATGACATGTCCAGTGCAGATTAACGGCGATATAAATAAATTCATCATCCTCCACATATTTGCCGCAATATAACATTGCAAACTGCCTGCTGAGAATGTCAGTATCTACTCTCCAAAGATCACTGCAATGAAAACTCAAGTCAGGATATCCGCACTGAATATAATCAGTCATTCTGTAAGAACTTGGCACTGTGAGGATCTTATGTGATAGTCTGAAAGCGATAGCATCCTTCATGAAATCATAAATATCGCTGTTCTTGCTTAAATTGTTCCAGTTTAGCCATGTTACTGTACTGTCATGGCAATAAGGATTATTATTTCCGTTTTGGCTGTTACCGAATTCATCACCAGCAACTATGAGAGGAGTTGTCTTGCTCATCATGTTTAAAAGGATGGCATTCTTTATCTGCTTGTGACGAAGCTTCTTTACCGCGATCCTAGTAGTAGGGCCTTCATATCCGCAGTTCCATGATCCGTTATAGGGAGCACCGTCATGATTATTCTCACCATTGGATTCATTATGCTTCCTGTCGTAACTAACAAGATCCATCAGGGTGAATGTATTGCAGTGAGTAATGTAATGAACATCACCGATCTTAACAGGGACATTCTTAATGTATTCAAGCGCACGCAACACCATGCCCTCATCTGACTTCAGGAGTCGGCGCATATCATACATATATGTATCTTTGCAAACGGCAAGATTCTTATATGCCGGTTCATCGTTATGCTCATAAATTTCATCAAGCGGAAACTGCTCACAAATGATCTTTGTATTTGCAAGCATAGGTTCAGTTCCTAGCAGAGCCAAGGGCAACTTGCTTCCCATAAGATGAAATCCGTCAACATGATACTCCTGCATCCAGTATTTTAATACTTCGATTATATAGCCCTGCTTGACAGTCTCGGGGAAGAAAAACTGAAGTATGACTTCAAGACTTTGCTTATGCAAGGCTTTAACCATATCTTTAAATGCCTGTGAAGCATTAGTATTTTTCGGGCTGTAGGATGATTTGGGCGCAAAATAAAAACTGTCCTTATATCCCCAGTAGTTAAGCTTGGGCTCAACTGGTTCATATGCACCAAGAGAAAACTCGCCTTTATCTGTACTCGGAGGTTCAAGCTCAACAAAGTTATACACAGGCATAAGTTCCAGAGCCGTAACACCGAGATCTTTTATATACGGGATCTTTTCGATAATACCTGAAAATGTTCCGGGGTTATTTACCATACTGCTCTTATGCTTGGTAAATCCTCTGACATGAAGCGCATAAATCACTGAATCGTTAAAAGCGATCAACGGATTCTTATCTTTTTCCCAGTCATAATCATCATGATAAATCCCAGCACGCAGATTTGAAGGTAATTTACCCCAGTTTTCGTTGCCAAGAATTATCTTTGCATAAGAATCATGGATGATCTCTTCACCTATATAATAATTGTAATCAAACCTGTCGGGATCTATACCGGATACTTTCATGCATCGTATATTGCCCACTTTGTTTGAACAGCAGAAGGATAATCTCTCCTCTGATTTTGTCATTTTATCATACAGAATAATACCGCATTGCTCGTCGGTGCTGACTACAACGGCAAAATTAACCTGATTATTGCCAAGATATGTTGCACCAAGCGGATATGGCTTGCCGTATGATATCTTTAGTTCGTTATTCATCAATCCTCGTTGTCAAACTCGCATTCATCAAGAAATTCGTCAAAAGCCTCACAAACGGCGTCATATTCAGCGTCATCTTCAATATATGAAAGCTCGGGTTCTTCATTCGGATCATCCAGGTTTTCAGAATAAGCATAAAACCATACATCCTGGTCTTCTGCATCATCCTGACCTTCAGGAAGAAGGGCTATATACTCCTTACCGTTAACTTCAAGTATTGTGATAACTTCACACATAACTGTGGAACCGTCATCAAGGTTAAGCTCAACTTTCATTTCCTCGTCCGGGGTGTTGTTTTCTATCATATCTGCTCCTTAAAATATCTTTTTCAAAAGAATTACATACCTTTAATAATTTTACCGAATATTTAGACATTTTTCAACATGAATACTACTTACAAAAAGAGACCGGACAATCCGGTCTCATAGTATTTTGCATATTTTGATAAATAATTATGCCTGTTCAAGCTTTACAATGCCTGATTTAATCCTTCTAAGGGTTTCGTCTTTGCCAAAAAGCTCCATTAATTCAGTAGCACCCGCGGGTGTCATCTGCTTTCCTGAAACAGCTGTACGGACAGGCCATAGAACATATCCGTTCTTAAAATTCTTCTCTTCAACATACTTTAACAACGTTGAATACAAAGCATCATTACTGAAATCATCCTGTTTTTCGAGAATCGGCAGGATATCTTTGAGTACCGAAAGTGAACTTTCAGCATTTGTCTTCATCTTCTTATGCGTATACATCTCGATATCATAATTAGGAAGCTCATCAACAAAATCTATAAGTTCCTTTATATCAGGAAAAACTTCGATCCTTGTCTTTACCCATTCGGCAAGCTTTTTCTTGTCTACATCTGACTTAACAGCTTCATCGATATAGGGTTTAGCCATTTCGTAGTATGTATCAAAATCCATCGCCTTGATATATTCACCATTCATCCAGCGAAGCTTTACGATATCGAATACGGCAGGTGATTTGCTTATCCTGTGATAATCAAACTCTTTAATAAGTTCATCGAGTGTAAATATCTCCCTGTTATCTTCGGGACTCCATCCCAATAAAGCTATATAGTTGACAACAGCTTCAGTCACAAAACCTTGTTCTATAAGATCTTCAAAAGATGAGTGACCGCTTCTTTTTGAAAGTTTCTTGTGATTTTCATCTGTGATAAGAGGAAGATGTACATATACAGGGCTCTTCCATCCAAAAGCGTCATAAAGTCTTTGATATTTAGGCGAAGATGAAAGATACTCATTACCTCTGACAACATGAGTAATATTCATTGTATGATCATCAACAACATTAGCGAAGTTATACGTAGGATAACCGTCAGTTTTTATTAAGATCATGTCATCAAGTTCTGAATTCTCGACTGTGATGTCACCATAAAGTTCATCGTGGAAAGTTGTTGAACCCTCATTGGGAATATTCTGTCTGATAACATAGGGTTTTCCTTCTTCAAGGTTCTTTTGAATCTCTTCTTTTGACAAAGAAAGACAGTGCTTGTCATAAACCGTAATCTCTTTGCCTTCAACAACTTCGGTTTTTAATGATGCAAGCCTTTCCTTATCACAAAAGCAGTAATATGCTTCTCCCTTGTCGATGAGTTCCTTGGCATATTTTAAATATATACCGGTCTTCATCCTTTCACTCTGGACATAAGGGCCATAACCGCCGTCCTTGTCAGGACCTTCATCATGATGTAAACCTGTCTTTTCAAGAGTTCTGTATATGATCTCGGTTGCACCTTCAACAAATCTCTCTTGATCGGTATCTTCGATCCTGAGCATAAACTGGCCGCCTTCATGTTTTGCAATCAAGAATTCGTATAATGCGGAACGTAGATTGCCAACATGCATCTTTCCGGTAGGGCTTGGTGCGTATCTTGTTCTAATCTTCATCTGACTCTCCTATCTTTGATCACCTAAATAAACTAAGGCTATAACATCCGGACCTGTATGACTGCCGATTGTCGGTCCGATCTGATTAATCATGAATTTATCTATTCCGAAGCGTTTCTTCACTTCATCTGCGACATATTTGGCATCTTCTTCATTATCACCATGACTTATGAAGACTATGTCGTTTTGATCTTTATATGATCCCATGCTCTTTTCCATGAAATCAACCAATGCATTAAGAGATTTCTTTCTGCCACGAACATTGAACATATTTACAAGTTTTCCTTCATCATCAACATGAAGGACGGGTTTTAGATTGATCATACTTCCTACAACTGCCGCTGTCTTTGAAAGTCTTCCACCTCTGTAGAGGTGATCAAGATCATCTACAGTAAATGAATGAACAGTATTATATTTATACTTTTCTACCCATTGTGCAACTTCTTCTTTTGTGGCACCTTCTTCTTTCATACATACAGCCTTGTATACCAAGAGTCCCTGGCCGACAGATGCAGAAAGTGAATCAATGACCTGAATGTGCACATCTTGCATCTCATCCATTATCTCCTGAGCAGCGATCATAAAGCTGTTGCATGTACCGCTTAGCCCGGATGAAAATGCGATTAAAAGGATATCTTTGCATATCTTAACAGCTTCCAACATGCCCTGTTTAGCTTCTTGCGGATTTACCTGTGATGTGGTAGGCATGCTCTTGTTTCTGATCTTCTGGTAGAAAGTTGATGCAGCTTCTTCATCATCGTTGTCATATACGACGCCGTCTATTGTGTATTTAAGTGAGATACACGGTACATTGTGCTCTTTTAGAAAACTTTTAGGCAGATCAGCAGATGAATCTGTCATAATAATGTAATCTGACATATACAATCCCTTTGTTTTTATCTTGCAGCAAATCCTAAATATAATATCATCATTTATATAAATCGTCAAAGCACACAAAAAGAAGCAGAACTCAATCTGCTTCTCTTTGAGATATTAAGCTCCGGTGCTTCCGAATCCGCCGTTACGTTCATCGGTAACATCATCGTCTACGGTTGTACCGAACTCCATGAAGATTCCCTGTATGAAACCAGCTCCCTTATCTACCGCAAGTTCTTTACCTTCATTTGAATCATTGGTTATCTTTGCAAATATATGACCTTCATTGTCTGAATAGAAGTAATCACTATCTATTATACCGACTGTATTGTTTAATTGGAGCCTGTATTTAAATCCCAGACCGCTTCGAGGGTAAAGACATAATACCCATTCACTATCCATCTTTGCTCTTAT
The DNA here is from genome assembly GCA_016290615.1 of Lachnospiraceae bacterium. Classification (GTDB taxonomy): domain Bacteria; phylum Bacillota; class Clostridia; order Lachnospirales; family Lachnospiraceae; genus Colinaster. The sequence goes on along the minus strand of JAEEUS010000002.1, from coordinate 100,390 downwards.
ACCAGTGGGAATCTTTATCGTTTCTCCCGGTTTAAGATTAAATGAAAACGGTGCAAAGAAATCGTAGCCTGCACTTCCCTTTGTTGCTCTTTTCGGTAATTTGATATCTTCATACATTTCCTTTGCTTCATCTTCAGAAATATTTGGTTTGATATCATTAATACCTACCATAAATTCATCAAAGCTGACTTTGAAAAACTTAGCGATGCCTTTCAATTGTCTACCTCCCCTTATAACTAGCTATAATCTCCGCAATGAAGAACTGGTATAAGCTTGTCTGATTTTTGAAGTGTGGCCTGTACATCTATTACACGCTGATTTGAACTTCCTTTCCAAAGAAGCTTAGTATCCCTCTGTTCTTCGACATATTCGCCGTCAACAAGAACATCAATATTCTTCATCATCGGATAATGCCATATCTCTTCCCACTTATAACCTGTGTAAAGCCATATGGTCTTATTCGGATATTTTTCTTTAATCTCTTCGGCAAGAGCGCGAACATCAAGTCTGTTAGCGCTGTGAAGCGGATCTCCGCCGGAAAATGTTATTCCAGATATATATGATCGATCAAGCTGATCAAAAATCTCCTGCTTAGCAGCTTCATCAAACAGCAGTCCACCGTCGGGATCCCAGGTGATCGGATTCTGACATCCCTTACAGCAATGTGAGCAGCCGGCTACCCACAGAACAACACGAAGTCCGTCGCCGTTAAGCATATCGTCCTTGGTAATATTGTGATATCTCATGGTTACATAGACTTCCTTTCTGCGATTTCTGCCATCTTAGCATCATTAAGTCTTGTGTCACCATGAACACGTGAATATGAAAGATATCCGTTCATACGGTCTATCTTAGTAAGATTTCTGCTTCCGCACTTAGGGCATACATCCATTTCAAGCTCCTGATGACCGCAGTCATCACAGTAAGCAAGCGAAAGGTTTACACCTTCGTAGAAGCCCATTTCCATCGCTCTTCTTATGAGTGTTTTAACAGCTTCGATATTATAATCGATCGGATATTTTACATACTGTATCTTACCGCCGTTACACATCTCCCAGAAACGGTATTCGGTATCCTGCTTCTCGATAGGAGTGATATCTTCAGAAACATGACAGTGGAAACTGTTTGAAACATATTCTCTGTCCGATACGCCTTCGATGATACCGTATTTCTTTCTGAACTGCTGAACCTGAAGACCGCATAGATTCTCTGCAGGCGTTCCGTATATAGCATACAGATGTCCGTCTTCTTCCTTGAATTCATTTACTTTCTTGTTTATATGATCAAGGACTTCAAGTGCGAACTGACCGTCTTCTACCAGAGATTTTCCGTTATAGAGCATCTGAAGCTCATTAAATGCAGTAATACCGAAGCTTGCAGTTGCTGCTTTGAGCAATGGCTTGATCTTATCTGTCAGCTTGAGATGTCCGCCAAGGAAACCACCTTCACAATAAGCAAGAGGATTTGTGCTCGCACGCATCTCGCCAAGATATGCATATGTTCTTATATGCAGCTGTCTGATCAGATTCAGATAATAATCAAGTACTTCATAGAAATCTTTACTCTCGTGTCTAGCTTTAGCAAGTATCATGGGTAGATGCAATGATACCGCACCGATATTGAACCTGCCTACAAATACAGGCACATCGTCATCATCAGCAGGATGCATGCCGCCACGCTCATACCAGGGAGAAAGGAAAGCTCTGCAGCCCATAGGTGAGATGATCTTTCCATATCTTTTATACATTGAAGCTATATATCCTTTTCCTGTAAGCGAGAGCCAATCAGGATACATGGTTTTGGCTGAACATTTAACACCCGCTTCAAATACATCTTCGAGCTCACATCCCGGGCCATGAAGTTTCTCATCATAAAGGAATACGATCTTGGGGAAAAGAACAGGCTTCTTGCATTCCTTCTTGCCCTGTCCGCGTCTGCGGACATTTAACATACAGATTGTAGCAAGCTTTGCAAATCTTCCGGTTCCTGTACCGGCTGTTACAGTAATGAACGGATAATCTCCTCTTGAACTTGCTACTGTATTGAATTTATATTCCCAGCCCTGGAAACCCTGCTCCATATCACGAACAACATCAGCATATGCTTCAGCTTCAGCGGTCTCCTTATCGATTCCGAGTTTCATATACTTATCTGTGTATTTCTTATACGATTTCTCGGCATAGGGCTCAAGGATGTTATCTACACTAGGAACGGTAAATCCTCCGTACTGCTGGCTTGCAGCACTTAAAACTATATCGCCTATTACATCAAAAGCGGTATCAACTGTCTTGGGCTCGTTGTACCATATGTTACCCATTTCAAAACCGCCCTTTAAAACGTTTTCAACGTCAAAGAGACAGCAGTTCATGGTATCTCTTCTTGCACTCATATCGTGAACGTATATGTATCCGTCACGACAAGCCTGTATTTCCTCGGTTGTAAGGAAGAACTTCTGATACAGTTCCTTGTTTAACTGATTGAATATGAGCGAACGCTTGGTAGATACCAAAGCGGAGTCTGTGTTGGAGTTTTCCTTGTCTCCCACATACATGATCGACTGACTCTTTTTATATACGTCATCAAGCATGCGCACAAAATCCTGCTTATAGTTACGATAGTCTCTGTATGACTTAGCAACTATAGGCTTAACCTGCTCCAAAGCACTCTCAACGATGTTATGCATTACGGGGATCGGAATCTCATCAGCCTCGAGTTCATCTACCTTATCACAGACATACTGGCATATCTGTCCTTTTTCCTCCTCGGAAAACTTTGTCAACGCTCTGTAGGCACTCTTTCCTACTGCATTAACTACCTTCTGAACATTAAACTCTTCATAGCTTCCGTCTTTCTTGATAACAACGACATGTCGTTTCGGCATATATTTCTCGCCGTAATAGTTATCATCCAATTCTTTAACAGATTCCACCACTACACTCATCTCATTCTCCTTACAAAAAACGCAAATCAAGCCTAACAAAGTACATCATGTAGTTGACATCTTTGTCTGGCTGTCTATATCTTGTATCACATTATAAAATAATCCCATATATTGTGTCAACGGATTTGAATTGACATAATGAACAAAAAAAAGAGGTGATTTTTGTCACCTCTTTCAGATAAGATCACTTTTTATTTATTCTGTTTATCTAAAATCTCCTTTAAAAATGTCAAATAAGAATCTTTTACATCCTTAGGTGAATCGATGAGTACTGCACCGCCTAAAGAGGTTATCCATCCAAAGAACTGATTTGATATGGCGACTGGAGTCCGCACAAGACAATCTCCTTTTTCTTCTCTTATATTTATGTCAGTACCAAATCTGTCGATCACTATGCCGATAGATTCTTTTTGTACACGCAGAGTAACAGTTTTTACTTCTCCTCCATACATTCCGAAGGATCTGTTAGCATAGCTGGCAACATCAAATTTCTCAAAGAGATCATTTCCCTTTCTGGATTCATTAAGCAGACTAACTCCTTTTATCTTATCTACCCTGTAATGCTTTATCTTCTGCGAGCTTGAATCATAGGCGATCATATAATAGTTTTCATCTTTAAAGGTAAGAGCAAAAGGACTGACAAAATACAACTGCCCATCGTGCCTTGCTACTTTTTCTTTTTGAGGAGTCCAGTCAAGGTATTTGAAAGATATCTGTTTATTGTTCTGCATTGCAGCGTAAATATCATTTACGACATAATAAATGCTCTCATTATCAGTCTTAACTCTGTTCTGCACAAAAATGTCACGTTTTAACTGTGCCTCATCAAACTCAGATACAATATCTTCAAGTTTTGCGATGAGTTCACGACTCTTTTTAACTGTAATGAACTTAGATGCCTGTATGCTATCTACAAGCAGTTTCATTTCCGAAAGCTCGAATTGTCTGCTTGCCATATAATACCCACCGTCTTTCTTGGATTTATTGGTAACTATATCGTATCCGAATTCGATGAGCTGAGCTATGTCATCATAAATGCTCTTTCTCTCGGCACCTATCTCGTATTTGGCAAGTTCATCTATCAGCTGCTTTGTGCTCATGGGATGATCTTCATCTGTCTTTTTTTCGAGAATCTTAACAATATATAGAAGTTTTAGCTTTTGATTAATACCTTTTGCCATGATATCCTCACGATTATTCTAAAAAAGACGTTCGTATTGAACGTCTTTTAAACTATGCAATGTTTTCTTTGCTGACTGCAGCGGCCTCAAGGTTTGCTGCGCTCTTTTCTATCTCTTCTTTTTTGTTTTTGTTCTTTCTTACTCTTATACCGGCAAAAACCGCGATAACAATAAGTGTTGCAAATACAAGAAAAAGAATTAAATATGATAAAAATGCGTTAGTAAACAATATAAGATTATTCATAATGAATCTCCTTGTTCAAGATGTTATATATAATAACATCTCATTTCATATTTTTCAACTTGGCGTATTTTCTTCAACGATAGCATCTGCAGCTGAAGTAGCAAGCTTGTCGCATCTTTCATTCTGAGGATGTCCTGCATGCCCCTTGACCCAAGTGAAGCTTACCTGATGAGGGTTCATCGCCTTTAATAATCTAAGCCAGAGATCGATGTTTTTTACCTCGTCTTTTTTTCCTCTTCTCCAGTCTTTTTTTATCCAACCTTCAACCCAGTGCTGATTGAAAGCATCGGCAACATACTTCGAATCGGTTATAACTTCAACTTTACATGGCTTGGTGAGTGCTTCAAGCCCGGTAATGACTCCTAACAGTTCCATCCTGTTGTTTGTAGTTTCTGCAAACCCTTCAGAGTATTCACGCGTATGGAGATTACCTTTCGGATCGATATATTCTAGTATCGTTCCGTAGCCGCCCGGTCCGGGATTACCTCTAGATGAACCATCACTGTATAATGTTACGTTCATTATCGGCTTTCCTCCATGTTTTTAACGAGTTCATTGGCTTTACTAATAATATCCTTATCATATCCCAGAATATCAAGCAGCTTTATCGCATTTCTGCTTGTAGCTTTTCCTTTGGACAGTTTATAAGGAAATATCACATCATTATCTTTCATTTCCTCTTCGAAATGATAATTATCATAGATATCATCAAGGATAGAGGTTAACTCAAGATCATGTGTAGCCGCAAAAACAAGCACACCCTTATCGGAGAGATTACGTAATATGGCACTGCTTGCAGCAATTCTTTCCGTTGTGTTTGTCCCTCTTAACACTTCATCCACAAATCCGAGAACATGTGCTTTGTTTTCAGATGCATCCATTATCCTCTTTAAAGCCTTTATCTCGACCATGTAATAGCTTTCACCGGTTACGATACTGTCTTTCAGACTTAGTGAGGAATAGATATTGAAATAGGGAGCAGCATATTCTTTGGAAAGACTCGTGTGGATAGTCTGTGAAAGCAACGCATTAACCGCGATCATCTTTAAGAATGTAGATTTGCCAGAAGCATTTGAACCGGTCAAAAGTACACACTTATCAGCATTTATACTGTTTGGAACGGCATCGGTTAATAATGGATGATATCCGTCTTCTATCTTCAAAGCCTTATATGAATCATCCAGTTTTGGAATGCTAAACTGAGATGTTGATACTCTGTATTCACCTATTGATATATAGCAGTCAATAGTTCCTATTATCGTAAGTATCTTATCAATGTCCTCTTGGTGTAGTTTAATCTGATCAAGCATAGTGTTAAACTTCATCAGATCAAGATGCGTTAACATCTTGATATAATCAAGTATCACTCCCAAAGGACTGTTACCCAGATTCCCGATCACAAGTGAGGAAAACCTTTTAAATGATTTGAATCGGTTTGATATACTGACCAGGTCGGTCATTTCGCCTTTCAATATATCTGGTCCGTCTTTTATAACCTGAATGATATTATCACAATTTTTCAATACCCTGAATGCATACTCAAAACAAACAATATACGGCTCTATTCTGCTCTTTTGCTTAAAGTATGTTGCCATGTTGTAAACGGCGAAGACAAATATCAGAGCAATACCGATAAAAAGATTGAAAAAGCATATCACGATCGCAGGAATATACATTATAACTCCTGCCATTGTCATTAATGTTGAAGTTCTTGTTGCTTCATCTAGCTTATCAATATAGCTGTATATACTATAGTTTTTGCTTCTGCCGATGTTGTGAAGACAGACTTGAAGCTTTGTTCTATATTCAGGATCCTCTATAAGTCGATTGACCTTGCATTCGAAATCTGACCAGTCGTAAAGCTTAGTATGCGGACTTCTTAAAGTATAATAAAGGAATTCGTCTCCAGCTGATGAATTGCAATAATTCATCTTAGAATATATCAGATTCATATCAAGGTCATTCCAGGTTATATCATCTATCATATCTTCATGAAAATGATAGTTAGTAAAACCTTTTATGCTCTTTAATTCTTCTGAAGAAAGCTTTCTTGTATTAATCTTGCCATAATAATTTTTTAGTTTTTCTTCGTATGCTTTCTTATCAAGTTGTTCCTTCCTGTAACCTGCACCGAAAAATATCAGCAATAAGATTACAGTTATGATGATTACCTGCGTCATGTTCTCTGATCAAATATCTTTTAATCTTTCGGTTATTTCAGCACATTTCTCATAAATCTGTTCTGCGTCAGCCTGTAAGAACTTGCCGTCCATATATAGGATCTTTCCGTCTATCATTGTCATCTTGATATTGCTCTTTGATCCGCTGTATACGATATTCTTAGGAATATTAAGTATTGGCTGCATATTGGGCTGCATAAGATCGATCATTATAATGTCTGCAAGCTTACCGACACTAAGATCAGAACAATCCTTATGATCAAGACTTAAAGCACCGTTTACACATGCCATCTTTAAGACTTCATCAGCAGCAACAGCCTTGGGATCCATTTCTTTAAGTTTGGCCAGTCCGGTAACCAAAAACATCTCTCTGAACATATCAAGACAGTTGTTAGAGCTTGGCCCATCTGTTCCAAGACTTACCAGTATGCCTTTTTCAAGATATTTTGAAATAGGAGCGATACCGCTAGCAAGCTTAGTGTTACTTCCCGGATTTGAAACAACAGATACTCCTCTCTTTTTAAGTATCTCCATATCATGATCATCACACCAAACACCGTGATAGATACATCCGCCAAAATCCCACAGACCTAAACTGTCAAAAAAGGCCACGGGACTCATACTGTATCTTATCCTGCATTCATCGACTTCTGTTTTGGTCTCTGACATATGTACATATAAAGGCGCTTTATAGTGATGGATGAGTTCTGAAACCTCTTTAAGCAGTGTTTTATCGCACGTATACTCTGCGTGAACACCCATCTTGAATCCAACCAAGTCAGATTTTCCGTTTAAGTCGTTGTATCTGTGCTCCATAACCTCAACAGTCGGTCCAAATTTGTTGAGACCTGAAACCATCTCGCATCTCATTCCCATTTCGTCACACGCATCAAGAATAGTATCGGGTGTAAGATACATATCAGCGATCAGTGTAACACCTGTTGTGAGGTATTCAAGGATTGCTAGTTTTGTAAGCCAGTAAACATCCTCGCCAGTCATTACCGCTTCTCTTGGGAAGATCATGTTGTTTAACCAGTCCTGAAGGTTAAGATCATCAGCAAGTGATCTGAACGCTGTCATACCGCTGTGTGTATGTACATTTTTAAAGCCGGGCATTAAAAGATTCTTTTTACAGTCGATCTCCTCATCCCATGATTCTGATTCTTCTTTTGCTTCACCGATATAAGCGATCTTATTACCTTTTACCCAGAGTTCGCCTTCAAATATATCCTCTCCATCGACCATGGTAAGTATTCTGGCATTATAAAATCTAATATTCATTAATCTCTCCCCATTATTACAGTACTTTATCAAATTTTTTTACAGATTCAGTTAAAAGCTTCTTAAATTTCGGAGCAGCTTCATTTGCAGCAGCCTGTACCTCTTCATGCGTGAGAGGGTTATCTGTCATACCTGCCGCAAGATTGCAGACACACGAAATGCAGCAAATCTTCATGCCCATATGATTAGCTGCGATTGCCTCGACAACTGTAGACATTCCGACCGCATCCACACCAAGTGTCCTTAACATCCTTATTTCTGCAGGAGACTCAAACGAAGGACCTGTAAGCTGAGCATAAACACCTTTTTGAAGCTTTATGTTGTTTTCCTTTGCAGTAGATTCGATTATATCTCTTAAATCTTTATCATATACATGACTCATATCAGGGAAACGGGTTCCAAGTTCGTCTATATTAGCACCGATAAGAGGATTGGGTGCAAAGCATGCGATATGATCAGTTAACATCATAAAGTCGCCCGCACAGAATGTAGTATTAAGCCCTCCTGATGCGTTTGTCAAAAAGAGGATCTGAGCACCCATAAGCTTCATAAGTCTTGTTGGCAGAACAACGTCGCTTATAGGATATCCTTCATAATAATGCACTCTCCCCTTCATGCACACTACAGGAACTTCTCCTACATAACCGAAGATAAATTTTCCGGCATGTCCCGGTACGGTTGATACCGGAAATCCTTCAATATCATGATAGTCGATCTCGCATTCAACTTTTATATCGTTAGCATAATCACCAAGACCTGATCCAAGTACAATTGCTACTTTGGGAACAAAGTCTGTTTTTGCTCTAACACTTTCAAGACATTTCTGCAGTTTTTCATAAATTGGGTTCATACATTATCCTCCTAAATTGTTATTTTAGGTTAGTATATCAAAAATACGGTGTTTTTAAAACATTGTCTATAGATGCTTACCGGGTATAAGTCTTCTTAAATCAGATGTTGATACATCAACATTAAACAGTATCTTCATCAAAAATATAAAGAATACTATTACGAGTATCGGAATCAGACATGATGTAACGATCATAACTGCTATCGCTTCTATGAACCTACTGAGAAGACCAGTGACATACTCAACAATAGTCCCTGCAGCATTTTCAATCCAGGATAGGAAGCGCTCGACACTACTTTGATCTTCATCAACAATACTTAGTTCATTTGCACTATCTACAGTTTGTTCTATGGTATCGCAGTAGTTATTATATATAAGTTCAGATGTTCTTACGCTGACAGGAATAACGCATTCAAGTGCTAAAGCAAATATTACAAATTTTAAGGACAGTATTTTCATTTTTTGACTTTGAGCAAAATATCCGATACCTCCTATGATACAGGCAAGAGGGATCATACCCAAAAATGAAACATATCCAATTATCGTAACGAGATATTTTTCAAGATAAAGTGCACTTAAGACTACGACAAAATAAGTGCCGAGCTCAGCAAACTGTTCAGCTATAGGAGTACACTGGTCATCTGGGAGTAATGATATGGCCGCTGATGCAGCAGTTGCACCGGCGGCAAGCTTCATAACGCTTGCAATCTCTTCATCAATCTGAGATATCGTATGCGAATGAGTATCCATGTTAGTGGCTATGGGAGCGATCTTAGCAATGGATATCAGCGCGATAAGTATGAGTGCCAGGATTATTGGTATGGATTTATATATCTTCATATTGGATTACCTTTATTTGCTTACAAATTCGATTGAATACTCTTTATCTTCTATCAACGAATTGATAAATGATTCTATAAGATTTTTAGCGCTTTCGTCAGCTTTACTGATTATACCTTTATTTAGAGCTTTGGTCTTGGCTGCATTTTCGAATTCTATGATCGAATTATTATACTTTGTCATGTCAAGTTTATTCCAGAGACCTTCTTTTTCTTCATAGATCTTGAAACTGTCATGATCGATGTCAACGCCGATTATTTCAGCTTCAGGTATTTTAACAGTAATGAGTTTTGCTTCATCATCTTTTGAAATCTCAATGTTATTGCAATCTATTCCTGCCGTTACAACTCCGTCATAGCTGAATATAAAAGATGCTTTTGAATCAAAGATCCAGACTCTTTCTGTACTCTTGTATTCTTCTACCTGAGTGAAGTAATATTCTTGTGTTATTAGAGTACCCATCTCTTTAAGGCCGTCCTGTATCACTTCAGTATTGACGGTCACTATCTCCTCGACAACAGGGGCATCATCAAAAAGCTTCTTATCTGACTGATTGTTTATAACATCCTTAAGCGAATCATTATCTGAATGATCATTACTCTTTAACATGCCTGCAATCAGCCATATGATGATTATTGATAAAACAACGGATACAGCTATATAAATTTTTTTGATCTTATTATTTTCCATGTCATACCTCTCTTACCGACATGTTCATTTTACCATAAAAAAAGGCAACCGCATATTGCAGTTGCCTCTTTAATCTTAGTTTATAACCAGCTGATCCCAGCTGTCGCTCGGGATAAGTGTTATGTATGTCTTACCTGTGTTGATCTCGATTTCTTCACCGTTCATGTCATAGAATCTTGTAATCGAGTTATCCTCACCGCCCTTGGCCCAAGTGATCGGAACACATTTACCATTAGTGCAGTAGAAGCCTTCCTTTCCGGAATCGATTACATTATAGATCAGATAACCGTGATCATCAAGCTGTGAGAATGTACATCTCTGGATGATTACATTATCAAAGCAGAGAACCTCACCTGTCTTTCCATCCTTGTGAGGAGCACCGTACTCAGAATAATAGTATTTCTTGTCAGATTCATTGTACTTGAGCTCTGATCCGTTGTGCTTAAACGGAAGATCGATAAATGTGCATGACTTCGCGTTTTCTTCACCTTCAAATGTTATAGGATCTGCTTTGGGTGCAAACTTGAAGTGCTCACCAGGATAATATTCTGTATATGTTGTAGAGAACTTAGAGTTCTTAAATGCCTTGTCAAGATCACCAGGCATAATATACTCAGTAAACTCTCTTGCTTTACCATTGTCTACTCTTGAGAAGATTCCTGAGAAATGATCCTTGAATACTTCCTTAGAGAAGTATGCATCGATATAGAAAGGACCTCCGTCATGGCAAAGTACTGCATTGTATTCTGCAGCTAATAAAATGTTTGTGGGTCTTGTAGATCTTATCGAACCGAGCTGTTCGATCTTGCCCCAGTCTTTCATGATTACCATGAGACGTGTTATACGGTCATTCTGTGTAGAGTTCATGATCTCGTAAACAATATCTCCATCATTAACTCCAAAATGATCCAGAGCAGTCTTCTCATTATCGACCATAGCAGCTATGGGTCTCTGATCCTTGAGTGATTCATCAATAGGAAGATGAGTCAACTCTGAAAAATACATACCTGCAGGAAGTTCATCCTCTTTTCTAACATGCTCTTCTTCTACAGGTTCTTCGTCCTTTGTTTCTTCGACAGTCGGGATTGTTTCTATCTCGGGCTGTACATATTCTACCGTAGCTTCTTCTTTACCGCATGCCCCCAACATGCAAAAACATAAAAGAACAGCTAAGGTACTTACTACTTTTCTTTTCATTTTACAACTCCCTTTCTTTCTTGGTTAATAAACGCAAACCTTTATAAGTATATCTGAAATCGCATTTTTATACAAGTTATTTTTTGGCGCAAAATAAATCGTCGGCTTATGCGAACTTTGTATCTTTCGATACCTGGTAGGGAACCAATACGCTAAACCGACGATTTATTAAAGATTTTAATTGCAAGATGAATAACTATTGAATATTCTGGGCGGAGAAAAAATTTCTTCCATGACTTAATGATATACTCTCGCAATATAAAATGGAATTAACATAATCTTAAGTTGCCTTAATATTTGTTAAGAAATTTAACTAAGTCAGTAAAATATATTACATTTTAACTCGCTTGTAACTTTTTTTACCACGACGAACAACAATGCCGTCACCGCTAAGCTTTTCAGGATCGTAACATGTCTTTATATCGGTGATCTTTTCATCATCAACGGTTACACCGCCCTGTTCGACTGCTCTTCTTGCTTCGCTTCTTGATGCACATAATCCTGAATTTGCAAGAATACCGAGAATATCAATAACTCCGTCTCTTAACATATCTTCTGTTATTATAGCTGTAGGCATTTCGAGTGTGCCAGCCCCTGAAAACAAAGCTCTTGCACTTTCCTGAGCCTTAACAGCTTCCTCTTCACCATGTACAAGCTTTGTTAATTCGAAAGCAAGGATCTCTTTAGCCTGATTTAACTGAGAGCCTTCCCATTTGTCCATTTCATCGATCTGTTCAAGAGGAAGGAATGTTAGCATTCTGATGCATTTAAGTACATCTGAATCAGCTACATTTCTCCAATACTGATAAAAGTCAAACGGAGATGTCTTATTTGCATCGAGCCATACAGCGCCGCTGACCGTTTTCCCCATCTTTTTACCTTCAGAATTAAGAAGAAGTGTAATGGTCATTGCCTCAGCATCATTTTTACCGAGTTTCTTTCTGATAAGCTCTCTTCCACCGAGCATGTTACTCCACTGATCATCACCACCAAACTGAAGGTTGCACCCATATCTTCTGTAGAGCTCAAGGAAATCGTAACTCTGCATTATCATGTAGTTGAACTCTAAAAATGTTAAGCCTCCGTCCCTGTCCATACGCTGTTTGAAGCATTCAGCACGAAGCATATTTGTTACTGAAAAGTAAGGACCGACTTCACGAAGGACATCAACGTAATTAAGATCAAGGAGCCAGTCCGCATTATTGACAAGCATAGCTTTCCCTTCAGAAAAATCAATGAATCTGCTCATCTGCTTTTTAAAGCATTCGATATTGTGATCTATATCTTCTTTAGTGAGCATTTTTCTCATATCCGTCTTTCCGGAAGGATCACCTATCATGCCTGTTCCGCCACCAAGTAATGCTATTGGTTTATTGCCTGCCATCTGAAGTCTCTTCATAAGGCAAAGAGCCATGAAATGACCAACATGAAGACTGTCTGCAGTAGGATCAAATCCGATATAGAAAGTAGCTTTTCCGTTGTTGATCAGTTCTCTGATGCCTTCTTCATCTGTAAGCTGTGCAAGAAGTCCTCTTGCTTTTAATTCTTCAAAAATTCCCATTTTAAATCATATCCTTTCACAAGAACGTATCATTTTCCTGTCATGAGCATAGTCATGGCCTGGTTAAGCCCGTCCACTGTCAGTCTGTACATAGGAAAAAGTGTCTTGACTGCAGTTTCCGCTTCTCTCCACGGTGCATGTCCTATAGCCATCTTAGGATTCATCCATACGATCTTTTTATAATGTCTTTTCATCAGCAACAGCCAGTCCCATCCGCTAAGTCCGCCGTTTGGTCCTCTGTAGTTGCCAGAATCACTGTATAGTTCCTCCGGAGCCATGGCTGCATCGCCCACAATTATAACTTTATAATCGCTGTCTAGATTTCTGAACATCCATTCAGTATCTATCCAGTCGCCATTCTCACACTCCGGAGTATTATAAAGCTTGCTATAAATACAATTGTGGAAATAATAGACTTTAACGTCCTTATAGTGATTCGACTTATTTATTGACTGAAACAGCTCATTCATAAGACTTGAATAAGGAATCATAGTACCGCCGCTGTCCATAAGAAGCAACAGCTTTACCGAATTCTTTCTCGGTTTTTCCATCACGATCTGCAGCATTCCACCATTATTGCATGTCTTATCAATTGTGCCATCAATATCTAACTCAGTTTTTGGAATATCAAGTTTTGTAGAAAACTGCCTTAGTTTTCTCAAAGCCTGCATAAACTGCCTGTTATCGATTATCCTGTCGTCTCTGAAATCTCTGTATTTCTTTGCTCCGATAACAGCAAATGCAGACTGATAGCCTGTCTTTCCGCCAACACGAACTCCACCGATGTTTCCACCGGTATTACCAAAGCTTGTTTTGCCCATGGTACCTATCCAGTGAGATCCGCCGTTGTGTTCGCTGTCCTGATCTTTGAGTCTGGCTCTGAATTTCTCTTCAACATCATCCTTATCGATCTGAAGATCTTCCATCTGATTGAGCCATTGCCTTTCAGTTTCCGCTATGAATTCCTCCATCTCGGATTTATCAAGCCATTTCAACATATTGGCACCAACTTCGGGTTCATAATGAGCACCTTTAAAGTTGTTCTCAAATACCATGTCAAACTTATCGTATTCAGTTTCGCTTTTGACTAATATCATGCGACACAGGTAATAAAAATCAGTAACGGAATTGTTTGCCAATCCCTTATCGAGAGCTTCCTGCAAAGTAAGAAACTCAGCGAACGTTACTTTAAGCCCTGCATCACGCAAGTCATAGAAAAACTTTGTAAACATCTTTATACCAGTTTTTGTTTAACAATCTCGAGATCCTCATCCTTTTTAACAATTACACCTACAAAAGGAAGCTTCTTTCTGATCTCTTCAGCTTTAATACCGCCAAGCTGTAAAACATTTATCCAATCTATCAGTTCTGAGGTAGAAGGTTTTTTTCTTACATCCTTCATAGCCCTTATATCATAAAAGACTTCAAAAGCCTGTTTGAGAAGATTTTCCTCAACATCCGGCAGATGAACTCTTACGATCTCTTCCATCAGATCAGCTTCAGGGAAATCTATATAATGGAAAATACATCTTCTTAAGAATGCATCAGGAAGTTCTTTTTCGGCATTACTTGTTATTATAACTATAGGTCTGTGCTTTGCCTTTACAGTCCTCTTGGTCTCATGGATATAAAACTCCATCTGATCAAGCTCCCATAACAGATCGTTTGGAAATTCAAGATCAGCTTTATCGATCTCATCGATCAAAAGGATTACCTGTTCATCACTCTCAAATGCTTCACCAAGCTTTCCGAGCTTAATATATCTAGCTATATCATCAACACCTTCTTCACCAAACTGACCATCATATAATCTCTGGATAGTATCATACATATACAATCCTTCCTGTGCTTTTGATGTTGATTTTATATTCCAGATTATTAGCTTTTTACCAAGAGATTTTGCAACAGCCTGTGCAAGCATTGTCTTTCCTGTTCCGGGTTCTCCTTTAATAAGTAACGGTTTTTGTAAAGTGATTGCTACATTAACTGCCGAAAGGAGCTGTTCGCTCGCAACATATTCTCCTGTACCTTTAAATGAATTACTTAATTCCATATTAGCTCCATTCTACGTCCGGATGTTCCAGTTTTTTGTCTCTTAACATCAGATTTCCTATTGCATCTTTGGCTTTTACACCGTCAAATAAGACTTTGTTAACTTCCTCGATAATAGGAAGTTTTACATCATATTTCTGAGCCAGTTTTAATGCTGCCTTTGCAGAATACACACCTTCGACAACCATCTTAACTTCATCCATGGCCTCTTCATAGGTTTTTCCCTGTCCGATCAGAATTCCTGCTCTTCTGTTTCTTGAATGCATGCTCGCACATGTGACTATAAGATCACCGATACCGGTAAGGCCGCAGAATGTCTCAAATTTACCACCCATAGCCATACCTAGTCTTGCAATCTCAGTTATACCTCTTGTAATAAGAGCTGCCTTAGTATTATCTCCAAAGCCAAGGCCATCTGCTATTCCGGCTGCTAGTGCAACAACGTTCTTTAATGCAGCTCCAAGTTCGATACCGAGTATATCCGGGCTAATATAAACCCTGAAAACTTCACTCATGAATATGTTTTGCAAAAACTGGGCATCTTCTTTTTTCTTTGCGCCTACAACTACAGTTGTCGGAAGCCCTCTTCCCACTTCTTCTGCATGACTGGGACCTGATAATACGCAGACTGTAGCGTTTTTGATCTCATCCTCTATTACCTGTGAAAGAGTCATAAGAGTTGCTTCTTCGATACCTTTGGCAACATTTACGATTATCTGATCTTCTTTGACAAATTCCTTCATTTTCGAAGCGGTGCTTCTTGTGAAAGGACTGGGTACTGCGAGTACCAGAACTCTCTTTCCCTCTATAGCTTCCTTAAGATCAGTTGTATATTTGATCGAATCATCAAGTTTAACTCCGGGGAGTTTATCAATATGCTCGTGTTTCTCTTTTAGCATTTTGATCTCGTCTTCGATAATTGACCATACTGTTACATCATGTTTGTTGTGAGCAAGTAACTGTGCAAGAGCAATGCCCCAGCTTCCGGCTCCGATTATTGCTATTTTTTCCATAGTCACACCCCCGCTGTCTCTTTTTCAGCTTTATATTTTTCTTTTCCTTTTTTACTTAAGAATGTCTTGCTTTCCTGGCCTTTAATAAGTCTTACAACGTTCTTTCTATGCTGGAATATCGCAAGACACATTAAAAATATAGCTATCATATAAAGCTCTAATAATTGTGCCTGCGTAAGATTTTCACCAAGCATGCCCCTGCTTCCGAAGACAAATGTTTCGATCACAAAAAGAACATATGCGCACATGCATCCCAGTGAAACATAGTGAGTCGTTAGGAATATTACAACAAAAAGCGAAAACATTGTCACAAAGAACCAGAAAGGAGAAAGCGAAAGGATCAAACCTAAAGTCGCAGCCATTCCTTTGCCGCCTTTAAATCCCAAATAAAAAGGAAAGTTATGACCGAGTATGACACCCACAGCCGTATAATATATGATCAGAGATAATATATCGGGATACATCCTTCCCAATGTAAGTCTCATGATCCATATAGCGGCCATAGTCTTAAATGCATCACAGAATAAAACTGTAAATCCAGCTTTGGTCCCGAATGCTCTGAGAGCATTTGTGCTTCCGGCATTTCCACTTCCGACCGTTCTAATATCGACGCCGTGAAGTTTACCGAATATATAGGCACTCTGGATAAGTCCAAATGCATAACCGACAATCAAACATATTGCCCTAAACATAAATTATCTAATCCTCTTTTCGCTCTCTTATAATAAATTTAAGAGGTGTACCTCTAAATCCGAAGGTATCTCTTATCTGATTTTCCAGATATCGTGTATATGAAAAATGCATCAGCTGTTTGTCATTAACAAATATGACAAATGTTGGAGGCTTAACAGCAGCCTGAGTAGCATAGAAAATCTTAAGTCTCTTACCTTTGTCAGAAGGAGGCTGTTGCATTGCTGTTGCTTCAGCAATAATTTCATTCAATACACCGGTCTGAACTCTGAGTGAACAGTTATTGATCACGGCATCGATCATTTCAAAAAGTTTAGGTACCCTTTGACCGGTAAGCGCTGATATGAACATGATCTCTGCGTATGGCATGAAACTAAGCGTAGAGCGTATTTTTTTTGTGAATTCATTTACGGTGCTGTTATCCTTTTCAATCAGATCCCATTTATTTACCGCAATGATGAATCCTTTACCTCGCTCATGAGCTATTCCTGCTATCTTAGCATCCTGTTCTGTAACACCTTCATCAGCATCGATCAGAAGAACAACGACATCAGCTCTTTCAACAGCTGAAACTGTCCTTACTATCATATATTTTTCGAGATCTTCTTTTACATTTTTCTTTCGTCTTAAACCCGCAGTATCGATAAAGACATATTCTTTACCATTAGCCTTGACGGGAGTATCTATCGCATCTCTTGTTGTCCCTGCTATATCAGAAACGATCAGTCTTTTTTCACCAATTATTTTATTGATCAGAGATGATTTACCGACATTCGGTTTTCCGATTATGGCAACTCTGGGTCTATCGTCATCTGTCTCCTCTGTCATGCTCTTGTCAAAGTGTTTTGCGACTTCATCGAGCATATCTCCGAGCCCCAATCTGTTTGCGGCAGATATCGGTACAGGTTCACCAATACCGAGATTGTAGAATTCATAAGTGTCATTCATGAATTTTTCAAAGCTGTCTACTTTGTTTACCACAAGAACAACTGGCTTATGGGATCTTCTTAACATATCAGCAACTTTCATGTCATCATCAACAAGTCCCTGCTTTACATCAGTCATGAAAATAATGACATCGGCTGTATCCATTGCAATCTGAGCCTGATCTCTCATCTGACTTAAGATGACATCAGAACTTTCAGGTTCGATTCCGCCTGTATCTATCAGTGTGAACTGCATATCAAGCCAGTTTATATCGGCATATATCCTGTCTCTGGTTATTCCGGGTGTATCCTGAACAATTGCTATTCTTTCACCCGCAAGTGCATTAAACAGGGTCGATTTTCCTACATTGGGTCTGCCCACAACAGCAACTATGGGCTTTCTTTTTCTGGTACTCATAATTTTTTAACTTTCCAAAATACAATCAACAAAATCGTATCCATTTGATTGTACAATACTTACTCTTACTTGTAAAACTTCTTTAAACTCATTAAGAGTCATATCATCAAGGAAGATTTCCTCATCGGCTTTCAGTATGTTTTCAGATAACAATACCCTGTTACCTAAATCTTTATCCTTAAGCGCATATACAATATCCTGACCGGTTAAAAGTCCAGTAACAGTTATACTCTCGCCAAAAAATCGATTTTTAATCGGAACAACATTTATATCTTTAAGCGGATGATCATTCATCAGCCTATCTGCCATCATCTTTATGTATTCGTAAGGAAGTTCTCCGCAGATAACCGTAACTCTTTCAGCGTTCTCTTTATAATCACTGTAATTGGCAAGCTCCTCCTCAAATTCATCGATCATAGAACGCATGGTACCAACGCCATTTGCAATCTGCAGATAACCATCATATCTTTCTGCTTCCGGCAAGGGCCTTTTAGCATTTATATACCATTCATCACTTGCATGAACAAAATGAAGGCCATATTGTGCATATGCCTTCTTCTGCCACTTCTCAACCTGATCGATAAGATATTCAGCATCTTCCTTTTCCCATGTATCCATCTTATATAGACCGTCTCTGTACTTTGTAACGCCAACAGGAACGATCGATACACTTTGAAGGTACGGTAGATATCCATAAAGATCGCTTATTGTTCTTTCAAGTTCATCTTTATCATTAACACCTTTGCATAAAACGATCTGTCCGTTCATTACAAGCCCTGCTTCGTAGAACCTTTTGGCTTTTTCGAGAGCTTTGCCTGCAAATCTGTTATTTAACATCATACATCTAAGTTCAGGGTTTGTTGTATGAAATGATATATTGATCGGAGAAAGATTGTATTTGATTATTCTTTCTATATCATTTTCACTCATGTTTGTAAGAGTGACATAGTTTCCCTGTAAAAAAGACAATCTGGCATCATCGTCCTTAAAATACAGAGTCTTTCTCATACCCGGAGGCATTTGATCTATAAAACAGAAGATACATTTATTCGAACAACTGTGATACTCATCCATGAGCCCGTTTTCAAACTTTATACCTAGATCCTCATCCTCTTCCTTGTCAATCTCAAGGATCCATTCTTCTCCTGATTCTTTCCTGACACCGACTTCTATATATTCATTTTCGCATAAAAACTGATAGTCGAAGATGTCTTCGATTTCCTCACCGTTTATGGTCAATATCTCATCACCAGCAACGATTTCAAGTTCTTCAGCTATGCTGCCTCTAGAGACTTCTGCGACTATGTGTCTGGTTTTGTTCATCAGGTATCTTTCTTTCCTGCATCTTCAAAATCATAATTCTGACGCTGATTGTATCTGTTTATTACATCATGTATCTTATCAGCAGGTGTATGAACATTGCTCATGCTGACATCATGATTCATAAAATCAACAACATCTGCTAAGAATCCGCTCATATCCGCTTCAATATAATAAGGCTTTGTCTTAAGCTCCTGAGGGAAATAGTTAAGATTTGTCGTAACAACCTTATCAAAATAACACTTCTCATATGCTTCATCAAAGAGACGCAGACCATTGGTGAACAATCCAAACGTACAACAGATGAATACTCTCTTGGCGTTCATCTCCTTAAGCTGTCTTGCAGTATCGAGCATACTTTCGCCGGAGCTTATCATATCATCCATAACTATTACATCTTTTCCATCAATATCATCACCCAAGAATTCATGAGCTACGATGGGATTCTTACCATTTACGATCTTGCTGTAATCTCTTCTCTTATAGAACATACCGGTATTGACTCCGAGTACGTTAGCAAAATATACGCTTCTGTCAAGAGCTCCTTCATCCGGAGAAATAACAACAAGATGGTCTTTATCTATTATCAGATCATCTTCTGCTCCAAGCAGAGCCTTTATAAACTGGTATGGAGGCGTATAATTGTCAAATCCACTTAAGGGTATAGAATTGGCTACTCTGGGATCATGTGCATCAAAAGTAATGAAATTGTCAATCCCCATGTTATAAAGTTCATCAAGCATAAAAGCACAGTCAAGCGATTCTCTGCTGTTTCTCTTATGTTGTCTTCCTTCGTATAAAAATGGCATTATGACATTTATTCGTTTGGCTTTTCCAGCAATTGCTCCTATTATTCTTTTCAGATCTTGATAAAGATCATCCGGAGACATGTGATTGATGAAGCCGTTCATCTTATATGTCAGTGAATTGTTGCATATATCTATAAGTATGAAAACATCCTTACCTCTGACAGATTCATCAAATACAGCTTTTCCTTCACCCGTACCGAATCTGGTACATTTCATATCAACAAGAAATGACTTGTTTAAATATCCTTCAATGACATCACTTTGAACGAACTGTTCGCGGCCTCTTTTTCTCTTAGAGACTATGAGCCTGTCAACATCACGGCCAAGCGAAGCAGCCGATTCATGCACAACAAGAGCCAGCGGTGCGACAGGTATTGAGTTGTCTATCTTTTTAAAATCAGTCATTAGTTGCTCCTTTTTATAAAAATCTCAAAACGAATTTTACCTATTTAAATGTAAATAGTCAAGAATCCTCATCTTCACTTGGCTGTACCTTTATTATATCCACATAAGGGACAATAAGCTCATCCTGAACTCTCATTGCAAAAGAATACATATCGTCAGCCATATCAGCAATATTATCAGAATCTATTACATATTCATCACTTCCTAGCTTTTCAACGATCCTTTGATTTATATCAGGTGAGAAATGAAGAACATCCATGTAATTATCCAGATCTGTAACCACTTCTTCATCAGTAATAAAATTGTAAAACTCGACGTTCTCGTATGCTTTCAAACAGGAAGTACAATTTTTCATGTTATTTATGTAAGCATTCAGATCTCCGTCGCGATATACCCCATCCCACCAGACGAAAGAATAAGGGGGATAAAAGAAGTAAAATTTCGTCTCGGGATGTTTACTTACAATAGTTTCAATCATCTCAATGTTTGCACTGCATTCTTCTTCGTAGAAATCCTTATCCTTCATTTCCTTGACAGAATGAGAACGGATATATAGTCCTGTGACCATATCAGCATGAAATTCCTTCCACTGTCCCCAGTTAAAAGAATTACCTTCATCATAATCACCGATAAATGACTTTGTTATCATATAAGGTATCTTTTCTATCAGCACATCCTTGTTGAGCAGATATTCTATATCATTTAAAGGATTACTGTCATACAGATACATGGGGCATCCGGTCTCTTCAAATGTAAGATATGGTTTAGCAGCCAGAGATGTTGGATCGATATTGTAGAATACATATTTAAGGTCATGATCTTTGTATGCTTCATCAATAAAATTGCAAAGATCCGCTGTAGCACCATAGCTTCTAACTGCCTTTATGCTCTTACAGTCAAACTTTTCATCAAACCAGTTATTATTGTAATTCTCACATACGGACGAACCAACTATCAGAGCATCATAATCAAAGTTCTTAATAGTTCCGATACATTGATACTCCTTATCTGTAAGAACTGCTTTGAGTCCTGGTAGAGGTTTATGATAATGGAAAAAAGGATCAATCACTATCACAGTAACAATGCAGATAAGTAAAACTACTACTACAGTCAATATGAAATTCTTTAATAACTTATTAAATGAAATATCCATAATCAGAAATTAAAATATATAAATGTGCTGACCTGAGAGAATGATATCACTGACCAGCAAAAAACAAACGCAGCAAACAGATACTTCTTTCTTGTCTGTGTTTCATTCAGTAATTGAAATGAATTCTTTCTTGTTATGATGAATATTGATATAAATAGTAAAAGGATCATTATAAAACCATACATGGCATTTAAAGCAGATGGCGCTTTCATCGAGATTATCTGTTTGATCAAATAAAACTCCGGGAGGTCCATATATGGCAATAATCTTGATATGCTTCCTGTGTATTTAAATGAAAAGATATTCTTAAACATGAGTGCTGCATCACTAAGAGTATTGGCTCTGAATACAAAAAGTGTTGCAAGGAAAAAATTGAAAGTTAAAAACTGACCCAAGAGTTTTGGAATCCCTATTTTAGGCTCCTGCTTTCCACCCTGTCCTTTAACACCGATCAGATAAAGATTATCCCAAACAAGAGCAAGGCCCTGTATGATACCCCACACAACAAAAGTCCAGGCAGCTCCGTGCCACAATCCGCTTAACATGAAGATAAAGAAAACATTAAATAGAGCTCTCGCTTTACCTTTTCTGCTTCCACCCATCGGTATATAAACGTATTGAACAAAGAAACGGGAAAGTGTAATATGCCAGCCCTGCCATAACTGTTTCATGCTGCATGCCTTATAAGGTGAGCTAAAGTTCTGAGGAAGGAATATATTGAACATAAGCCCAAGACCCATCGCCATGTCACTATATCCGCTGAAATCAAAGTACAGTTCAAATGCATAGAAAAGTCCAACAATAAATGTGGAAATCGAATCAAGAAAAACTGCATTGTCAAATCCATAGTTAACTACATGTGCAAGCACGTCAGCAAGTAAAACCTTCTTACCAAGACCGATTGAAAACATCCCAAGACCTTTTGTGAAGTTTTCAGTATTAAACTTTCTCTTTTTTAAATCTTCAAACTGAGGCATTACCTCATCATAAAGAACGATCGGTCCGGCAACAAGTTGAGGAAAGAATGTAACGAATGCAGAGTAATTCAACAGATCATAATGTCTTGCTTTACCTCTGAATCTGTCAATAATAAAAGATATCTGCTGGAATGTGAAAAAACTGATTCCAAGCGGCAACAATATATGTTTAAGAGTAAAATCACTCTTAAATATCATATTTATGTTTTCAATGAAGAAATCAAAGTATTTGAAATAGAATAGAATTCCCAGATTAAAAGAAAGACCAATCAAAAGCCATATGACTTTTCCTGACTTTGAATTTATCTTTTCAAATGAAAAGCTTAGAAGATAATTAATCAATATACTGGAAATGATTATAAGAAGATAGCTTGGGTTGAAATATCCGTAGAACCATAAAGACATGCCTACAAGAAATATAAGAGATATCTTGTAAGCATGCAATCTGTTTAAACCGTACCACCCTAACAAAGTGATCGGAAGAAATATAAATATGAAAATGTATGAATTAAAGAGCATATCAAATATATTCCTTAAGAAAAATCTTTAGGATCCTTTGTTTCTTTATTCCCCAGAACTTTCACTTGATTGTTCGGTAGGTGCAGGCGTCTCTTGCTGTCCTGGATCAGGAGTAGGTGTTACTTCAACTGTTGGTGATGGTGAAAGGGGTGCATCTTCAGTCACTTCCGGCTCTTCGGTAACAACTGGCTCAGGTGTTACTGCTGGTGTTTCCTTTACCTCATTTGTAGGCTGTGCTTCCTGTGTGGGTCCAGGATTAGGACTTGGTTGGGGCGGTTCAGGAGTTGGTGTAGGTGTCGGCTTTGGTTGAGGAGCTGGCTCTTCTTTTGTCTTTTCAGCTTCAGGAGTTGGTGAAGGAGTTATCAGTTCTTCCTGTTGCTGCTGTTCCTGATTTAACTCTTCTGGTTCAACAACCTGAACATTAGCAGGAAGCGTGGTTGTTTCCTTCATCATCTTTTTGAAATCACCTGTAGGCTTAACGTATTTAACTATAAACTCTCCGTCATCAGAAACTCCCTTAACAGGATGATGAATAACATATTCAAGTATTGTTGTATAAGCGCAGGCTCTGTAATGCAAGCCGTCACCTGCATCATACTCGCCTTTGATCTGACCGTCAGTTCCCTTTAAAACTGAATCAACATCAAGATAGAATATTCCTTCATATTCTGCCAAAGTCTTAAGGAATTCATTATATTTATCTATCCATTCATTTTTGACGTTGCCCTTGTAAGGGCCGTTATCATCCACAGGCCAAATAGCCATTAAAACGATCTCACTCTCCGGAGCAAGATCCATAATCTTTTCGACTACTTCCTTATATGCTTTTTCGTATTTTTCTTCGGAAATACCGTTCATGCCATTTACACCATAATTGATGTATATTACTGGCGCTTTATGAGATTTTAGATATGATTCGATCGTATACTGTTTTCCGCTGTTTTGCATGAAGGTGGATGATAATACGCTTGTATGACTTATACCTACTTTGGCAAGAACGTTCTCATCAGAAACAAACCCGTAACTAACCATCGCAACTGTTCTTGAATCTCCCAAAAAGATACAGTTGTTCATGTAGCCGGGTTTGGTATTTGCATTATATTCTAGGATAGTCTTGTACTCTTCTTCTATTACTTCTCCGCCAGAATTTGTAGTAGCTATGACTGTCCTGTTTTTTCTGGTATTTTTGACTATCTGGCCGGATTCATCAGTATCAAAGATATTTGAATAATCCTGCTGTGAAGAAACACTTTCAGTAATCTGTTTTCTGTCCGCAAAACATACATACAAAACGGTAATTGCTGTACATATAAATATAGCTACTAATCCAATAGCTATAGCAAGTTCATGCTTGAGCCAGAATCTTACAATTTTCTTTATGATGTTTCTTCTTTTTTCCCTGTCCATCATAGTTAAATATTATATCATATATCCCTTTTATATGACAAATCATGGTATACAGGGAAAAGTAAGTATTACCTTGAAAAGATCTCCGTCAAGGAATATATCAAACTGTCCGTTCATGGCTTCAGTTAGGCTTTTAGCTATTGACAGACCAAGACCAGATCCTTCACTCTTTCTTGATTCATCACCCTGCTTGAATCTTTCTACAAGCTCCTGAGCAGACATATTGAGCTGGTTTTCAGAAATATTCTTGACAGAAAGCTGTACTCTCTGGGCTCCTTCAACTCCAAATTGCTCAATATCAATATATACTCTGGTTCCCTGAAGAGCGTACTTGTATATATTGTTATACAGATTATCGATTATTCTGAACATGCTCTTGCTGTCAACACTTATATAGATCTGATTTGAAGGCGGTGTGAATCTGCATTTTAAACCATGATCCGCAAATTTGTCCTCATATTCTCCAATTGACTGATTTATCAGTTCAACTATGTTAATACGCTCAAAATTCAGAACTATATTTCCGGAACTTATCTTAGACGCTTCAACAAGATCATCAGTGAGTTGTTTTAATCTCTGGCTTTTTTGATCAAGGATATCTATATAGCCGCTGATCTTTTCGTCCGGTATGTTTTCACGCTTTAAAAGGTCTACATAGTTAATAATAGACGTAAGTGGCGTTTTTATATCGTGCGAAACATTCGTTATCAGATCAGCCTTCATCTTCTCGTCTTTCATTGAAGTTTCTACTGCTTTTCTGATTCCGTTTCCGATATTGTTAACTGCATTTGCAAGTTCAAGATTATCACCGTGCATTTTTTCCGTGTTCATCTGATGTTTTATATCAGATTCGCTAATTATATTAATGCTCTTAACAATCTCCTGTCTTTCCTTATTGTTTCTGTAAAGATATACGCCAACGAGCAAATCGAAAATAGCTGCTACAATAAGACCAATCGGTGAAAGTATGATGCAAATTAGATTTATCAACAAGAAAATTATATATGGAATCCACGTTCTTATTATGGCGTGACCGTTATCGTATGCTTCTATTGTTCCTTTTCTTATGCAAGCTATCAGCCATTTTATACAACTGTTCTCCATTAAATTCTTTGCTTTTATCTTTCTTACTATGCAAAGAACCATTGGCATGAAAGTATAGTTTAGAATGATCGTTGCCAGTACGATCATTGCGTAGACAAAGATGCCATCAAATACATGGTTTTTGCTATATCTGATAACATATGCACCGATAATACAATCCATAAGGACTATTCCAAATGCCAATACTGCAAGAAACTCAATTGGCATATGGTCAATCTTTTTCAGTCTAACTTCTTCAGTATTGATATTTTCTTCGTCCTTCTTAACGTAGACTCTTCCTTCTTTGATTATCAGGTACACAAAAAGGCTTAAGTATGCAAAGAATGATATCCAGATAACAACTATCAGGGTTATTCCGTTCGAATTAGCGGATTTTGAATCATAATATCGCTTACCCTGAGCAAAGCCGTCATCGGCGGTATACATGTTATCAAATCCGATCCATATTCTCGAATTATCACTGAATGCATAGCTGTAGTTATTTATAATGCCCTGCATCTTAAGTGCATTGATATCTGTATTGCTGACCATTGTCATTTTATCAGGATTGAAATACAGATATTTAAGCTGTTTTTTGAACAGACCAGTGATTTCATCAACTTTGTGCTTGCTGCTTATAACTTCCATGTTAGTAAATCTAACAAGCTTACCGTCATTGTACATCTGTATGCAATAAAGCATATTTGTTTTGCCTACACCATATCTGTCATTGAATTTTACATATTCCTGATAATTTGAAAACAATGCAGAAGATGTTGCAATAAGATTATTAAGGAGTTCGTTGTATTCTTCCATGTTGGAAGCATAGCTAATCAGATCCTTATTCTCGATGCTTCTGTATCTGGCTACAGCAATGGTAACTTCATCGGTATCTACTTCAAAAGGAAGTGTTGCAGCTGAAACAGTTTTATATTCTATTCCTTTATTTCCCCAATTAATTAAATCATCGAGATAATACTGCGCTGTCAGATTTTTGTCATATGCAATTTTATTTCTGTTTGCATATGCTGTAATATCAATAACCTTTTTAGGATCGTATGATCCGTCAGTCTCCATCTGATTTTTAATAACAGCCATACGCACAAGATCATCAACACATCTTTCAAAGATCAGATCAAAGAGTTCTGAATCTTCATAACTTACTTCATCTCTCTCAAAGAAAGGCAAAAAGAAGCTTCCTTTATAATCACCGTAGTCTACGATCATTGTGGAATCTTCAATAAATATGTATGTAGATAAAAATGTTACGGCAATCATTATCGTGCTGAGCAGAATCAGCCAGAATCTCATCGCCTTGCTTATGCCTTTTTTTGCAGCCATATACGTTCCCTCATCTATGATTTGTATTTATTGCTTTTCTATCTTATATCCAACTCCCCATACTACCTTCAGGTATCTTGGCTCCTTGGGATTTATTTCAATCTTCTCTCTTATATGTCTGATGTGCACTGCAACAGTATTATCTGCACCTATTGCTTCTTCTTCCCAGATGTTTTCATATATCTGATCAATTGAGAATACACGTCCCTGATTTTTTACAAGTAAGAGCAGAATATTATATTCGATCGGGGTTAGCTTTACATTGTTTCCTTCAACGGTAACATCCTTGGTATCATCATTAATAACAAGACCTCCGACAGTGAAAACATTGTCATTACCAGTATCTATGCTTCCGAGAGTAGTGTATCTTCTTAGATTTGATTTAACTCTGGCTACAAGTTCTAACGGATTAAAAGGTTTGGTTATATAATCATCAGCTCCGATGTTTAATCCGAGGATCTTGTCTGAGTCTTCTGATTTTGCAGAAAGAAATATAATGGGTACACTGCTGTATTCTCTGATTTTCAGAGCAGCATGTATTCCATCGAGTTTAGGCATCATAATATCAAGAAGCATAAGATGTATATCATGTGCCTTAAGCAGTTTTATTGCTTCTTCGCCGTCGTATGCCTTAAATACATTGAAATCTTCTTGTAAAAGATAAATCTCTATCGCATCAACGATCTCTCTGTCATCATCAACAACAAGTATGTTTGACTTCACAAATAGTACCCCCTTTTTCTGATATTCTATAATACATTAAACCAATCTATTATAAAGAAAAAGTCTATAAATTTATTAAGTATTTCTTAACTATAATATAGTATTATATTTATCGATACTTCAAAACAGACAAGGACATTTCCCTGTCTGTTAATTGTTATCATTATATACTATTTTTACTTTCCCTTTTTCTTTATTTTTTCCAGTGCATCAACGAAAACAAGGATCTCGGCAACAGCCTCATATAGTTCAGGGGGAATCATATCACCGATTTCGAGCTTCGAAAGAGTTCCAGCCAACTTGCTGTCTGCATGAACAGGTATATTTTCTTCTTTTGCTTTTTCAATAATCTTTTCAGCAACAAGACCTTTACCCGTGGCGATGACCTTGGGGGCCGCTTCATCGGGATTATATTCAAGGGCTATGGCTGTTTTCTGTTTAGGTTGTTTATTCAATATCATGCCCTCGCATCAAATGTCTGTGTGCTTAGTATAGTCACCTGAGGAGATTCGTTTTTTATGTTGTCAATAACAGTTCTTTCCTTGTCCTCAAGTTTTCCTACGCTTGTATCTATATTATATCCTTTTTCTATCAGTCTTTCATTGAGCTCATCAATATGAGATTCTACAAAATCTATGAGTTCTTCCCGCTCAAGGCAGAATTTTGTTGAAAGTTTCTCGTTTTGCAATTTCAAAAATATATCCATGTTTCCGAGAGCTTCCATTGACAGATGGAGCAAAGCAGTCAGAGGTTCGTCAGAATCATCTCCATGTGATGAACGTTTCTTTGCATATACATAAAGATCGCCGTTTGCTTGTCCTCCGGCCATTTTTAATGGCAGCTGAACGTAATTATACAGTTCGTTGATCTGATTCATAAAATCAACGTTACTCTTTATCTGTGTCACATCTTTTGCAAATGCAGTATCTGCTTTGCCATTTTGAGCAAGTAACTGCTCAAGCTGCTGTGTCACATCTCTTACTTTATCGTAATAGTTTTTTACATATTCCTTATCGGCAACTTTTTCTGGCTCCATTAAAAGTTTTGTACTAATTACGTCAGTAAGAGCATCTTTAACTTTAGCGGCATATTCAGGATTCTTGAGTTTCTCAGGTGTAGCCTGTTTTAAGATATCAAATACATTCTTTGCGCTTATTTCAGTATCGCCACTTTTGGAAATAGCATTCTTATCAGAAGATTGAACTTCTTTATCAATGATTTCCTCTTCTCGTATTATCACCTTTCCATCCGATGCATTTTGCTGAATCAGACTATTATTTAAGCTCTTTTCAGTATTAACGGCTTCTTCTGATGATTTCTCATCATTGCCGAATACATTCTCCAGTTCTTGCACTAATTCTTTTAATGCATCCGGCTGGTTGCTTGATTCCTCAAGTAGGGAAACAATGTCATTTGACATGTTGTTGACGTTTTGAAGCATCCATTGATTATTATTGTTATAAAGATGCATTTGTTCAATATTTGATTCGTTAACAGGAAGATTAAGTTTATGAAGCATTACTATATCATCGATATTTGCCTGCGGAAACAAATTGATATCTCTGTTCATGCTCTGAAGCGTTTCTTTGTTTATGGGCATACCTTCCTTCATGAGTGAATCAACCATTTTTATAGTTTCTTCGCTCACTTTAACGCTCGCACTTTCTAGAGCCTTTACGGCAGTAGCCTCATTGCTCACGTTCATATGAAGCGGTCTTAGTACAAGCTGACCATCTTTATTGCTTTTTACTTCGAATGAAATATTTTGACCTGTTGTAAGATTTGCCCCTGAATCAAGAGTTGTATTTAATAAAAGATTATTATTTAAAAGAAGCTGAACTGCTTTTCCATCCTGTTCGACAAGCTGTCCCTCAAGTGTTTGACCAGGCAACAGAGAACGAATTTGTGAAAGGAGTTGATTATTATTTATCTGTTGTAATTGTTGCGCAATTTTACCATCAACACTCTCACCGGCTGATGTGTTGAATGAATTATTGTTGATATTAAAGTTTCCGAGCAGATTAATAGCCATATGACCTCATCTATACGAAATTCTTGATAAAACTGCGTCTATGTATTTCACAGGGACCGATTTCTTTTATTGCGGCAATATGAGCGGCTGAGCCATATCCTTTATTGGAAGCAAAACCATATCCCGGATACTCTTTGTCGTATTCTATCATCAGCCTGTCTCTTGTAACCTTAGCGATAATACTTGCAGCACCAATGGATAATGATTTCGCATCACCTTTTATTATTGGAACCTGTTTGATGTCTACTTCAGGAATTGTAACTGCATCATTTAATAATATATCGGGTTTTACGCTCAATTTACTGATAGCTTCACTCATGGCTTCATAGGTGGCCTGAAGGATATTTATTTCATCTATACGAATATGTGAAGAATAGCCTATACCAACAGCAACAGCTTTTTCCATGATAATATCATAAAGCTCTTCTCTCCTTTTTTCTGAAAGCTTTTTTGAATCATTTATATATAGGATATCGCAGTCCTTAGGAAGTATAACAGCTCCTGCAACGACAGGACCTGCTAGTGGTCCTCTTCCGACTTCATCGATTCCGCATATATATCCAAATGATTCGTATTCTCTCTCATATCTTTTGAGTTCTTCACATCTGGCAATCTCTTTTTGCAGTTTTTCCTGTTTCTTTAATTCTTTTTCTTCAGCTTTTGTCATCTATTTGTCTTTCATTAAACGCAATCTGTTAAGTGGCCAGATCTGAACCCATAGCTTCCCGAGTATCTGTTCTCTCTTCACGGCTCCGACATTGGGATATCTGGAATCCTGGCTGTCATTTCTGTTATCACCCATAACGAAGTATTCATCATCACCGAGTTTTATCGGATCGGCAGCAAGTCCTGGATTTTCAATAGTTTCATTTCCGTAATGCTCAACAAGAACTTCATCATTAATAAAGATAGTCCCGTATTCATCAATATAAACTGTATCACCCGGAAGACCTATTATCCTTTTGACATAGTATGTCTTTTCGGCATATTTATATTTAAATGTGATGATATCGTATCTTTCGGGATCTTTAAATCTGTAACTTATTTTATCTACAAGATAACTTTCACCTTTATAAAGCGTCGGTTCCATTGAACCGCTTAAGATCTCCGTTCTTTGTACTACAAATTTAACAAGTACAAAGGTAACCAATAATACCCCTAAAAGATATAGACTTGTACTCAATATCTCTTTAAGTATTTCTTTTTTGTTCATAATGAAACTCCTCGTTAGTTTATATCATCTGGTCCCTCAAGCGATATTCGTCCAAGCTTACCCGCTCTGAAGTCATCCAGAAGAAGACGTGATGCTTTTGTTATATCAGGTTCTCCCGCTTTTAAAAGGCATCCTCTTTTTAGTGCGATCTGTTCGATAAGTCTATGATTATTTTCAAACTCACCTTCAATATTATACGATATTTTTATTGCATTAGGGTAAGATTTTGATATATGTTTTACAAAATTGTCAGCAAGCTCTTCCATAACAAGAATATTGTCATTTATCGAACCTATGTAAGCTAATTTAAGGCCTGTCTGAGGATCATCGAATTTGGGCCATAATATACCGGGAGTATCGAGCAATTCAAGTTGCTTGTTGAGCTTTATCCATTGCTTTCCTTTGGTTACTCCTGGTTTGTTTCCTGTTTTAGCGCAAGCCTTTCCGGCATAAGAGTTAATAAATGTTGATTTCCCGACATTAGGTATTCCGACAACCATTGCTCGTACGGGACGATTTAATATACCTCTTTTTCGGTCTCGTTCAATCTTTTCTTTGCAGGCAACAGTCACCATATTCTGTATCTTGTTAAAACCTGCCCTGTTTCTTGAATCAATTTCCAAACATATTATTCCCCTGGATTCAAAATAAGTAGTCCATGCCTGATTTACATTTTGATCTGCAAGATCAGCTTTGTTTAATAATACTATTCTTGACTTATTCTTACCAAGTTCATCTATATCCGGATTTCGACTTGAAATTGGTACGCGAGCATCTACAATCTCTATTACAAGATCGATAAGCTTTATATCTTCCTGCATCTGACGTTTTGCTTTTGTCATATGCCCCGGATACCAGTTGATTATCTGTTCATTACCCATATTAATCCTATTCCCTGTCAATGAATCCCATATAGGAATCATTCATAGTCAGTTTGAACCAAGCTCTGCCTTCAATAAGCTCCTTTTTTACAGGTCCGATATTTCCTGATCTTGAATCTTCACTGTTATTTCTGTTATCACCTAAAACGAAGAATTCATCGTTTCCTAAAACGATAGGCGATTCGGCTATGCCCGGGTCTGCAACTTTATCATATCCGCCGCTTTCCTGTTTCCCGTTCACATAGAGCCTTCCGTCTCTAAATTCTACGGTGTCGCCCGGTACTGCAACAACTCTTTTGACATAATAATGAGTATTTTGATTCCCGTTTGGCTTAAAGACTATCACATCTCCCGGATGTGGATTAAGCAAAAGATATGAAAGCCGACTTATTAAAACAGTCTGTCCGCTGTAGAGAGTATTCTCCATGGATACACCTATAACCGTTGTCTTTATTCCCCAGTTATAAGTTATAAAGAAAGCAAGAACAACAGCCACGAATATTCCAATTATATAATTGATAAACTCCCTGGCTACATCTGATGATACTTTTCTTCTTTTTTTTGCAAAATTCAGGCCTTTTTTTACAGACATGACTTCCCACCATTATTGTATATTCAATCTAAGTATATACGTTTTTTATAAAAGAAAAAAGGGTCATGTACCATGACCCTTTCCGATAATCGAATTTATCTAAGTACTTCTTTAACCTTAGCTGACTTACCGATTCTGTCTCTTAAGTAGAAGAGCTTAGCACGTCTAACCTTACCGTGTCTAACAACCTCAACCTTCTCAACGTTAGGTGAGTGGATAGGCCATGTCTTTTCTACGCCTACACCGTTAGAATTTTTACGTACGGTAAATGTAGCTCTGTTAGAACCACCCTGCATCTTGATAACAGTTCCTTCAAAAACCTGAATACGCTCTCTGTTACCTTCCTTAATCTTACCGTGAACTCTTACTGTGTCACCAACTTCAAAAGCCGGTACTTCAGCTTTCAGCTGCTCGTCTTCAATAGCTTTGATAATTTCGTTCATATCTGCATCTCCTTATTATATGGATGTTCTTATATACCTATAGTATCAGCGGACCATCTATTTTCGCGACTATGGTAGAATACCATAATATTTTACATAATGCAAGTGTTTTTTGCGTTTTATCAGTCTTTCCTATTTTTATATGCATATATTTCATAAAGATCCGGTCTTCTTTGTTTTGTTCTTTCTAAAGACATATCATGACGCCATTTTTCAATATTAGCGTGATGACCAGACAGAAGTACATCGGGGACTCTTTTATCCATCCATACTTCCGGACGTGTATACTGAGGATACTCAAGTAAACCGTCGTCAAATGATTCGGTCTGAGCGGATTCTTCATTGCTCAATACTCCGGGAATGAGACGTGATATACAGTCCATCATCACAAGAGCAGGCAATTCACCGCCAGTGAGTACATAATCACCAATAGATACATAATCAGTGACTACTTCTTCAAGAACTCTTTCGTCAATCCCTTCATAATGACCGCATAAAAAGATTATATCCTCTTCAGCTGATAGTTCTTTTGCAAGATTCTGGTCAAAAACCCGGCCCTGAGGAGTCACATATACAGTTCTTATCTTTTTCTCGCCTGAAATTCTTTCAGTGATTGCTTTATGACAGTCATATATAGGTTGTGGAGCCATAAGCATACCAGCTCCGCCTCCATATGTATAATCGTCAACCTTCTTATGTTTGTCTAACGTGTAATCACGAATATTTACGGCGCTTACACTTATTATATTGCGTTCAATTGCTTTCCCCAAAATACTGCAGTTAACAGCTGATTCTATCATTTCTGGGAATAGTGTCATGACGTGAAAATTCATGTTTATCCTTCCAATAATCCGTCAAGAATATGTATCTTTATTATACCTTTGTCAAAATCCAGATTTAGAATGCAGTCTTTGATTGCAGGCAACAATAGTTCTCTGTTATCATCAAGATCTATAATATAAACATCATTAGCCCCTGTCTGCATTACATCCTTCAATGTTCCGCAAATATTCTTATCCTCGTCAATAACTCTCATACCTATAAGATCTGCAACAAAATACTCATCCTTAGACAGCTTGACGGCATTCTTTCTGGTAACAAACAGCTGCTGACCTTTAAGTTTCTCAACATCATTGAGAGTACTGTATTCCTTGAATTTTAAAATAACCATGTTCTTCTGATATTTAACACCTTCAATATGAAGAAGAGGTGCATCATATACGGCACCCAGAAGAACTTCTTTTAATTTGCTAAACCTTTTTACATCATCTGTGGTGGGGAATACTTTTACTTCTCCCCTTACTCCGTGTGTTGAACTGATAACTCCAACCTGTAAAAACTCTTCCATATGTTTTCTCTTATTTACTATAAGAGCACAGCATAAAAGCTGTGCTCGATCTCTTAGACGATTTCTACATCCACTCTCTTGTTATCATTGGAGCTGGCTGCCTTTACAACGGCCCTGATAGCTTTAGCTATACGTCCCTGCTTACCAATAACTTTTCCCATGTCTGACTGCGCAACATGAAGCTTAATGGTTATATTTCTACCATTGCCCTCTTCTGTTACAACAACTTCATCCGGGTTATCAACAAGATTCTTAGCGATGACTTCAACCAATTCTCTCATAACCCACCTCCAAAAGTGTTACTTATTTCTCTATTCCTGCAACCTTGAGCAACTTAGCAACAACTTCTGTAGGCTTTGCGCCGTTAGCGAGCCACTTCTTTGCCTTCTCCTCATCAAACTTGATAGTTGAGGGATCTGTATTGGGGTTGTATGTTCCAACTTCCTCAATGAACTTTCCGTCTCTGGGGCTTCTTGAATCAGAAACAACAACTCTGTATATTGCGTTTCTCTTCTCACCGATTCTTGTTAATCTCATCTTAACTGCCATGGTAATTTTTCCTTTCTGATATAAAAAAATATTAATAATCTATACTAAACCAGGTATGGTTTGTACTCTAAAATGGAAATCCTTTTTTCCCGAATCCACCAAGTCCGCCAAATCCGCCAAGGCCTCTCATGCCTTTTTTGCCCATCATGCCCTGCATTTGCTTCATTGCTTTCTGACTCTGTTCAAACTGTTTGATAAATCTATTTACAACAGCTATATCAACACCGGCTCCTTTGGCTATTCTGTGCTTTCTGCTGGGGTTGAGAAGCTTTGGATTTTCTCTTTCCTTAGGTGTCATACTGAAGATGATAGCTTCAGTTCTGGCAAGTTCCTTTTCATTAACACTATTCTCGATATCTGCGGCATTTACACCAAGTCCAGGCATCATTCCGAGGATACTTGCAAGACCACCCATGTTACGCATCTGCTTCATACTTTCAAGGTAATCATTAAAATCGAATTTACCTTTCTTCATACGAGCAGCCATGTCACGAGATTTTTCTTCGGAAATATCAATACTCTGCTCAGCTTTCTCTATGAGTGAGAGTACATCTCCCATGCCAAGGATTCTGTTTGCCATCCTGTCAGGATAAAACTGCTCTAGATCGGCAAGCTTTTCCCCCATACCGACATACAGTATCGGAAGTTCGGTGACAGCTTTTACTGAAAGTGCGGCACCGCCTCTCGTATCACCATCCATCTTACTTAAGATTACTCCATCGATTCCGATCTTCTCTTTGAATTCAGATGCAACATTTACTGCATCCTGACCGGTCATTGCATCGACAACAAGTATTGACTGGTGTACTTCAACATTCTTTTTTATATTCTGAAGTTCAGCCATCATTTCTTCATCTACATGAAGACGTCCGGCTGTATCTAGAATTACTACATTGTGTCCATTCTTCTGTGCATGTTCTATAGCGGCTTTGGCAATATCTACAGGTGAATGATTGTCACCCATTGTAAATACTTCAACACCGACTTTTTCACCGTTTACCTGCAACTGTTTAATTGCTGCAGGTCTGTAAACGTCACAGGCGACAAGAAGTGGCTTTTTGCCCTTTTTAAGAAATTTTCCAGCAAGTTTAGCGGTCGTAGTAGTCTTACCTGCACCCTGAAGACCACACATCATGATTACAGTGATTGCTTTACCGGGCTGAAACTCAATATCAGTTGTTTCATCACCCATCAATGAAGTCATTTCTTCATTGACTATCTTGATGACCATCTGACCAGGGTTGAGTCCGTTCATTACATCCTGACCGATTGCTCTCTCTTCAACTGTTTTAATAAACTTCTTTACAACTCTGAAGTTTACATCAGCCTCAAGAAGAGCCATCTTAACGTCTTTACATGCTATATGAACGTCTTCTTCAGTAAGCCGTCCCTTGCTCTTCAAATTCTTAAATACATTTTGTAATTTATCAGTTAAACTTTCAAATGCCATATATTACAGCTGTTCCAAAATCTTTGCCGCAATTGCTTTTATCTCAGCGCTTTCGGCTTTTGCTTCTATAGTCTCTACTTCATCTTTTATTGCCATGAATCTTTCAACAAGATGAAGCTTATTCTCATATTCCTCAAGACTCTTGTCACATCTTTTTATAAGATCATGGACTCCCTGCCTTGATATTCCGTGTTCCGAAGCAATCTCCGACAATGACATATTGTCATATACGACCGATTCATAGATTGATCTTTGATGGTCGTTTAAAAGTGCTCCGTAAAAATCATATAACAAACCTTGTTTAACGATCTTTTCCATACCTTGCTATATTACTATTAAAGCTAAAAAGTGTCAAGTATTTTTTCTTGACACACGCATCAAGTAAAATCCCTGTAAAAATGCTTGAATTTACCGCTGATCTCATTTGCCTTCGGATCATCATCTGAAAGGTAAATGAATACATCTTTAATGTCCTTTGAATCAAAGAATGATTCAATGTTCTTTTTTGCTTTCAAAAACGAAGATGCTTTGTCATCTGCTATG
Organism: Lachnospiraceae bacterium; assembly: GCA_016290615.1. Classification (GTDB taxonomy): domain Bacteria; phylum Bacillota; class Clostridia; order Lachnospirales; family Lachnospiraceae; genus Colinaster. Next base: position 63,538 of record JAEEUS010000002.1, on the reverse strand, counting down.
AGTCTTAATTCAAGAGATTTTGGAGAAGTCTGTACCATTTGAAATCTTTTTATCGATTTTATTTCTTCCAATATCTTATAAAGTGACATAGGTGCGATCTTAACACCGTTTTCAAATTCAAATATATCGTCTGTCCTACCTTCTATCTCAATCCACATAGTATTTTTATTGCAGCTGCATTTTTCATTGTGAACAATAATTCTGTCAGTAAGTTCGTATCTTATAAAAGGCTGTATATAGTTTGATAGATTTGTTATAAGCACTTTATCTGACAACTCACCATAGTTTACTGGATTATAATCATTATCAACAGGTTCAACTATAATCCAGTCTTCGTTTATATGAAGATGACCTTCTTTACACTCACACGCTATCTCTCCGCCTTCTGTACAAGAGTAATGAGTCTGAACGTAACATCCGAATTTTTTAGTGAGTTTTTCTCTGATTTTGTCTGTAAGAAGTTCACCACCTGTAATAACAATATCGGGATGGATGTTTAATTCGTCAAAGTCGGCAAGGAGTGCCAGATTTGATGGATAGCCGCTTAGCATCGCAGGTTTAAATTCGTTAAGTCTTTCTATGATCTCTTTTTCAGGTCCATTTACATCAATTGTTATCTTTGATTTTTTGTTTGGCGTTTTAAACTGAAGATATCTGCTCATTCCACAGGCAAGATAGAAGCCGTAATCTGCAAAGACTCCGGCGGTTTTCTTTCCATGCTTCATAAAACTCTTGTAATCCTCATTTCTGGCAAATGTTCTGAATGCAGCAACGGCTGATGAAACTTCAATGTTTTGCTTATCATACAATACGATAGCGGGATTACCGGTAGATCCTGAAGTCCTAAATATCAGATACTTATCATCAATCATACGTCCTATATTATCAAGATCGGATGTGAATTCATCAATCCTTTTCATTGTGATCGCAGGATCTGTCAGCACAGAATCGAATGAACGCATCATTTCAGGTTTTGTAGTCACGGGAAGGTCGGTGAGTTTAAAATCATCACATATATCTTTAAATTTTTCAGCATAGAATTTGCTGTTTTTTCTGGTGTAAGAGACAAGTTTCTTCAATCTTTCATTTTGTATTTTCTCAATTTTCTGCCTTGAGAAATCATTCGCTTTTTTTGTTTTGATCATTGTCGCTATTAAACTCATATCTATCTCCTTCAAATAAAAAAACTTCTACTACAACTAAAGCTGTAGTAAAAGTCTCGCTTCTTAGAATATATTCCGGGGACACCCCGTACTGACGAAATATATTACATCTTTGTGTAAGCTACTCCCTAATACTATATAAGTAGTGTATTACAACTGTTGAGCATGTGTCAATGATTCTTTTCTGATAGTTAGCCACCATCTGGCAAAAGCTGTTCCTATTATGATTATATATCCAATGATGCTCAACGGTACGGGAGTTTCTCCAAGAAAAATAATGCCAAGAAGACCCGCAAAGATCACCTGTGTGTAATCAAAAACAGAAATCTCCTTTGCCGGTGCATATTTATATGCTGTTGTGATACTAAATTGTCCAAGACTCGCACTAAGACCGGCAAGTATTAGAAAAAGCCATTGTTTTGAACTCATTGGATGATAGTCAAATATAAGGAATGGGAACGTAACAATACATGAAAACAAAGAAAAACACATCACTATGATAGGTGTTCGTTCTCCTTTTGAACCAAGCTTTCTTACAAATACATATGCCGTTCCTGCACCGAATCCTCCATAAAGCCCAATAAGCGCTGGAATGACAGTCACATCAGCACCTGGACGAATTATGAAAAGAGCTCCAATGAAAGCAATAACAGTAGCAAGAATGTCTATAAAGGTTGGGACTTCCTTTAGAATGAATATCGAAAGGATTATTGCAAAAAACGGTGAGAGCTTGTTCAGCATATTTGCATCTGCTATATCAAGTCTGTCAATTGCATAGAAATTACATATAAGACCGCTTGTACCAAACAGACATCTGAATGCTATATCTCCAAAACATCCTTTTTTGATATGGAATTTTTCTTCGCTCTTTATAAGCGGGAAAAAAGCGATCACTGCAGCAAATGCATTTCTGAAAAAGGCCTTCTGAACAGTCGGAACATCTCCTGAAATACGCACAAAAAATGTCATGAGTGAAAAGCCGAAAGCAGCAAGCAGTATACACATTATCGCTTTTATTTTGTCTGTTTTACTAGAATTCATCATCTATGTCTGTTCTGTATATGATAGAAAACGTATTGTTGCATTATGCCGGCATTTTCTCCGTACATATCAAAAGGATCTTTTCCATCATAGAATTCATCTATTACTCTTGCTATCCATACATCGACAGGAGCTCTACCTATTCTGTTATAAGCAAAAAGCATAATGCAGTTTGCTACCTTTTTGCCTACTCCCCTAACACATGTAAGTTCATTAAACAAATCTTCATCTGATAGATTATCTATTTCTTCAAGATCAATTTCTTTAAAGTAGACTTTTCTTACCGCATCGAGAATATAGCCGACTCTGTATCCAAGACCGCATGCAGCCAGATCATTTTCGCTTGCATTCATCAATTGTTGTGCTGTAGGAAAAAGAAATATATCTTCCTTGTCTGTACTGAGTTTTGTGCCATATTTAGAACAAAGCTTTTCAATGCAGCTTCTTATAGCAGGGATTGATTTTCTCTGAGATATGATAAATGATATGAGCATTTCCCATTTATCCTGCCTGAGAATTCTGATTCCCTTACCGTCAACAGCCGATTCAAACATATATGTATCGTTAGTAGGAATGCTCTTTCTAATATCTCCATAGTTCCTGCTTAGATCAAAATAAGTATTCCATATATTATTCCATTCATCTTCAGTACATGAAATGTCGTACGTGTTTTTGTCTGTCTGAATTATATATAGAATATGCGTGCCGTATACAAACCTGTACGTCTTGGGAAAATCACAAATTTTGCAGGGTCTGAAACACTGACCTGAACCTATTATCTTATCAAGATCAAAATCATCATTAATTGATATAGTCATAAATACACCTTACTACAACTGGACTGATTCTGTTATATTTCTGGCCCATATACCTGATCTATAAATGAAAAAGCCTATCATTACCTTTATCAGATCTATAGCCTGACAAGCTATGAACATATATCTAATATCTATGCCTGTATAATGAGCCAGGAAATATGCAAACGGGAATGATATTACCCAAAGATATACACTGTCAAACAGAAATGTTATAAATGTCTTTCCTCCGCTTCTTATAGAGAAATATACTGCATGAAGAAAAGCATGTATCGGCATGAAACAAACTATAACTCTTATAAGAGTAGATGCCAAGTTTCTTACCTCATCAGAGGTATTGTAAACTTTCGGGAATACTCCTGATACACAAAGCATCATCAATCCGCCTGCGGCTGCAAAAAACACAGACATCGTTATTATTTTTGCTGAAGTTTCCCTTGCTTCCTTTATCTGTCCGGCACCCAGCTGCTGACCTACGATTATCGCTATTGCGTCTCCCATTGCAATAAACATTATATTAAATATGTTATATATGGTTGATTGAATATTTAAAGCAGCAACTACAGCCAGCCCCCTGTATGAGTAACAGGTATTTACGGCTGCGGTCCCGGCTGACCACAAAGTCTCATTAAGCATCAGAGGAAGTGCAAGAATAAAGACTTTTAAGAACATATTCCATGAAATTTTAAAGTTTTTATATAGCCCTTCGATATAAGGATTTGTAATTTCATGTCTGTGTGACCAAATGACTACATATGCAGCCTGAATATATCGAGAGATCACAGTTGCAATAGCTGCACCGGCAACTCCTAGTGCAGGTATTCCAAACTTACCAAAGATAAGAATATAGTTTAATACGAGATTTATAAATACAGCCATTACAGATGCTCTCATCGGCACTTTGGTCTCACCTGATTCGCGGAGTGTGGATGAATAGCTCATTTCGATTGCGAAAGGCGGGAGTCCTATGAGCATTATCCTCAAGTATTCCTTACCATAAAAGAGCGTTGCAGCAAGATCACCTTCCTCACTGCCTTCATGAAGGTAAAAAGATATCAGTTGTGTATCAAAAAACATAAATACTGCAACAGCCATGAGCATTGCTGCTGATGCAATTATTATCTTGATCCTTAATACATCACTTACTCCGGTCATATTCTTTTGACCGTAATACTGCGCTCCCAGTATACCGGCTCCGGAAACAGTACCGAAAAGACAGAGTATAAAAACAAACATGAGCTGATTAACGATAGATACACCGCTCATCTGCTCAGTTCCTACTCTTCCGATCATTATATTGTCCAGTAAATTGACAAAATTGCTTATCCCATTTTGAATCATTATGGGAAAAGCAATTGCCATTACACTTTTGTAAAACTCTTTAGTACCAATAAGTTTCTTCATGTTATACGTTAGTTCTTACTACTTTTGGTTTGTATCCTTCTTCATCTAACCGCTTCATTATAGCTTCCTTGTGAGAAGTACCGAATGCTTCCAGAGTTATGCGAAGTTCAACAGCGGCATTCCTGTTAATAGATACAAACTGATTATGTTCAAGTTTAATTACATTACCATTTTCTTCAGCTATAATGCTTGATACTTTACTAAGCATTCCCGGTTTATCAGGAAGGAGTACGGAAACAGTAAATATCCTGTCTCTCATGATAAGACCCTGCTGAACAACACTGGACATGGTTATAACGTCCATATTTCCGCCTGACAGTATGGATACTATCTTTTTATCCTTGCAATCTAGCTGCTTTAACGCGGCTACAGTCAATAATCCGCTGTTTTCGACTACCATCTTGTGATTCTCGACCATGTCTAGGAAGGCAACTACAAGATCCTCATCATTGACTGTTATAACATCATCAAGATTTTTCTGCAGATAAGGAAAAATATTACTACCCGGTGTTTTGACTGCAGTTCCATCGGCAATCGTATTAACACTTTCAAGTGTTGTTACCTTCTGGTTCTTTAGTGAAACCTGCAGACAATTAGCACCTGCCGGTTCAACGGCAATAACTCTTATCTTCGGATTTAGAAGCTTTGCCAGAGTAGAAACACCTGTAGCAAGCCCGCCTCCTCCTACAGGAACAAGTATTATATCAACCAGAGGAAGCTCTTTAAATATCTCCATTGCAATCGTACCCTGACCTGTAGCTACTGCAAGATCATCAAAAGGATGAATAAATGTATATCCATGCTTTTCTGCCAGTTTGTATGCATGATCACAAGCTTCATCATATACATCGCCGTAAAGCACAACTTCAGCGCCGTAACTTTTAGTACGGTTGACCTTTATCAATGGTGTTGTTGTAGGCATAACAATCGTAGCCTTAATACCAAAGCATTTTGCTGCATAGGCCACGCCTTGAGCATGATTACCGGCACTAGCTGTTATCAGCCCTCTTTTTCTTTCCTCATCAGTAAGTGTACTGATCTTGTAATATGCGCCTCTTACCTTGTATGCACCTGTAAACTGCATATTCTCAGGTTTCAGATATACTTTGTTACCTGTAAGGTTGCTATAAAAATCACTGTATATTAGCTTGGTTTCCTGTGTGACTTTGGAAACTGCTTCGCTTGCTTCTTCAAAACTCTTTAATTCGAGCATGTAGGTATTCTCCTTAAAACTAATCATCAAAATGCAATGCTTCAATCTTGGAAAGATCTTCAGGCGCACCTTCTTTTCTGAAATCAAAAAGTGCATCTACAAATGTATCAGGATCAAACTCCTGCAGATCATCTATCTTTTCTCCTACTCCAATGAATTTAACGGGTACATTTAATTCACTCTGAATAGCTATGGCTATACCACCCTTCGCGGTACCATCCATTTTTGTTATTACTATACCGGAAAGCGGAGCTGCCTGAGAAAACTCCCTTGCCTGAACAAGTGCATTCTGACCGGTAGTTCCGTCAAGAACAATAAGATATTCCTGTTTTACATCAGCAAAATTCTTCTCGACGATCCTATGCATCTTTTTCAGTTCTTCCATAAGATTCTTTTTATTATGAAGACGTCCAGCTGTATCGACTAAAAGGACATCAACACCTCTTGCATTTGCAGCATTAACGGCATCATATAAAACACTTGAAGGGTCACTGCCTTCCTTGCCCTTGATTATATCCACGTTAGCACGATGCGCCCATTCCTCAAGCTGTTCTGTAGCAGCTGCCCTGAACGTATCTGCAGCAGCTATCAGGACCTTCTTGCCTTTTGATTTATAGATGGCAGCCAACTTACCTATTGTGGTTGTTTTACCTACACCGTTGACTCCAATAACCATTACAACGCTTCTCTGCTTTAAGAACTCATAGTCAGACGAACTTACACGCATCTGTTCTTTTATGTTTTTTATAAGAAAAGCCTTGCATTGCATAGGTGTTTTTAGATGCTGCTCTTTTACGTCATCCTTTAGTTTTTCTATTATGTTTTCCGTTGCTTCTACACCAACGTCTCCCATAACAAGGAGTTCTTCCAGTTCGTCATAAAAATCATCATCTATATACTGATGAGTATCAAAAACACTTATAACATTATTAACAAAGTTTTCTCTGGACTTTGTCAGCCCGACACGTAGTCTGTCAAATAATCCCATTAGTTAAGATCCTTATCGTCTATTAGATTTACGCTGACAAGCGTTGATACACCTTTCTCCTGCATGGTTATGCCATACAGTCTGTCTGCTCTTTCCATAGTTCCACGTCTGTGTGTGATGACTATGAACTGTGTATGCTTTGTCAGTTTATGCAGGTACTTTGCAAATCTTCCTACATTACTCTCATCCAGTGCGGCTTCTATCTCATCAAGAAGACAGAAAGGTGATGGCTTTAGATTCTGAATCGCAAACAAAAGCGCTATAGCTGTTAACGCTTTTTCGCCGCCGGATAACTGCATCATATTCTGAAGTTTCTTTCCCGGAGGCTGGGCTATGATCCTCACACCTGCGTCGAGAATATCTTGATCTTCCATCAATTCAAGAGTACCGGTTCCGCCGCCGAATAACTCTTTGAATACTTTATCAAACTCTCGAGTTATCTGCGAAAACTTTTCTTTAAACTGTTTACGCATTGCACTGTCAAGTTCCTCGATTATTCCAATAAGAGTCTTTTCGGCTTCTACAAGATCATCGTGCTGAGTCTTTAGGAACGTATATCTTTCCGAAACTTCCTTGTATTCTTCGATAGCATTTACATTTACGTCACCTAGTCTCTTTATCTCGTCCCTTAACTGTGCTACATCTCTCTTTAATACTACAAGGTCATTCAGTTCAGGATCACGCAGTTTTTCGGCATCATGCAGAGTGATCTCATATTCATTCCACATATAATCTATCTGTGACTGAAGAGATTCACTGAGTTTGTTTTTCTGTGCCTCTAATCTGTACACTTCCTTGTCAAGACCAGTAATCTTGTCATTTAATTCTTCTCTTCTTGCAAAGAAAGTCTTCTGTTTGTTATTCAGTTCTTCCTTTTCTTCTATATCCTTATCGAGCTTGTCTTTAGTATCATTCTGAACAGTATATGAATTCTCGATCGTCTTTTTGATCTCCTCTATTTCGTTTTCCTTGATCTCAACTTCTTCCTTAGAACTGTCCATCTTATCTCTTATCTCAGTCAGTTCATCTGTGAAACGCTGCTTTTCATTCTCTATACGATCGATATTCTGCTGTTCAAAATTTGATTCAAGAGCTACTTTTTCGAGCTCAACATCAGCTGCTGCGAGTTCTTCGCTTAGCTTGCTCTCTTCGCTTCTTTTTGCATCAAGATCCTTGTTTAATCTGCTTACGGCTTCTTCGCATTCATGTTCTGTCTCGGTAGATTGCTGCATAAGATCAAGGATGTTCTTTCTTTCCTGTTCGTTGCTGCCAATCTGTTTTTCCAGCTCAATAGATTCATTCTTCAGTGAATCAGTGTCGGCCTGATTTTCTTCCTGCCTGTTTCTTGCTGCGTTCAGAGAAAGCCTAACTGTATTTTGCTTAATATATGTGGTCTGAAGAGTTATCTTGATGTTTTCAATCTCAACTCTTATTGCATTTCTGTTCTTCTTTGTTTCTTCGATCTCTTCCTGCAGCTTATCAATAAGGATCAGCGTTTCTTTCATGTTTTGCTGCATTTCTTCCATCTCTCTTCTCCTTGATAAGAGATTTGAATCTTTCTTGAATGAACCACCGCTTATTGCACCACCCGGAACGAGTAATTCTCCTTCCAATGTGACCATACGAACACCGTAATCAAATTTACGGGCAATCTTAACGGCATTATCGACGTTATCGATGACAACAATTCGACCGAGCATCGCTTTAGCAACATTTGAATATTCTTTTTTGGTATTAACCAAAGCATCAGCCATTCCAATAACACCCTCTTCATCAAGAACTTCGGGAGTTTTGAATTCCTGGGGGTGTTTAATGCTTGTAAGCGGAAGAAAAGTTGCTCTTCCTGCTCTTTCCTTCTTAAGCAGAGCTATCATCTTTTTAGCGGTCTCTTCATCATCTGTAACGATGTTCTGAATATTACCGCCAAGTGCAGTTTCAATTGCAATTTCGTATTTCTTTTCAGTTTTAATAATATCGGCAACTACACCTATAAGACCTTTATTTTTATCCTTTTCTTCCATGACACGCTTAACAGAACCACCGTATCCCTCATATCGTTCTGTTATATTCGAAAGAGCCTCATAGGTAGATTTATCCTGATGGTATTTTACCTGAGCATCTCTGTATCTGTTATCGAGATCCTCAATCTGTGATTTCATGTTTGAAGAAAGCGTTTCTTTTTCTTTTTCTTCTTCTTCAAGTTTGCCGATCTGTGCAGTGACAGTCTTGAAATCCTCTTCAAGTCCTTTTATTACATCCTGCTGTTTTTCTTCATCAGTTTTTGCACTTACTATCTTACTTGTAAGTTCTGCTTTTCTGATATCTATCTGCTCCTGAAGAGTATCAAGACGTTCGAGTCTTGATTTGATATTCGCTCTTTCTCCAAGGATCTTTATTATGCTGTTTTTCTTTTCTTCGATCTCGTTGTTCTTTTCTTCTATTTCATTTTGAATATGCCAGAGATCGAGTTTTAATTTTTCTTTCTTTGAATTGGCCTCATTTAGACGAATATCAATAGAAGCTTTGCGGTCGGCAATCTTCTTTACTTCTTCATCTTTTTCCTGAATCTGCTTTGAAACACTGTCATTCCTACTGTTAAGATGCTCTTCGTTTCCCTTGGCAGAATTAATCTGTTCCTTAAGTAGTTCTATCTGATTTTCCAGTTTTGATCTTGTACTGTCTGCTTCAGACAAAAGCTTTCTTTCAGCTTCAATAGTCTGCTCGAGTTCCTCGATCCTGGTTTGAGTGGAATCATATTCCTCTTTGATCTTTGCAAAAGCATCCTGAGACGTCTGAAGATCAAAATGCGCAATCTTGTATTTTTCTTCTACATCAGATAACTGTTCTCTTGTTGAAGCGTTACTTAACAGGAAGAGATTAGCATCATTATGCTTTAGCTCTTCCTTTTTCTTTAAATACACTTTGGCTTTTTCTGCCTGTTTTTCAAGTGGTCCAACCTGCTTTTCTAGCTCTCCCAGGATATCGTTTACTCTGACAAGATTGTTTCTCTCTTCTTCAAGTTTCTTTTCACTTGCTATCTTGCGGCGTTTAAACTTAACAATACCGGCTGCTTCATCAAAGAGTTCGCGTCTTTCCTCAGGTTTTCCGCTTAAGATTGCATCTATCTGGCCCTGACCTATGATAGAATAGCCTTCTTTACCGATACCTGTGTCGTAAAAGAGTTCATTTACATCCTTGAGCCTGCATGCAGTTCCGTTTATAAGATATTCGCTTTCGCCTGAACGATATAACCTTCTTGCAACAGTAACCTCATCAAAATCTATTCCCAGCTGTCTGTCTGAATTATCCAATGTTATTGCTACATATGCATAGCTAAGGGGCTTTCGCATCTCGGTTCCGGAGAAAATAACATCCTGCATGTTTCCGCCACGAAGCTGTTTTACTCTCTGTTCGCCAAGAACCCATCTAACGGCATCGGCGACATTACTCTTGCCGGATCCATTAGGACCTACTATACCTGTAATACCGTTATGAAACTGAAATACTATTTTATTTGCAAAGGATTTAAATCCATGTACTTCTATACTCTTTAAATACACTTCTTAACTCGCTTTCTGTATCATATTATAGGTTTTTCATCTTTTTTATAGCTTCATATGCAGCTTTCTGTTCAGCACTCTTTTTGGTCTTTCCGATCCCTTCACCAGTTATCTTGCCGCCTACATATACATGAACAGTAAACTCTTTATTATGATCAGGACCGGTTTCATTTACAAGCCTGTATTCAAGAGTTGTATGATCCGCTGCCTGAACCATTTCCTGCAAAACACTCTTGCTATCAAGGAAAAGAGTTTTATTCTCAAGATCGGCAAGTATGAATCTGTGAATGAAATCATGTGCATAGTCCATGCCTCCATCCAGATAAATAGCGCCTATTAGAGCTTCACATACATCAGAAATGATTGAATCTCTGTTTCGGCCGCCTGTCTGTTCCTCGCCTTTTCCAAGCCTGATATATTTATCCAGATCAAACTCTCTGGCACAATATGCCAAAGCAGGTTCACAAACATTTGATGAACGAATCTTAGTGAGTTTTCCCTCAGGAAGATCCGGATACTTATTATAGAAGAATTCGCTTGAAACTAGTTCAAGAACTGCATCTCCCAAAAACTCCAGTCTCTCATAGTCCCCGTCACAGTTAATCCTCTGTTCATTGGCAAAAGAACTGTGTGTTAGTGCTCTTTTTACAAGATTCTTATCTTTAAAGAAATATCCTATGGTTTTTTCAAGGTCTTCTACTGATTTGGATATCATTTATGCTCCTTCAATCAAAAAAGCCCATTAAACGGGCTTTTTTAAGTTACTGACCTATCTCACTCTTAATAAGCTCCACGGCTTCTTCAACAGTGGTAATATTTTCAGCTTTCTCAGGTGGAATCTCAATATCAAATTCCTCCTCCAACCCCATTATGATCTGGAATAAATCCAGCGAATCTGCTCCAAGATCGTCAGTAAAAGTGGTCTCCATTGTGATCTCGTCAGGATCAACGCTGAGAACCTCTGCGATAACTTTCTTAAGCTTTTCAAATTCCATAATACACTTCTCCTTAAATCTTGTCTTCTGTATTCCCAATGATCTCTTTTATCTTATCATTGATATTCTGTTCTTTAAAGGTTATACACTGAATAAGTGTATTTTTTATCTCTCCAGCCTTGCTTGAACCATGTGTTTTTACAACAAGTCCGTTAAGACCCAAAAGCGGTGCCCCGCCGTATTCCGATACATCTACCCTCTTAAGACTATTTTTAAGCGAATCCTTTATGAGTAAAGCACCTATCTTCGATTTTAAATTTTCTGTTAGACTCTCTTTAACCATGCCGATCATCATTTTACCGACACCTTCAAGGGTCTTAAGTATAGCATTTCCAACAAAAGCATCACAGACTATTACATCTGCACCTCCAAGAGGTATATCTCTTGCTTCAATACTTCCAATGAAATTTATATCGGGACAGCTCTTTAATAATGGAAATGTTTCCTTTACAAGTGCGTTGCCTTTTTCCTCTTCAGCTCCAACATTTACTATGCCGACTCTGGGATTTTCGATTCCCATGACATACTTCATATAAACTGAACCCATTTTTGCAAACTGTACGAGGAATGAAGGTCTTGCATCCATATTTGCACCACAGTCTATTAGAAGTGCCACTCCGTCTTTCGTGGGTATCAAAGGTGCAAGAGGTGGTCTCTCAACTCCTTTTATCCTTCCAACGATAACCTGTCCGCCGACAAGTATTGCTCCTGAAGAACCTGCACTTACAAAAGCATCGCACGTCTTATCTTTAACTAGATTCATGGCCTTCACTATAGAAGAATCTTTCTTCTTTCTGATAGCCATTACAGGCGGCTCGGCTGTTTCTATCACTTCAGGCGCATCAATTACCTCAAGCCTGTTTTTATCATATGAGTATTTGCTTAATTCTGCGTTTATCGCATCCTGTCTGCCTACGACATATACATACAGATTATCACGCTGTGAAAGAGCATCTATCGCACCTTTAACTATCTCATGCGGTGCGTTATCTCCTCCCATGGCGTCAAGAGCAACCTTTACGTACTCTGCCATATTTTACCTCACCTTTAATCGAATATTTTCGTCTTTTTAACTATACTAAAGGCATCCTTAAAAATCAAGTCTATCAGCCATATAAATATAATAAAAAAAGCCTTCCCTTTCAGGAAGGCTTTGATCAGCATATATTAGTCAACAGCTACGATTTCTTTCTTATTGTAAGAACCGCAAGCTTTGCATACTCTGTGAGGCATCATAAGAGCGCCACATTTGCTGCACTTTACAAGTGTCGGAGCACTCATCTTCCAATTGGCTCTTCTCTTGTCTCTTCTTCCTTTAGAAGATTTATTCTTAGGACAAATTGACATGCCGTTACACCTCCTTACTTCTGCAACTTAACACTTTTGCTATTATACATATCCTACCGGTCTTTGTCAACATAAAATTTTAAACCAGTTGTGCCTGTACGGCTGTAAGCGCAACAACACCTACAATATCTTCCCAGCTACATCCGCGGGAAAGATCGTTTACAGGACGGGCTATACCCTGAAGCATCGGTCCGTAAGCATCTGCACCGCCAAGTCTTTCAACCAGTTTGTAACCAATATTTCCTGCATCCAGATTAGGGAAAATCAGAACATTTGCTTTTCCTGCTACTTCACTTCCTGGAGCTTTGTTCTTTGCAACGGCCGGAACAATAGCTGCGTCAGTCTGAAGTTCACCATCAAGTGTAAGATTCGGATAATACTCATGTGCATATTCAACTGCTTTTGTAACTTTGTCAACAAGAGGATGTTTTGCGCTACCCTTTGTTGAATGACTCAGCATTGCTATTATAGGCTTGCCTCCAACTAGGTTTTTAAAACTCTTTGAAGACGAATATGCTATATGGGCAAGTTCCTCACTTGTAGGATCCTGGTTAAGTCCGCAATCTGCAAAAAGGAATGTTCCGTTATTTCCGAATGGACTGTTAGGTACATCGAGAATAAAGAAACCGCTAACCAGTTTAACTCCGGGAGCTGTTTTAAGGATCTGAAGTGCAGGTCTTAATACATCAGCTGTAGCATGACAAGCTCCAGCCACCATACCATCAGCATCATTAGCTTTTACCATCATGACTCCGAAAACAAGCGGATCTGAAAGAAGCATCTCTCTTGCTTTTTCGGGTGTCATCCCCTTACTCTTTCTTGTTTCATAAAGAAGATCTACATATTCATCCAGTTTCTCAGTAGTACTTGGTTCAACTATCTGAACTTTGGAAAGGTCAACTTCAAGCCATCCGGCACCATCCATGATCTTTTCCCTGTTTCCTACAAGGATGATATTGGCGATACCTTCCTCTATTACATGTGCAGCAGCAATGATGATTCTCTTATCATTTGTTTCAGGCATTACGATAGTCTTAACATCAGCCCTTGCACGTTCCTTTATCTTCTCTATATATCCAGCCATATAAAACCCTCCAATAGTGTTGCTTTACCTGTTTATAATTATATTATCCATTCATATTGTATACAAGAAAAAAGTACTAAAAAATTGTATCAAATCAAGGACAATATGCTATAATATCAGTTGCTATGAAAATTACAGGAATAATATGTGAATACAATCCGTTTCACAACGGACACAAATATCAGATTGACAAGGTAAAAGAAGACGGTTCAGACTATGTTATCGCTGTAATGAGCGGTGACTGGGTGCAACGCGGCGGCCCTGCTATTATTGACAAATATTCAAGAACTACAATGGCTCTTAAAAGCGGAGTTGATCTTGTAATAGAGCTTCCTGTCATCTTCTCAACAGGCGCTGCAGCAGACTTTGCCATGGGCGGAATATCTTTGCTTGATTCTTTAGGGTGCGTTGATGAGTTGAGTTTCGGATGCGAATCTCCTTCTGATCAGGCGCTTGAAGAAGTTACAAAGTTCATGCTCGATCATCAGGAAGAGCTTGCCAAAGAAATCTCGGAATTCATGAAAGCTGGCAACTCCTACCCCAAAGCAAGGGAGCTTGCTCTTTTGAATCATTTTAACGAGCATATCGTGGAAGGACTTTGCAAACCCAATAACATTCTTGCAACCGAATACCGCAAGGCTTTGCATAATCTTAACAGTTCAATAAAGCCCGTTCCTATAAAGAGAATGGGAAGCAATTATAATGAAACCGAACTCAATATACGTTCATACAGTTCAGCTACTGCAATAAGAGAAGCTATTCTTTCAAGTTACGATTTTGTTCTTAACGATGATTCTTATCTTCATTCAGATGAAAAGAAAGAAGTTGGCATAAGCACTTATATGTCTTTCGTAGGATCAACAGCTGTAAGACAGGCGATGAGCGAGCCATTATCTCCTATCATAAATCATGTTCCGTCTACAACTTATGATATATTACTCGAAAGACTCGGAAAGAGCTATCCGCTCGTTAGCAACAATTTTTCGAGAGAAGTCGGATATAAAGCACTTCATGAATATCACAAAGGTTATGAGGATTGTCTTGATGTTACAAGAGAATTGTCAGATAAGATCAAGAATCATCTTCCTCATTTTGAATCCTTCGATCAGTTCTGTTCACTCCTGAAAACAAAGGATATAACATATTCAAGGATCAGCAGAAGTCTGACACATATTCTTCTTGATATCAAAAAGGATGTATTTGGAGACTATAAGAAAGCAAGTTATGCAAGAATACTTGGATTCAGAAAGGACAGCGAACAGTTACTTTCGATAATAGGTAAGAATTCATCAATACCTCTTGTTTCAAAACTTGCAGATGCCGGCAGCATTCTTGATGATAAAGCCATGAAATCTCTTGGCAAGGATATAGAGGCAGCTCATATATATGATTTTGTATCAGCATGTAAATACCAGAATAAAGAAAAACAGAATGAGTATACAAGACAGATGATAATAATATAAGGGTCGCAATCGCGACCCTTTTTCTTATATTTTATAGTGCTTTGTAAGTAAAATCTTTAAACGTTACCTTTGTATCGCTTTCCTTTCCATTTGCAGAGGCATAGATTCCTATGCAGCATCCAACAAATCCGCCGGCAACTTCAGTAGATAGATTTGCAACTTTTGCTTCTCCCAGATCAACATCTGCTGCGAAAACTCTTGTCTTTAATCCGTCTACAAGAATCGTTAATTCAATACATCCGTCCTTCTTAACGACATTGGCATCAACCGAACCGATAACAGTATCTTCGCCGTTCTGGCATAAGATCATATAGCAAACATTGTTTTTGACCTCAGCCCTGAGATTGTACAGATTGTTCTGCATCAGTACTAGTCCTGCACTTTCATCACTTTTAAGTGATGATATATCAAAACAAGCCGAAGACTTAAAATGGTGATGCTGCTGTCTTATGCATACATATGAAGGTGATGCAACAGCCTTTATATCGTCCTTTCCAGCCTTAAGTTTTAGCCCTTCGCTTTCAGCGAGCTCGTACATATCATTTGGATAGTTTCTAAGGAACAAGAACTCATCTCCGAGTTCATTCATATTGGCGAATATATACTCTCTTTCTGTTCCCGGAATGGCTGTTTTTCTTCTTGTCCTGTTAGTATATGAATCAGAATCCTTTAAAGGACTCCATTCGGGCAGATTTATTTCAACAGTATCAGTCAGCATTCCTACACCGGGATTTACTACCGGCCAATCATCTTCCCAGATGAACTTAGCAAGGAATGTCTCTCTGCCCATTGTTGTATATCTTTCGAGCGGTCTTACAGCAAGGATGGTCATGAACCATTCTCCCGCAGGCGTCTTGATTATATCTCCATGACCTACATACTTGATAGGATAATCTTTTCCAAGATGTCTGTGTGTCAGAATGGGGTTTTTAGGGTTGTTCTCATAAGGACCCCAGATATCCTTGCTTCTGCATATCATAACAGAATGCTCAGGGCCTGTTCCGCCTTCTGCATGCATTATATAGTAATAACCGTTCTCTTTATATATATGCGGTCCTTCCGGCCAGATACATCCTTTAAGAGCGCCGTTCCAGACGTTTTTCTTTTCACCCTTAAGCTTCCAGTTTTCAAGATCGACTTCGCATATATATATATACCAGTCTCCGTTGTATTTTACGCCGTCCGGATTCGGATGAGTGCCTATGTAATAGCATTTTCCGTCGTCATCAAAGAAAAGCGAAGGATCGATCCCGTCAGCATCAACAAGATAATGAGGTTCCGACCACGGGCCTTCCGGATTAGTCGCAGTTACTATAAAATTACCGCCATGTGTTACATTGGTGCATATGACATAGAAAACACCATTGTAATATCTTATCGTAGGCGCAAATAAGCCTTGAGAATGATCAGCACCTTCAAGAGGAAGCTGTGAATGCCTGTCCAATACATTTCCTATCTGCTCCCAGTGAGCCAGATCCTTGCTATGCATTAATGAAAGACCGGGAAAATAAGCAAAAGTAGAATTGCAAAGATAATAATCATCATTAACTGCGCATATTGATGGATCGGGATAAAATCCCGGCATAATCGGATTTTTTGCTATAACATTACCCATTAGTAACCTCCTTAATTCTTAAAGCTGTGTATGGGAGCCGGAATTCTTCCTCCCCTGTTTACAAATGCCTCGCAGCTGAATCCGTTAACCGGCATTATAGGCGCATGACCTAATAGACCACCGAATTCAACATTATCTCCAACCCCTTTTCCTATAACAGGAATGATCCTGACTGCAGTAGTTTTCTGATTTATCATTCCGATCGCAAGTTCATCAGCGATTATTCCTGAAATCGTAGAATTGGGAGTATCACCGGGGATTGCGATCATATCAAGTCCGACAGAGCATACGCATGTCATTGCTTCAAGCTTTTCTATCGTTAGAGCTCCAGCATTTACGGCATCGATCATTCCCTGATCTTCACTTACAGGTATAAATGCTCCGCTTAAGCCGCCAACATAACTAGACGCCATGACTCCGCCTTTTTTCACCTGATCGTTTAACAGAGCAAGTGCAGCTGTTGTTCCAGGAGCTCCGGTCTGCTCTAGGCCGATCTCACACAATATGTCAGCAACGCTGTCACCGATCGCGGGTGTCGGTGCGAGGCTCAGATCGACGATACCGAATGGTATATTAAGTCTTTTAGAAGCCTCTCTTGCAACCATCTGACCAACTCTCGTGACCTTGAAAGCTGTCTTTTTTATGGTCTCGCATAATACTTCAAAATTTTGCCCTCTTACTTTTTCGAGAGCATATTTAACTACACCGGGACCGGAAACGCCTACATTGATTATACTGTCAGCTTCCGTTACACCATGAAAAGCTCCTGCCATGAAAGGGTTGTCATCCGGAGCATTGCAAAGTACAACTAACTTTGTACAGCCAATAGAATCCGCATCTTTTGTCTTTTGAGCTGTCTCTTTGATCACTTCTCCCATCAGCTTGACTCC
The DNA here is from genome assembly GCA_016290615.1 of Lachnospiraceae bacterium. Classification (GTDB taxonomy): domain Bacteria; phylum Bacillota; class Clostridia; order Lachnospirales; family Lachnospiraceae; genus Colinaster. The sequence goes on along the minus strand of JAEEUS010000002.1, from coordinate 45,960 downwards.
GTCCATGTTAAGCCCCGTTCTGGTTGAACCTAGGACAACACTGCTCATTATCCTTTCTGTTGAGCAAAGAGCATCGGGTATTGATCTTATCAAAAGTTCTTCCTGCGGTGTCATTCCTTTTGCAACAAGTGCTGAATAACCGCCTATAAAATTAACACCCACATCGTTGGCTGCTTTATCAAGAGTTTTTGCTATGCTCACAAAATCATCAGTTGTTTTACAGGCAGATGCGCCTATCAAACCGATGGGAGTAACGCTGATACGTTTATTTACTATCGGTATTCCAAACTCCTTTGATATTTCCTCGCCAGTCTTAACAAGGTCTTTCGCTACTGTGCAAATCTTGTCATATATTTTCTCATTCAGTTTATTGACATCACTGTCTATGCAATCAAGAAGACTTATTCCAAGAGTTATCGTTCTTACGTCAAGATTTTCCTTCTCGATCATGTCATTGGTCTCGGCGACCTCAAATATGTTTATCATATCGGAAATGATCCTTCCTAATTATATTCTATGCATGCTGTTAAATATTTCTTCTCTCTGACACTTGATTATTACACCAATGCTTTTTCCGAGTTCAGAAAGTTCATCACTGATCTCTCCGAAGGGCTTTACAGACTGTGTCATATCAGTGATCATCATCATGTTGAAGTATCCCTGCAAAATTGTCTGAGAGATGTCTAGAATATTGATATTGTTATCAGCAAGATATGTACAAACCTTTGCTATGATACCAACCGTATCATGTCCTACTACTGTAATGATTGTCTTATTCACTTAAATATACTTCCTTTCCTTTATAGATTAACAACCTCAGACATCTGATCGCGTTTTGCGACCATTATTCTGAAGTCATTTGATCTGTATTTATTATCAGCCATGTCTATCTCGACACGAACAGTTTCATATGCAAGTTCCGGCAGGTTGTTTTCCTTGCTCAGGTGTCCGAGAAAGATATTATCAATTTTATCATTTAATACTGAAGAAATCAGTCTTCCTGACAGTTCATTAGATAAGTGTCCTGAATCAGATAAGATTCTCTGTTTCAAAGGATACGGATAAGGTCCGACCTGAAGCATTCTCACGTCATGATTTGCTTCAATCAATAAAGAATCCATACCTTTTAGATTTTGAATCGTATATTCACTATATGTTCCCATATCAGTTGCTATAGCAATCTTTTTACCATCAGCACGAAATGTATAAGCTACGGGATCAACAGCATCATGGTTGATCCTAAAGGCCTTGATCGTCATATCCTTAATCTTCAGATCAACATCCGGTGCTATCGGATGAAATATATCATCCTCAACTTTTCCCAGGTAATTGTACGATTTTATAGCTAAAATCGTATCTCTTGTTGCATACACAGGTATACTGTATTTTCTGCATAAAACTCCAAGGCCACCGATATGATCCACATGTTCATGTGTTATAAGAATACCGTCAATATCATGTCCGCATAGATCAAGGTTTCTAAGACCTTCATCAACCCTTTTTCCGCTTATACCGACATCCACAAGTATATGTGTATTATTGCTTCCTACATATATGCAGTTACCGCTGCTTCCGCTAGCAATCGGTGCAAGACGCATCACTTACTCTCCCAAAATACCTCGATAACGTCACCATCGTGTATTTCTTCCATATATTCAGCTTCCTGTCCGTTCTTTGTTGTGACGATATTCCCCTTAGGTTTGGACAGATCAAAATCTATCTTGTCAAAGATATCAACGAATACATACTTGGCTTTTCCATCAAGAATGACCGGTTTTTTATTGACACTTACCGTGATATTTCTGTTAGAAGTATCAGGCTTTTTCTCTTCGTCTTCTTTAGAGACTTTATTGTCGGTTTTTTCATTAGAGGATTCTTCGCCTTCAGGAAGATCAGCATAACTCAGAGAGTCCTTTGTCTTCCATTCAACAGAAAAGTTCTCATATACTTTGGTGTCATTATCTGCAGGCATATTATTTACCATACAAACAGCATCTTCCTTGTTGTCTATATCCATAAACTGAATTATCTGTTCAACGGTATAGTAATCAAGTATGTTTATTTCATCCTTGTCTTTTATCTCATAATATTCAGATTCTAATACGCCGTTTACCGACACAAATTTCGGCATCTTAACTTCAAGAGAATTAACTTTGAATTTTATCGTATCCTTGTATCCGGGCAGGTCACTGACTTTAAGCGTCGCTTCCGCTCCTGCTGTAGATTCCTTAACTTCAATAATGTCATGTTCCTTGATCGGAGTGTGCATATTTGCACTTTCTCCGTTAACGGTTATTACAGCAGGCTCACCCAACTGCCCTCTGACCATTCTCTCCGTTCCATCCAACTTATATGTGAGAGGTTTTCCTGACTTAGGGAAGAAACCATTTGACGGGAATTCCGTCTGCATAGCTACATCCATTACAGTTAGATTATTATTGTTGTATATCTTGACTCTGCTTCCGTTGAAATCTACATAAATAAAATTGTTGGTCTCTTCATAAAAGCTCAGTGCAATTCCGATTGGTGTAACAAGTAAAGAATCTGCTTTTATCGTTGTATCTTCAAATATGATGTCATCCATGACTTCCTTTCCACGAATGGCAACTCTGGACTTGATAATACCAAGTTTCTTTGAAAGAGCCTGCGTATATCCGGGGAAGATTCCTCCTCCTCCGACAACAAATACTGCTCCAACCGTCTTTCCTCCATTTAATTCAACGATCTTATCTGCTACAAGGCCAGCCATATTATCTATATTTGATGCAACTAGCTTGGTTATCTCATCCTTGGATATCGTCATCTTGGTTCCCATGATATCCTTGTAGCTTATCTTTGCCTTTGTTGTCGATTGCTTCTTTATCTTTTCAGCAGTATTGAAATCAACCATGCAGTGATTTGCAATAGTTTCAGTCAGACTGTCACCGGCTGTAGGCAGCATGCCAAAAGCGATGATCGATCCGTCTTTTGTTATTGAAATATCGGATGTACCTGCTCCTACATCTACCAGTGCAATATTAAGAAGTCTGAATTTCTCGGGTATTGCCAATCCGATGGCTGCGATAGGCTCGAGTGTCAGAGACGCTACTTCAAGTCCTGCCATATCAACAGAAGCATAAAGGCCGTCAACCACTTCATCAGGCAGGAAAGTAGCGATAATATCAACTCCGATTTTTGAAGCTTTATGATTTTCAAGATTTGTTATAGGAAAATCATTTAGATAATATCTGACTATACTGCTTCCAACACAGTAAAACTTCATATCGATATCGTTTTCACTTAAAAACTTTTTATATGCTTCCTCTATGGCTGCACTATTAAGCGTGTAGATATCTTCATCATTTACTGTTCTTAACTCATCAAGTTCAATATCTGCATGTGCTGTTGCAGTTTTAAGAACACGTCCTGCAGCTGCTATACACACCCTTTTAAGCTTACTACCCAGTTTACCTTCAAGTTCCTCGGTCACATCCTTGATAGTCTGGGCTACTTTGGCGATGTCATGTATCTGACCGTCAAGCATAGCTCTGGTCTCATGTTCCTTTCTCGCCATAGCAGTAACAACAAATTTCTTCCCTTTGCGATAGCCCACTATACCAACTACACTGCGTGTACCTATATCAAGACCATATACTGTTTGAACCGGTAATCTACTTTCTGCCATATTCTGATTCTAATTCCTTCATCTTCTTCTTAATCTGCATGTACGTTTCTTCAAGAGTGCCTGAGTTATCGATACAAAAATCACTTCCAGCTCTGAATTGTTCTTCGTTTAGCTGAGCATCCATGATATTCTTTATTTTTTCCTCGCTGTAACCCCTTGAACTCTTTAATCTCTTAATTCTGATTGATTCATCAGTGTATATATACCACATTTGATCAACATGCTCATTATATCCACATTCAATTAAAAGAGCGGCTTCTATAAAAAGATAATCGTAAGTTCCTGCCTTTTTTTCTGATTCTTTTGCATTAAGGATGTAATCCTTGACAGCTGGGTGAATTATTGAGTTTACTATATCAAGAAGATCATCATTTGCGAATATTTCTTCTGCCATTTTCTTCTTATCAATAAAACCGTCTTTTCTAAGTATCTTCTTGCCCAGTAGCTTAATTATCGGTTCATAGCAAGCCTCGCCCGGCTCTTTTAACCTGTTTGCAACCTCATCAGCAGTTATAATACGACAGTTATAATTTTCACTGATATAATCAAGTATTTTAGTTTTACCGCAGCCTACGCCGCCTGTGATACCAATTGTAAGCATATTGATCACTTAGCCTCGTACCAGTCTTTTCCGTCATGTATATCTACTTCTAGATTTACCTTTAGCTTGGCTGCATTTTTCATCTCTTCGTAAAGTACTACTCTGGCAGCTTCAAGATCATTTTCACTGACTTCTATCAGCAGTTCATCATGAACCTGAACGATAATCTTTGCATCAAGGTTATTGCTCTTTAAAGCGTTGTATACATTTATCATCGCAATCTTCATGATATCAGCCGCTGTTCCCTGAATAGGACTGTTCATTGCGACTCTTTCACCGAATGATCTTGTCATGAAATTCGAGCTAGACAGTTCCGGAATAGGCCTTCTCCTCTTGTAAAGAGTCGTAACATAACCCTTTTCTTTTGCAGTACTTACGCAGTTATCAAGATAAGTTTTTATACCTTTATAAGTTTCAAAGTAGTCTTCAATATACTGTTTTGCTTCTTTTCTTGATATACTAAGATCCTGGCTCAGTCCAAATGAACTGATACCATATACGATTCCGAAGTTAACGGCTTTTGCATTTCTTCTCTGAAGATCGGTAACTTCTTCAAAAGGTACATGGAATACTTTTGATGCAGTTATTCTGTGTATATCAGCCTCAGATCTGTACGCCTCCAAAAGGTCCTGATCTTCGGCCATATGGGCCAACAGTCTTAATTCTATCTGTGAATAATCGGCATCGAGGAAAACATATCCCGGCTTTGGTATAAAGCATTTTCTTATCTTTCTTCCAAGTTCCATTCTCATCGGAATGTTCTGAAGATTTGGTTCAGTCGAACTTATTCTTCCAGTTGCTGTTATTGTCTGATTGAATGTAGTATGTATTTTTCCGTCAGTTCTGATCGTATCAGCAAGTCCATCTGCATACGTGCTCTTTAATTTGACAAGACCTCTGTACTCTAATATATCTTTAACGATCGGATATTCTTCTGCCAGTTTATCCAGAACATCGGCAGCAGTAGAATACCCGGATTTTGTCTTCTTTCCACCTGGAAGACCCATCTTTTCAAAGAGTATCTCTCCAAGCTGTTTTGGTGAATTTATATTGAATTCACAGCCTGCAAGATCAAATATTAACTGTTCTAGCTCATTTATCCTTCCGACGAGAGAGTCACCGTAAGCTTTTAGTTCCTGTCTGTCTACGGTAATACCTTCCTTCTCCATGTCATACAGTACTCCGGCGAGCGGATATTCTATGTTTTCATAGAGATCGATCATATCTTTTTCTTTCAGGGAAGTATATATACCTTCTCTTGTCTTTGAAAGAACATAAGATCTGTATCCGGCGTACTTGCCAAAATTATCCCTGTCTATGAAAACAGCTTCAGATAATGACATCTTGCCAAGTATCTCTTTTGCCTCAGGAATATGTATTCCAAGATATTCAGAAGCAATATCCCCTATCGTATAATCGCTTTTTAACGGATTAACCAGATAAGCTGCTATCAAAAGATCAAATATCTTACCGATATTATCACTGCCTAACAGATGATATATACGTTTAATATCAAAGCAACATATATCATTCTTATTTGATAATGATCTTATCTTATCAGCAATATATGCTTCTGTTATAAACCCTGATATAGGAATGATGTATGTTGATTTCTCATTTGAAATAGAAAGGCTTATAATGTCGCCGTTATCCTGCTCGAACGAAAAGGATACATTTCTACTCGTTTCTAGTTGATTAAATAGTGATTCGCAATTTCCTAAATCTTCAATCCATGTTATTTCGATATCCTGGGCAGTCTGAGCAAAAGTACCTGTATCAAATCTTTCGAGATACTTTTTAAAGCTGTTTGCCACAAAATAATCATAGGCTTCTTTTGTAAATATATTTCCAAATTGAGCATCCTTATAGCTGATCGGAAGATCCGCATTGATCTTAATCGTAGCCAACGCCTTGCTAAGATCGGCTAAATGTCTGTTTTCTGCAAGCGAATCATGTATTGACTTTTTAGTGATCTCGTCCAGATGCTCGTATACTCCGTCGAGAGATCCGTAATCTACAAGAAGCTGTGCAGCAGTCTTTTCACCGATTTTCGGAACACCGGGTATGTTATCGGAAGTATCACCCATAAGTGCCTTCATGTCGATGAAAGTTAAAGGATCCACCTGATACTTTTCGACAACATCCTTAGCATAGTAATCCTCGATTTCAGTCTTGTTGCCTTTTGTCTTTGGAATGCGTATCTTTATTCGATCCGTTGCTATCTGCAAAAGATCTCTATCACCGGATATAAGGCTTACATCGACTCCATCAGCTTCTGCACGTTTAGCAAGTGTTCCTAATATATCATCAGCCTCAAGACCCGGTTTTTCGCATATAGTTATATGCATTGCTTCAAGGATTTCCTTCATAACAGGAACCTGTTCATGAAGTTCCTCAGGCATGGGCTTTCTTGTACCTTTATATGCCTCGTACATTTCATGACGGAAAGTCTTTTCTTTTCTGTCAAAAGCAACGCATAGAAAATCAGGCTTTTCCTCATCAAGTATCTTAAGCATGATGTTTAAAAAGCCGTATATAGCATTTATATGCATACCTTTAGGATTTGTCATTAAAGGCACGCCATAAAATGCTCTGTTTAAAATGCTGTGTCCGTCAATAAGTACAAGTTTGCTCATATTTTAATTATCTGGATGTGAATACAAGGATAAGAATGAATATTACCGCTGCGATAGCTACAACTTCCATGATATATATGACCATGTTGGCAATTGATCGTTTTTTTATAGCTTTCTTAGTTTTTTCTATCTTGAGATCAAGTTCCTTATTAAGATCAAAGCTATCACCGTCTTCAAGGCGCAGTGTACCCTCTTTTATAAGATATTGGATTCTCAGTTCTTCTTTGCAGTTTTCGCAAGTTTGCATATGTGCAAAGAATTCCTTTGCCTGTTTCTTATTTAGTTTATCATCCAGAAAATAAGGTATTCTGGTTTCAAAATCCTTGCAGATCATATTTATTCTTCAATAGGTTTTTTAATCTCAATACAAAGTTCATCAAGCTGTTTTTGAGGAACAACGTTTGGAGCCTGTGTCATTAGGCAACTAGCATCCTTAACTTTAGGAAATGCTATTACATCCCTGATCGAGTCTGCATGCATTAGAAGCATAACAAATCTGTCAAGGCCGTAAGCAAGTCCTGCGTGAGGCGGAACTCCATATCTGAACGCATCAAGCAGGAAGCCGAATCTTTCCTGTGCAGTCTCTACAGAAAGGCCTAATACTTCGAACATCTTTGACTGAATATCAGCCTGATGGATACGAACCGAACCACCACCGAGCTCTACGCCGTTCAAAACGATATCATAAGCTTTAGCTCTCACTCTTCCGGGATCAGAATCAATATACTGCCAGTCTTCGTCCATAGGCATTGTAAAAGGATGATGCATAGCTACGAATCTCTCTTCTTCATCAGACCACTCAAGAAGCGGGAATTCTGTGATCCACAGGAAATTGAATTGATTCTCATCATAGAGTTCAAGCTGCTTTCCAAGTTCTAATCTAAGCTGACCCAGAACAGTCCAAACAATCTTGTTCTTGTCAGCAGCAAATAAGAGCAGATCTCCTGGTTCACCGTTCATTGCTTTAACCAGTAAATCAAGTTCGTTATCAGTCATAAACTTTGCAAATGATGACTTGTAAGTACCATCTTCATTTATGCAAAGATATGCGAGGCCTTTAGCACCGCTACCCTTAGCCATCTCAACCAGGGCATCTATTTTCTTTCTTGGCATCGTTGCCTGACCTTTTACATTTATACCTCTTACTGATCCTTTATTCTCCAGAGCAGAAGTAAACACTCCGAAGCCGCAGTTTTTGACTACATCACTGACATCTACCAGTTCGAGACCGAATCTAGTGTCAGGCTTGTCAGATCCAAATCTGTCCATAGCTTCCTGCCATGTCATTCTAGGTAATGGAAGCGATACATCCAAACCGATGGATTCCTTGCATACATGCTTTATTAGTCTTTCATTTACATCGAGAACATCTTCAACATCAACAAATGAAAGCTCCATATCAACCTGTGTAAATTCAGGCTGTCTGTCTGCTCTTAAATCCTCATCTCTGAAACACTTAACAATCTGTATATATCTGTCATATCCAGAACACATAAGAAGCTGTTTGAACAATTGAGGACTCTGAGGAAGTGTATAGAAGCTTCCGGGATGAACACGAGAAGGAACTACGTACTCTCTTGCACCTTCTGGTGTTGATTTGCCCAGCATAGGAGTCTCAATCTCAATAAAACCTTCATTAGCCATAAAAGCTCTTATTTCAGATGCGATCTTACTGCGCATCATGATGTTTCTCTGAAGGTCAGGGCGTCTCAGGTCAAGATATCTGTATTTTAATCTGAGTTCCTCTTTAGTCTTTGAGTTCTCCTCAATCGGGAAGGGAAGTACATCAGACTGTGATAATACTCTGATCTGTTTTGCTCTTATCTCGATTTTTCCTGTAGCAAGATTGTTATTTACCGCTCCGGCTCTGTTTTCTACAATACCAACTACAGCTATTACATCCTCATTTCTGAGTTTGCTTGCTTTTTCGAATCCTTCTGTTCCTATATCGTTTTCTTCAAAAATTATCTGCAAGATCCCGCTTCTATCCCTGAGATCTACAAAAACGATCCCGCCTTTATTTCTCTGGGTTCCGACCCATCCCATGACGGTTACCTGTTGCCCTACATTACTCTCATTAAGTTCAGTACATCTGTGGGTTCTCTTAAGTCCCACCATTGATTCAGCCATTTTTTCATTCTCCTTTATTACTAATTCTTTAAAGAATCAACATAGAAATCCTTGAATTCTGTATATCCCTGAGTTTCAAGTTGCTCCTTTTGGAATTTTTTATTCTTGTTCATTCGTGATACGAGTACGATATTTCCTTCAGCACGCATATCGCTTGCTTCTTTCATAATGGTGCTCATTCTTTCGGAAGGCATATTCTTTTCTACCAAAAATGCTATTTTCTTTCCTTCATCCGGGATCTTGAAATCCTGTTCTAGAAGCAATAGCACAATACGTTCAAATCCGATAGAAAAACCGCAAGCTGCAGTATCCTGACCGGTGAATTTACCAACCATCTTATCGTAACGACCGCCGCCTCCGCAGCTTCCACCGAATTCAGGTATTGCTATTTCAAATATTGTACCAGTATAATAGCTCATCCCTCTTACTAAAGTGGGATCGAATACCATATCAAACTGTGCAGCTTTAGCAGCTTCAACACTTGATATAATCTCATCAAGCCACTCTTTAACCTCAGTATCAAGGCTGTCTCCTAGTGTTTTGGATATATATTCAAGGCCATCTTTCTTGTGTTCTTCAAGTCCTTTAAACAAATCAAGATATTTTTCAACACTCGACTGTTCAAAACTATGAGAAATAAGGTCTTCCTTTACCCCTTCAAGACCAATCTTATCCATCTTGTCAAGGATGATAAATACCTCATCAAAACTCTCTTCGTTAAACCCGGCATAGCTTGCCATAGCCTTTAGAATACGTCTGTCATTTATTCTTATCTCAAAATTCTTAAATCCAAGTTTTCCAAGGCACGTGGTTGTTGCTGTGATTAGTTCGATCTCTGCCAGATTAGTAGGTTCACCCAGTATATCTATATCACACTGATAAAACTGACGATATCTTCCTCTCTGTGGTCTGTCAGCTCTCCATACTGGGCCAATCTGAAGCGCTTTAAAAGGACTTGCAAGATTAGCATTGTTATTTGAGTAAAACCTTACAAGCGGAACGGTAAGATCATATCGCATTCCAAGATCGCTCAAATCCGCTTCGGTTTGAGCCGTTGATAGGTCAAGTTTTTCACCTCTTTTCAAAACTTTGAATATGAGCTTTTCATTTTCACCGCCTTGCTTATTTGTCAGATTTTCAATATTCTCCATGCAGGGAGTCTCTATACCGGTAAATCCAAATGTTCTGTATGTATCCTTAATGACACGAATAACGTAATCACGTATTTCCATTTCTCTTGGAAGTATATCCTTCATGCCTGTTACAGGCTTTTTTGATAATGCCATTTTCAATCTCCTGTCGCTTAATTCATAATAGACCATAGTCTTATATATTTTACTATTTTTGATATCATTATTCAATTAGCAAACTGTTCTAATTTAAATACAGAAAAAGCCCGGATGGCATGCATCCGAGCTTTATATCATTCTGTTAATTCAAAACTTATTCTCCAGCCTTACAGGTAATTATCCAAGGTGCCGGCTGCTGTTCATATGTATGTCTGCTTGTGACCTTTGCTACAGAAACCTGAATTATCTCTGGATCAGATATACAGAATTTCTTGCAGTAATCTATCATTGAAGCAGCAAGCACAAAATCAAGTGTATAAATTACGAACTCCATATTAGGATTGATCTTTAAAAGACATTCTATCTCTTTTTCCATTGATGCAGAGGCTACGAGCATCGTTACATCCGGAACAGGAAGATCTTTTAGCGTTTCCTCATCAATATGATCGATTATATGAATATTGTTGAGTCCGAACTGATCAGCATTCTCTTCAAGTGCTCTTCTGTCATTCCCGTTATATTCAACAGCAATGATCTCTCCTTCGCCATCAAGTATCGCAGACTGAACGACTATCGATTCACCTGAGATTACGCAGATATTCTTACCCTCTTCAATCTGCATCTTTGATAAGAGAATTGATCTTATCTCAGATCCGACATATTTAACAGATCCCTTAACCAGTGAGCTGTTATCCATTCCAAATTTAACTGCAGCTCTCGCATTGGGATTCAATATGATCATTCCGGCTGAAGCATTTATGCCTCTGTCGATCATATTTGCGACTATATCCTGTTTTATCGGCCCCGTAGGTTCTGAGCCTTCATTGTAGATTACTGTACAATCTCCAAGTCCGGCATTGTACATGCGATAAAAAATATCAGCATGACCAGCTTCGGTAAACACAAGAACACATCTATGAGCTTCACATGCAGGTATGATGTTTTTGTTTTTTCGCGTAATATCGAGTATCTTTACATGCTCAAGATCTATATCTGTCTGAGATGAGAAATACTGTAACCACGCAATAACATGCTCGTTGTTAAAAATTCTGTCTTCCATCAGCAACCCCCATTGTCTGAATCAGTTAAGCATTAGCCATTTCGCAAAGTTCTTTGAGCATATTGTCAAGATTGCCAATATTCTCATCCGAGAACTGACAAGTTCCGACTTTCTTATGTCCGCCACCACCATATTTAAGCATCAGGCTTCCAACATCTATATTACATGTCTTGTTGATTATGCTGTATCCAACAGCAGCTGAGCAGCCGAGTCCGCCCTTTCCTGCAACGATCCATGCAGAGATGTTCTGATCAGGATACATACTATAGATCATAAATCTGTTTCCTGTATATATAGGATCAACGCCTCTTAAGTCACTTATTATGACATTGCCCTCAACTCGGGTATGAGCAGTTACCATCTCTTTAAACTTAGCTGTCTGCTCATTGTAAACTTCAATACGTTCTTTAACGTCAGGCATCTCAAGGATTTCTTCTGTTGTCTTGTCCTTGCAAGCTACCATAAGCTTTTCCATGAGCTGATAATTGCTGACAGTGAACTGTCTCCATCTGCCCAGACCGGTTCTGGGATCCATCAAAAATCCAACAAGTATCCATCCTGTAGGATTCAATATCTCGTCAACGGTAAGATTACCTGAATCAACTTTATCTACTGCAACCATCATGTCGTGGTAATTAGGAAATCTTTCAGCACCGCCGTAATATTCGTAAATGATCCTTGCACATGAAGGAGTAATACGGCTTTCACCTTTATACTTGCCTTCCAGAGCAAGTCTTTCATGTTCACTTGAATGATGATCAAACCACAGTCCGCATCCTTCTACGTATGGAACATTAGCAAGACAGTCATTCTCATCTATCTCTATTAGCCCGTCCTGAAGATCCTTCGGATGGGCAAATTTCCAATGATCAATAACCCCCGCTTCAAGCAACAAAGCACCACATGCCAGTCCGTCAAAGTCTGAACGGGTAACCAATCTCATAGCCATAATTAAATACAACCTCCTATCCTTACATAAAATGCATACCAATTATAACATAAAAAGACTCACAAATACACGTGAGTCTTTAAAAAAGTCAAAAAATATTTACTCTTGCGGTCCGATTCTGCCAGCTATTATAACATAAGCGATTGCCACTGAAATAAAAGCACCCCAGAAGCAAAGTAGAGCAAGCCATATTTCCTTTTTGCTCTTATCTTCTTTAGTCATGAGTCTGATATACCAATAGATTGAAAAAGCGCCAACAATTACTGCAACAATCAAGATCAACGTTTCCATTTTATACCCCCTGCTATTTGTGATATGGTTCGTTATTGATTATCCTGTATGCACGATATACCTGCTCAAGAAGTATAACACGCATTAACTGGTGAGGAAAAGTCATATCCGAAAAACTTATTAGTTCATTAGAGCTTTTTTTAATATCGTCACTAATCCCCAAAGATCCCCCTATGATAAAAACAATACTGCTGTTTCCGCAAACCGCGAGATTGCTTATCTTTTTTGAAAATGCAACAGAATCATATTTCTTACCCTCAATCGCAAGACTGATAACATATGAATTATCAGGGATATGACACGACAGTTTGTCACCTTCTTTTCTTATGATCTGCTCGCACATTTTTTCACTTGCGCCGTCAGGAGTCTTTTCATCGTCTACTTCAACGATCTTTAACTTGCAATACCTTGAGAGTCTTTTTTCAAACTCCTTGATCGCTTCTCTATAAAATTTTTCCTTAACACTTCCAACTGCTAAAATCGTTATCTGCATATATTCTTATTGTATTTGTTTCAATGAATAATTAGAAATCAAAAATCCGGATTAAGAAAACAGCTTGCATTTTCTTTCTATCATCTCATCTATTTTTTCAATGTACATATCTATATCCTTAACATTATCGCATCTTTCCATACGATAATTATCTGCTTCATGAAATACTCTTTTTGTTACTGTACCCGCTCCGAGAGCAACGATAGACTGTTTTTCCTCCATTATAAGAATGTTATAGATACCTTCTTTGCCTTCTTTAGCATATCCTACATTTTCGAAGTTTCCGCTCATATTCTTCTGTCTGTATAAATAGTATGGCTTCAGCCCTATGCTTTCACAGACATTTTGTGTCATATCCATAATGTCATCGCTATTCGTAATACACTCTATCCCATGGTCTTCAATCCATTTATTAAGTCTTGATGCTCGTTTTATAGCTAGTGAATGTACAGTAACACTTTCAGGATTAAGTTCTTTGACTTTTTGCATCGTATATCTAACATCTTCGTACTTTTCTCCCGGAAGTCCAACGATCAGATCCATGTTTATGTTATCAAATCCTATGCTTCTGGCAAGTTCATAAGCTTCATATACCTGCTCAACTGTATGCCTTCTTCCTATAAGATCAAGAGTATTTTGATTAAATGTCTGAGGATTTACCGAGATTCTCGTTACTCCAAGTTCTTTTAAAGTCTTAAGTTTGTCTTCATTAATGCTGTCTGCTCGTCCGGCTTCAACTGTGAATTCCTTAATCTTACTCATATCAAGTTTTTCTTTAATGTATAAGATCAGATCTCTCAGTTCATCGCTTGTCAATGTTGTAGGAGTACCACCACCTATATAAACACTGTCCAAAACTCTGTCGGTAAAATCATTAGCAACATAATCTATCTCCTTTTTAAGGCACGCAACGTATTTATCGATCTTTTTTTCATATATACTTCTAGGAAATGATGTAAATGAACAATAAAGACATGTGGTAGGGCAAAAAGGTATTCCAATATATAGACTGTATCCCATGTCGTAATGTATGTTTGAAAGAATATCAGTCTCTCTATGAGCTATATCTATTGAAAGCTTTGCCTTACTGTCAGAAGTAAGATATACATTCTTGTAGTATTCTAAGATCTCATCATCGCTTAAACCATGCTCCATGTTTGTAACAGCGATTTTTGTTGGTCTAATTCCTGTGAGTGTTCCCCAAGGAAGCTGTTTACCTGTATATTTGCTAAGTGAAATATACAGCACTTTCTTCAAAAAGTTTTTATATTCTACTCGATTATCATAGGATACCATTTCAGAATCATCGCAAATAATGAGATTGCTGCCTTCAAATATCCTTATAGCGCTGTGATCATCTTCATAATCAACAAAAATATGAAGCCCGTCACAAGTAGAGGGCTCCATTTTATCTATAGTAACAACCTTTATGTCCTCGCCTGGATAAAACGCCTTCACAAGCGAATGAACATCATATATGAAATTATCATGTGAACAGATTACGTTTATCATACCCAGAAAGGATTATACTCTCTTTCATGTCCAATTGTTGTGCTTGCACCATGTCCGGGATAAACAATTGTTTCATCCGGAAGTTTGGAAAGCTTTTCTTCAAGTGATCTCTTGAGTTCGGAAATGCTTCCCGTTGGAAGATCGGTTCTTCCAATTGATTCTTCAAATAAAGTATCTCCGCTTATCAGAATACCGTCTTCTTCAAAATAATAGCAACAGCTTCCTTTTGTATGACCCGGAGTAGCTAAAACTTTAATCTTGAATCCGAGTATATCTATCTCATCTCCATCTTTGAAAAAATCATTCGCTTTAACCGTGCAGGCTCTTCCTGCCATTTCAGATGCATTAAGATCTGAACTCATCAGCACTTCTTCTTCAGCATCAAGAGCATAAACCTTGGCGCCAGAAAGCTGTCTTAGTCTAGAACATCCCCATATATGATCAAAATGACCATGAGTTAAAAGGATGGTATCTACCTCAAATCCTTTTTGTTTAAGTGCATTATAGATATACTCACCCTGATCGGCAGGATCAAAAAAAATAGCTTTGTTCTGCCCGTCATGATATATAAAATAGCAGTTAGTTGCACAGACTCCAAGTGTGAGTCTTCCTATTTTCAGATCTGACATAAACTTTCCTTCCAATCAAATGACCATCAGCCGGTCGATCTTTCAATATCAATTACCCCGTCGATATTTCGAAGCTTATCAACAATACTCTTTAATTCGTCTCTACCAGATATCTCAAAGCTCATTGACATTGTTGCAACTCGATTCTTGCCCATATGCGAATTAAGTGTGATGATCGTTATGCCTCTTTCGGTAAATACTCTAGATACATCTCCTAATAGTCCAGGTCTGTCATCAGCGTATATCCTGATATCTGCAAGATATTTCTCATTCAGTTTATCGCCATCAGCCTGCCACTCCGCATCAATAAGTCTGCTTCTGTCAATTTCAGACAGATTAAGTATATTAATACAGTCATTTCTATGTATAGATATTCCTCTGCCTCTGGTTACAAAACCAACGATCTCATCACCAGGAACCGGAGAACAGCATTTTGAAAACCTGACTGCTACATCCTCGATACCCTTAACAACGATACCGCTCTTGCTTCCGCTTGTATGCGGATGCTTCATCGCATGCTCACCGACCGATGCG
The DNA here is from genome assembly GCA_016290615.1 of Lachnospiraceae bacterium. GTDB lineage: Bacteria > Bacillota > Clostridia > Lachnospirales > Lachnospiraceae > Colinaster. The sequence continues at coordinate 30,172 of JAEEUS010000002.1, read as the reverse complement.
ATTATCTCCTCATCTGTAAGCTGTCTAGGATGATCCTTCTCGTAGAGTTCGACCATCTTATTGACAATCTGCCCTTCTTTAAGACCACCATGTCCTACTGCAGCCAGAATACCGTCCCAGTCCCTGAAATTATATTTATCCATTATGGCCTGCATATAATCGGGATTTGTAACAATAGCTGTATCTATATTTTTGGCTTTGCAGAAAGACATCAAAAGATCTTTACCCTTGGTAATATTGTCTTCCTTGAGCTCCTGTTTGAACCACTGGTTTATCTTATTCTTTGCCTGAGCGGATTTCGCTATCTTTAGCCAGTCTCTGCTCGGACCTTTCGAATTCTGAGATGTTATTACTTCTATCCTGTCGCCGTTTTTTATCTCGTAATCAATGGTAACAAGTCTGCCGTTTACCCTGGCTCCTACCATACGGTTTCCGACAGCACTGTGTATGCTGTAGGCAAAATCCACAGGTGTACTTCCTGCCGGCAGATTCTTGACTTCACCTGTAGGTGTAAAGCAGTATACATTATCAGAAAACAGATTCAAATCGGATTTGAGTGAATTCATGAACTCGTTATTATCCGACATATCTTTCTGCCATTCTAATATACGCTTTAACCAGTCCAGTTTTTCTTCTTCACCCTGTTCAGGTCTCTTGCCATCTGAAGCTTCCTTGTACTTCCAGTGTGCAGCGATACCATACTCAGCTGCTTTATGCATTTCAAATGTACGTATCTGTATTTCAAAAGGCTGACCCTTTGAACCGATCAGTGTTGTGTGAAGTGACTGATACATGTTCTCTTTTGGCATTGCAATATAATCCTTGAATCTGCCTGGTATTGGTTTATAGATTTCATGAATAACACCGAGACATGCATAACAGTCCTTTACGGAATCAACTATTATACGCACAGCAAAAAGATCATATATCTGATCCAGGGTCTTGCCCTGATTCTTCATCTTTTTATAGATTGAAAAGAAGTGTTTTACTCTTCCGTCTATCTTAGCTTCTATACCAGCAGCACGAATATGCTCGCTAACTTCATCCACTATTTCCTGAATGTAATTTTCTCTTTCTGATTTCTTCTCAGCGATCTGATTAGCAAGGTCATAATAAATCTCAGGCTGAAGATATTTCAAAGACAGATCATCAAGTTCTACTTTTATTTTTGAAATACCCAATCTCATAGCGATCGGACTATATATATCAAGTGTTTCTCTTGCGATTCTCTGCTGTTTCTCTGGCGGCATATGCTTAAGCGTACGCATATTGTGAAGTCTGTCGGCCAGCTTGATAAGGATTACTCTTATGTCCTTTGCCATTGCAAGGAACATCTTTCTTAAGTTCTCTGCCTGCATCTCAAGTTTTATCGCAGAATAATCCAGATTAGCATCATCCATCTGCATCTGCAGCTTTGTCACACCGTCAACCAGCAAAGCGACATCTTCGCCAAATTCGGTTTTGATCTCGTCAATTGTCATTACCGTATCTTCCACAACATCATGCAAAAGACCGGCCACTATTGTTTCTTTATCCAGTTCAAGATCAGCAAGGATTATAGCAACATATAAGGGATGAATGATATAAGGCTCACCAGATTTTCTGGTCTGACCCTTATGAGCATCATTCGCGACATTATATGCTTTTTCGATCAGGCTTATATCTCCGGAGGGATGATATTTTCGCACACGCGTAATAAGGTCATTATAAAGCTGCTCTGGAGCCAAAAATTCATCCAGAGCCTCTATACGACCATCATCAATGACTACGCTGTTATGCATTTGTTCACGAGTTTTCATCTCTTCCATGCTGTCACACTTCTGTCTTGATTATTTTCCTTCGTAGATAAGAGCGGAATCAACTCTGTAACCTTTGAGCTTTTCTCTTCCGTTAAGACCGGCAAGTTCCATTAGGCATAATACTCCGGCTACTTCTCCGCCAAGCTGCTCAACAAGCTTTATCATTGCTTCAACCGTACCGCCTGTTGCCATTAGATCGTCTACCAGAAGGACCTTCTGTCCGGGCTTTACTGCATCCTTATGCATTTCGATCGTAGCTGTTCCATACTCAAGGCTGTAAGTTTCTTCAACTGTTTCGCGAGGAAGCTTTCCTTTTTTTCTAATAAGCACAAGAGATTTATTAAGGTTATATGCAATCGGTGCACCAAAAATGAAACCTCTTGATTCAGCACCTGCTATGATATCAAAATCAAGATCGCAAATAAGCTTTTGCATCTCTTCAATCGCCAGTTTAAATCCTTCCGGATCCTGACAGACGCTTGTAACATCTCTGAACATGATGCCTGGTTCTGGGAAATCCGGTATTGTAACCACATAATCTTCAAGTTTTTTCATGATTTATACCTCTATGTTGAATATTCCTAATTATACTATTATGTTTTTAATCTATCAAGATATCTATGTCGGCAGATACTGACTCATGTAAAGCTGTTTATAAAAACCGCCTTGTTTTATAAGTGAATCATGATTTCCTTGTTCAATGATATGACCGTCTTTCATTACAAGAATGATATCAGCATTCTTTATCGTTGAAAGTCTGTGAGCTACAACAAAGCTGGTTCTGTTTTCCATGAGTTTATTAAATGCCCTGCTTATTATCAATTCAGTACGTGTATCAATATTTGAAGTAGCTTCATCCAGAATAAGCATAGGGGGTTGCATTAGCATTACTCGTGCAATACATAAAAGCTGTTTCTGACCTGCTGACAGTCCGTTTCCGTCTTCATCTAACACAGTGTCATATCCTTTAGGAAGACGTTTTATAAAGCTATGGGCATGTACGGCCTTTGCAGCTTCAATAGCCTCTTCTTTAGTTGCATCTTTCTTTCCTATAAGAATATTCTCTAAAACAGTACCTTCTTTGATCCATGTATCCTGAAGTACCATACCAAACTTGCTTCTCAATTCATGACGTCTCATATCCTTAATTTCTTTTCCGTCAATAATGATCTGTCCATCCAGAGTATCGTAAAATCTCATGAGAAGATTGATCAGAGTAGTTTTTCCGCATCCAGTCGGTCCTACAATGGCAACATTCTGCCCAGGCATAACTTCAAGATTTAGATTTTCAATTAAAGGATTTTCAGGGTTGTAGGCAAATTCCACATTTTTCATGATCACATTCCCCTCTATCCTTGTTTCGCTTAAAGAATCTGTTTTCTCAAGTACCTTAGAATCCTTTTCAGTCTTTTCATCAAGAAATGCAAATATCCTGTCTGCACATGCTATCGCATTCTGCAATTCTGTAATAACACCGGTTATCTCGTTAAATGGCTTAGTATACTGATTCGCATAACAAAGAAGCGTTGAAAGCATTCCTACAGTTAGAGCTCCGGTCCATACTGAAAGTCCTCCGGCAAGCGCTACAACAGCGTAAACTACAGCATTAACAAATCTGGTACATGGATTAGTTAGAGATGAATAGAATACCGCTTTAAGCGAACACTCCTTCAACCTCTCATTAATACTGTCAAAACCTTCAAGAGATTCTTTCTCATGGCAGAAGCTTTTTACAACTTTCTCGTTACCGATAATTTCATCGATTAAAGCTGTCTGTTCGGCTCTCGTTTCACTCTGACGCTTGAACATGTCATAAGTATGCTTTGAAATGAATTTTGCAACGAAGAATGACATGGGTGTTAAAACAAGAACAAGCAAGGCCACTTTGACATTTATCGAAAGCATAAGTACAAGCGTTCCGATTATTGTTATAATCCCGGTAAAGAACTGAGAAAATCCAAGTAGCATTCCGTCAGCAAACTGCTCTACGTCGCTAATCATGTTACTGACAATCTCGCCTGCCGGACGTGAATCCAGATATTTTAGTGGAAGTTTTTGTATCTTTGCAAAAGCTTCGTTTCTTACATCCTTAACAACATGATAAGTTACCTTGTTGTTGATAATGCTCATAAGTTGCTGACATAAAGCAGAAATGATAACAGCAACTCCAGTTTGAAAAAGCATTAGTTCGATAATTTCTAATACTTTAGCCTTCTCTTCAATATCGAAATATGCCAGAACATCTATAGCCCGACCTATCATAATCGGTATGAAAAGTGCAGATATCGCTGAACCAGCAGCAAATATCATAGACAGAATAATGAGCCATAACTGCTTTTTTGTATATTTGAGGGTTCGCTTTATAGTTTTCATCAGCCCGCCACCTCACTATACTGGGATTCATATATCTCTCTGTAAACATCGCAAGTTTTAAGCAGTTCATCGTGCTTACCGATTCCAACCATCTTTCCGTCATCAAGTACAATTATTTTGTCCGCATGCATTATCGAAGCGCTTCTTTGAGACACAATGAGCACTGTCGGATTGTAATCCAGATTTTTTATTGCTTTTCTCAAATTAAGATCTGTAAGATAATCAAGAGCCGAAGAACTGTCGTCTAAGATAAGTATCTCAGATTTTGAAAGCAGTGTTCTGGCAATAGAAAGCCTCTGTTTCTGTCCTCCTGAGAAATTCTTTCCACCGGGTTCTACTATTCCATCAATTCCGCCCTTTTGCTCTACTACTTCAAATGCCTGCGCATCACTAATAGCTTTTATGTATTCTTCATCATTAGCAGAATCAGAAGCCCATTTCATATTTGATCTTATGCTGCCTTTAAACAGAACTGCTTTCTGCATGACAATGCCTACTTTATTCCTTATGCTCTCAAACGAATACTCTTTAACATCTAGGCCGTTAACATATACCGTTCCATTTGTTGCATCATAGAATCTCGGAATAAGGTGTACAAGAGAAGACTTTCCGCTTCCAGTACCGCCAATTATACCGACAGTTTCACCTCTGTTTATCACGAAGCTAATATCACTTAGAGTCTCTTCGCCACTTTCAGGATATTCAAGGCTCACATGATCAAATCTAATCACTTCATCTGATTTTACTGTATCTTTATTTCCTTCGTTTTGAGAAGGATTGATATCAAATACAGTTGAAACTCTGTTTCCACATGCAAGTGTCTTATTTAGTAAAACTATAAGATTTGCCAGCTTAATAAGTTCAACAAGGATCTGAGACATGTAATTATATAGGGCAACCACTGTACCCTGTGTCATAGTTCCCTGTGAAACCTTTATGGCATCTATCTTTATTAATGTAATGATAGCTATATTTATCATCACATATGTGATCGGATTCATTAATGCAGAAATATTTCCCGCCTTATTTAATGCCTTTGTTAACAGATCATTATCATTTTCAAATTCTACGCTTTCTTCTCTTTCTTTGCAGAAAGCTCTGATAACCCTGACACCTTTGAGATTCTCTCTCGTTGCAACTAAAACATTTTCCAGTTTTGACTGAACATTTTTAACCTGACGAACATTTATCGCCATAAGTCCAAATACTACTATACTAAGAGCGATTATAACTATAAGGAAAACCATGGCACTTTCAAAATCGATAGTAAATGCCATGATCATTGCTCCAAAAACGACAAACGGACTTCTTAAAAACAGGCGAAGAAACATATTTACGCCGTTTTGCAACTGATTGACATCGCTTGTCATTCGAGTGATCATTGCTCCAGTACCAAGTTTATCGATCTCCGGGAATCCCAGATTTAGAAGTTTTTCAAACAGAGCATGTCTTAACTTTGTAGCAAATCCTACAGCGGCTTTTGCAGAAAAATACTGAGCTGTAACTGAAGCAGTCAGGCCGATAAATCCTAACATAATTAGTAAAACAAATGCCTTTATGATTACTGATCTGTCTCCTGTTAAGATTCCTTTATCTATGAGATAAGCAATAACAAGCGGTACGAACAGTTCGAATGAAGCCTCAAGCATTTTGAACAAAGGTGCAAGAACACATTCTCTTTTATAATCCTTTAAGTAAATCAATAATCTTTTCATGCTAATCATTATATGACATTAAATGGTAAATAAAAAGAGCGGATACGAAAAGTTCGTAACCGCTCATATACAACTCATTCTTTTTATCTTTTATGTTTTATGGCTTTACGCGATTTACATCATGCCGCCCATTCCGCCGCCTGCAGGCATCGGAGGAACATCTTCCTTAATGTTAGCAACTACAGACTCGGTTGTAAGGAGTGTAGAAGCAACTGAGCATGCATTCTGAAGTGCACTTCTAGAAACCTTTGCAGGATCAAGGATACCTGCAGATACCATATCAACATACTGTTCATTTAAAGCATCAAATCCGATACCGGGCTTCTCATCGCGAACCTTGTTAACAATTACAGCACCTTCAAGGCCTGCATTGTTCGCGATGTGGAATAAAGGAGCTTCAAGTGCTTTAAGAACGATGTTGGCACCTGTCTTCTCATCGCCTTCAAGTGTATCAGCAAGAGCTGCAACATCTTTTGAAGCGTGGATATATGCTGAACCGCCGCCTGCAATGATACCCTCTTCTACAGCTGCACGTGTTGCAGCAAGAGCATCCTCGAGTCGAAGCTTTGCTTCCTTCATCTCTGTCTCAGTAGCAGCACCAACTCTTATAACAGCAACTCCGCCAGCGAGTTTAGCAAGTCTTTCCTGAAGTTTTTCTCTGTCAAAGTCAGATGTTGTCTCATCAATCTGTTTCTTGATCTGTCCGACTCTGCCATTTATCGCAGCCTTATCTCCTGCGCCTTCAACGATTACAGTATTCTCCTTGTTAACCTTTACAGATTTAGCTCTGCCAAGCATGTCTATTGTAGCTTCCTTAAGCTCAAGGCCAACTTCGCTTGATATAACGGTTCCACCTGTAAGAATAGCAATATCTTCAAGCATCGCTTTACGTCTGTCGCCATATCCGGGTGCCTTTACTGCTACAACATTGAAAGTACCACGAAGCTTGTTAACGATAAGTGTAGTAAGAGCCTCTCCCTCAACATCCTCGGCAATGATTAGAAGCTTAGAACCAGACTGTACGATCTGCTCAAGGATAGGAAGGATCTCCTGGATGTTAGAAATCTTCTTATCTGTAATAAGTATATAGGGATTATCAAGAACGGCTTCCATCTTTTCCGTATCAGATACCATGTAAGCTGAGATATATCCTCTGTCAAACTGCATACCTTCAACAAGATCAAGCTCTGTCTGCATCGTCTTTGATTCTTCTATAGTAATAACTCCATCGTTTGATACCTTTTCCATAGCATCAGCAACAAGCTGTCCTACTTCATCATCACCAGCAGAGATTGCAGCAACTCTTGCAATGTGCTCTTTACCGTTAACTTTAGAGCTCATTTTTGCGATTGCTTCAACTGCTGTATCTGTTGCCTTCTTCATTCCTTTACGAAGGATTATAGGATTAGCACCTGCAGCTATGTTCTTAATACCTTCATGTATCATAGCCTGAGCAAGAACAGTAGCTGTTGTTGTACCGTCACCAGCAACATCATTTGTCTTTGTAGCTACTTCCTTAACGAGCTGAGCACCCATGTTTTCAAAAGCATCTTCAAGCTCGATCTCTTTTGCAATTGTCACACCATCGTTAGTTATAAGAGGAGTGCCAAAACTCTTATCTAAAACTACATTTCTTCCCTTAGGACCCAGTGTAACTCTTACTGTATCTGCTAACTGATTTACACCACTCTCAAGAGCAGCACGTGCCTCAGCACCGTATTTGATTTCTTTTGCCATTGTTAATTCATCTCCTTCTTATTACTCAATAATTGCCAGAATATCTGCCTGTTTTACAACGATGTATTCTTCATCGTCAAGCTTTACATCTGTTCCAGCATATTTAGAATATATAACGTTGTCTCCAACCTTAACTTCCATCTTAACTTCTTTGCCGTCAATAACTCCGCCGGGGCCAACAGCTATAACTTCTGCCTGTTGAGGCTTCTCCTTGTTCTGACCGGGCAATACTATGCCGGACTTTGTTGTTTCTTCTGCAACTAACTGCTTTAATACGACTCTGTCGCCTAATGGAACTAACTTCATTATAATTGCCTCCTTTGTTATTTCTCTAACAAGATATTTTAGCTTAAATGTGTTTTTTTTCAACCTAATAATATGCTTTTTTATTGTTTTTTTATAAATTTATACAAAAAATAATCGCGATCATAATGATCGCGACTATTTATTAATTTCTAAATACTTAATATAACTTCTTTAAGTTTGAGAGCTAGCATCTCATGCCCCTGAGGTGTCAGATGAAGCGAATCGAATTCAGATGGATAAACATACTTAGCAGCATCAAAAAATATGCATTCTTTTAAGTCTGCCACCTGTTTATAATACTTCGGAAACTGCTTTGATCTTTCAATAGGATCAAGGCTGAATGCATCGTAAAAAGGTGAATTTTTCATCCCTTCCCCGATCTGTGGCGGAGACACCAGGATGATCTTTGGTATGTATCCCTGTTTTAATTCACAAAATTCTTTAATTACATCAACCAGTACACCGGCTCCTTGAGCTATTTCTTCAGCACTTAAGTGAAATGTATCCTTAAGATCATTGCTTCCCAACATAAGGATAACTACATCAACCGGTTTATGCGAATTCAGACATGGTTTCAGATAATCAAGACCATTCTTCCATCCGTCCTCGGGATCATCATGAATTGTAGTACGACCGTTGCAGCCCTCTTCGATTACTAGATAATCATCCCCTAAAAGCATCTGAAGCCTTCCGGGATAACGTATATCCTTGGGATAACGCATACCAGTTTCCGGTACATATCCATATGTATTTGAATCTCCATAGCATAATACTGTTTTCATAATGCTCAAAAATTGTTTATTATCTCAGCTGATTCGTTAAGTCTGTTAACGATCTCCATCATATCTTCCACTATAAGAAGGTTCTTAGCAGCCTCCTCATAAGTTGCTGTAGCCTGAGCGGCTACTTCCTGCGAAACAGCAGATACGTTGCTTACGTTGTTTACAATCTCGGCATTAGCACTCTGAAGCATGCTTACAGCATCAATAAGTTTATCAGAATTTCCATCAATGTCATGACTGCACTTCTGAACCTGAATAAGCTTTTCGTTTGTTGTTTCTGTATTGGCATTCTGACGTGCATTGTTATCTAGAAGCACACTTGTTTTTTCAACAACAGAATCAACCTGTTCCGAAATCTCATCGATAAGGTTTGTTATATCTGTAGTCGCACTTTGAGTCTGAACTGAAAGACTGTTTACTTCTCCCGCTACTACTGCAAATCCTCTGCCTGCCTCACCAGCTCTTGCTGCTTCAATCGATGCATTAAGGGCAAGAAGCGAAGTCTGATCAGCTACATCAGAGATCATAGAAACAATCTTTTTCATTGAATTGGTGTTTTCCTGAAGCAGATTTAGCGAATTCTTTACATCTTCTCCTGCAATTTGAGATGCCTCAACATCTTTAAGCATTTCATTCATTATTGTCATGCTTTCATCAATGATCCTTGTCGAGTTTTCAACGCTTACATTAATTGCATCTGAAGTATCCGTAACAAGTCTTATCTGCTCCTGGATATTACCTGTCATTTCAAGCTGATCCTGAACAGAATTTGCAGTATCATTTATACCGCTTGTTATCATAGCCATGTTCTTCTGTGTTTCTTCGATAGATTCCCTTAAAGCATTCATTTTAAGAACACTTTCTTCAACGCCGTTAGACATTGTATGACCAATATCCATCAGAGTTTCAGAGTTACCTCTTTGTCTCTCCTCTTCTCGATGGACTATATTCATCTTTTCATCATTAATATCAGAAACAAACTTTGTAGCCATGCAGCAGATAAGTCCCGTAAGACCAACAAATACTATCTGTACAACGGCATAGTCAGGTTCCACATAACCATCCTTTGCTATACCCATTCTGTAAATTACAGCAAATATATTAACTATTTCAGCTATGATCGTAAACATTACGGTGAATTTAGGATCATTAAAGACTATATTCATTACTAACATCGGCAAAACACATACAAAAATCATCTTTATTGATGAAGTTACCGAAATGTCAAGATAGAAAATGAAGAATGAGATCATCATTGCGTATCTGACTGCTATAGCATCTCTTTTGTTATTCGAGATAACATTTACTGCTACGACAGCGATGATTAGAATAACACAGAAAATGATGGATCTGTCCCATCTTTCTCTTTTAAGAATTGCAGCTACCAAATTCAGCAATATCATCAGAAAACTCTGAATATTGAATAGCTTGATAGCCATTTTGTTTTGTCTGATTCTTTCGAAATCCATAGAAATACCTCCCAATTATCTGATACCAAAATACGCCCCAAAATCATTCCAATCTCATGTTTTACTGAATTTTACCAAAAATAAGTAAAATATTAAAGCTTTTTTGAATAAAATATACAAAATATATACTTTTTAGATATTATTTGACCACTATATAATGTGTTTCTTGCATTTTTTAGCGCTTTTATATAGAATATTGTAGGTTAAAATCAACATGTATATAAATAAGTAATGGAGAAAATCAATGATCAGTGCAAATAATGTAACTCTCAGATTTGGAAAGAAAGCTCTTTTTGAAGATGTAAATATCAAATTTACCGAAGGAAACTGTTACGGTCTTATCGGTGCAAACGGTGCAGGCAAATCTACGTTTTTAAAGATACTGTCTGGTGAACTTGATACCACTAACGGTGATATAAGCATTACTCCCGGACAACGTATGTCAGTTCTTGAACAGGATCACTTTAAATATGACTCGTATCCCGTTATGGACACAGTAATCTTAGGCAACAAACGTCTCTATGAGATCATGAAAGAGAAAGATGCCATCTATGCTAAAGAGGATTTTTCTGATGAGGACGGCATAAGAGCAAGTGAACTTGAAGCAGAGTTTGCCGAGATGGACGGATGGGAAGCTGAATCCAATGCAGCTATGTTGCTAAACGGTCTAGGAATCGAAACTGATCTTCATTACTGTTTAATGAGTGAGCTTGACGGTAATCAAAAAGTTAAGGTATTACTTGCAAAGGCACTTTTCGGTAATCCCGATATACTCCTACTCGATGAGCCTACCAACCATCTTGATCTTGATGCTATTGCATGGCTTGAAGAATTTCTGATTAATTTCGAGAATACAGTCATCGTAGTATCACATGACAGATATTTCTTAAATAAAGTATGTACACATACTGCCGATATCGATTACGGGAAGATTCAGCTTTATGCCGGAAACTATGATTTCTGGTATGAATCTAGTCAGCTTCTTATAAAACAGATGAAAGAAGCAAACAAGAAAAAAGAAGAAAAGATCAAGGAACTTCAGGAGTTCATCTCCCGTTTCTCGGCAAATGCCTCAAAATCAAAACAGGCAACCAGCCGTAAACGCGCACTTGAAAAGATCGAACTTGATGAGATCAAGCCTTCTTCAAGAAAGTATCCTTATATTGATTTCAGACCTGACAGAGAGATCGGAAACGAAGTACTGACTGTTGAAGGTATTTCAAAGACGATAAACGGCGAAAAGGTGCTCGACAATGTTTCATTTATAATGGGACATGATGACAAGATCGCGTTTGTTGGAAGCAATGAACTTGCAAAGACAACGCTCTTCCAGATATTGATGGGCGAGATTGAACCTGATGAGGGTTCTTATAAATGGGGTGTGACAACATCGCAGGCATACTTTCCCAAGGATAACAGTTCGGAATTCAATAACGACTATACGATTGTTGACTGGCTTACAGGATATTCTCCCGTAAAGGATGTGACTTATGTCAGAGGATTTCTTGGAAGAATGCTATTTGCTGGTGAGGACGGTGTCAAAAAGGTAAAGGTGTTATCCGGTGGAGAAAAGGTAAGATGTATGCTCTCAAAAATGATGATAAGTGGAGCAAACTGCCTTATTCTGGATGAGCCTACAAACCACCTTGATATGGAATCCATAACTGCACTTAATGATGGTCTTATCAAATACAAGGGTGTTGCTCTTTTCTCTTGCAGAGATCACCAGTTTGTTCAGACAACAGCAAACAGGATCATTGAGATAATGCCTGACGGATCTATCATAGATAAGATAACAACATACGATGAATATCTCGAAAATGATGAGATGGCAAGAAAGCGTACGGTATATATTGCAAATCGTGAGGATGATAACAATTAATGAAAATGGTCGATCTTCATACACACAGCAACAAATCAGACGGCAGCCTTACTCCTACTGAACTTGTCGATCATGCTGCAGAATTAGGATTAAGTGCAATTGCTCTTACAGATCACGACACTACTGAAGGTATCGATGAAGCAATATCTCGCGGTTTCAAAAAAGGTATTATGGTCGTACCCGGAGTTGAGTTATCAAGTGAATATCAGGGACAGGATGTACACATAGTAGGCCTTTGTATCGATCATCATGATTACGACTTCTGTAATAAGTTGAATGAATTTGTGGATTCACGCGAAAACAGGAACCGTAAAATGTGTGCCAAGCTTACAGTGGCCGGCATGCCCGTAGACTATGATGAACTAAGAAACACTTACTCTGATTCTGTAATAACAAGAGCTCACTATGCTAGATTCATGTGTGAAAAGGGCTATGTAAAATCTCCTAAAGAAGCTTTTGAACGATACATCGGTGATCATAGTCCGTATTTTATTCCTCGAGAGAAAGTAACTCCTATGGATGCGATAAAGCTAATACTTTCTGCTGATGGAATCCCTGTTCTTGCTCATCCTCTTTTGTATGGTTTTGGCAAAGACAGACTAGATACTCTTGTTTGCGAACTTAAGGAAGCCGGTCTGGTCGCTCTTGAAGCCCAGTACTGTACGTATACTGAATCTGACGAACGTGAAATGCGTACACTTGCGAACAAATATAAGCTTCTTGTCAGTGGTGGTTCTGATTTTCACGGAGCTGCCAAACCGGGTCTTGAACTCGGGAAAGGCTATGGCAGCTTATGTGTTCAGGAATCCGTTCTAAACACTCTTCTCAGATACAAACGTAATCTTTATAAGACAAAGGCATAGCAGGAATTATTAATGAGAAAAATCCTATTTACTGATTTAGACGGTACTCTCCTAAATGATGAATCAAGAGTAAGTGACTATACAAGACAGGTGCTTTTCGATGTATCATCAAAAGGCCATGTTATTGTTCTGTCGTCAGGGCGTTCGATTCACAGTATATTAGATACTGCTTCAAAACTTGATATCATTGTTCCTAGTATGTATATCTGCGCTGCTAATGGTGCGATGATATATGAATGTGATACTAGGAATATTCTCTTCTATTCTCCTGTTTCCCTTGAAGATGTTAAAAATGTTTGGAAACTTGCATTAGAAAACCATATACACATTCAGACTTATTCCGATAATGAGCTTCTCATCCCTTCAAAAAGCAAGGAAGTCGATTACTATATGATAAGATGTCCTCATCCGCTTGTGGTAACTGACAGGCCTTGGGAAATTCTTAAGAAGCCTCCTGTAAAACTGCTCGCGATCGATCTTGATGATCATGAAAAGCTTGACAGATTCGGCAAGGAAGTATCAAGAATTTATCCGAATCTCACTACTCTTTTTTCGAATCCCTGGTATCTTGAGGTTATATCAAATGAAGCTGGAAAAGGAAATGCTCTTAAATGGTTATGCAATTATCTGAATATTCCGATTTCTTCAAGTTACGCAGCTGGTGATCAGTTCAATGATGTATCTATGATCGAAGCGGCCGGCACTGGTATTGCGATGTCAAACGGTGACTCAGCAATTTTCGAATTTGCCGATGTTTTATCAGAATTTGACAACAATCACGACGGACTGTCACAATATATAGTAAAAGAATTTATTTAGTACACAATTTTGCAAAAAATTGATTTGCTTTTTTGAATATAATAGATATAATATTTGTAAGAGAGGTGAATGATTATGGGAATAAAAGATGTTATTGATACCGTCAAAAAGCCTACAACCTTGTTTTTTGATGGTGAGTATTACAGCAGCGTAGATGAATTATGTACTGCTTGTAATATTCAAAGGGCGGATTACACACAAGTAAAGGCTACTCATCGTGATTGGGATGCGATGAATGTTGTTGACTTCCTCGTTAAGTCAAACAAAGGCGTTTTACCTTCAAAGAATCCGGACCATAAGGCTAAGATGGCCGCTGCCGCTGCTGAAGCCGCTGTTGCTGCCGCAAAGGCTGCAGAGGAAAAAGCTAAAGCCGCTGAACAGAAGGTTAAAGCCGCAGAGGAAAAGGTTAAGGAAACCGAAGATCAGATTAAAGCTTCTACAGTTTCAATGCCCGCTCCCAAGGCTGAAGCACCAAAGGCTGAAGAAAAGCCTGCTAAAGAACCTGAAAAGGCAGCCGAAGCAAAAGCACCGGAAGCTAAGGCCGAAGCAAAGGCTCCCGAGACTAAAGCTCCAGAGGCACCGAAGGTTGAAGAAAAGGCTGAGGTTGAAGAACCGAAAGCAAAAGAATCGCCTGCTCCTAAAGCAGAAGAAGTAAAACCTGATGATAAGAAAAAGGAGGAAGAACAATCAGCTATGAATGAATATGATTACACTCAGTCAGCAGCAAAACCCGCTCCTGCTCCCAGCGGAAGCACAGCAAAAGCATTCGATGAATTGCTTGTTAACCTTAATATCGCAAAGGATGGTTTCCTTGTAGTTAAACAGGTTCAGTCAGAAATGTCTGATCTTGATATCGTAAATGCTATTCTTACAACAAAAGGTAATCCTATAGGCGAGACATCTAAGGACTTTGATGAACTGCTCAACAACCTCAATACTCCTAAGGTTGGTTTCCAGTATGTTAAGCAGATTCACAATGACTGGACAGATCTCGATGTTATCAACGCTATTATTAAGAGCAGATAATAAACTATTGAATATTAAAAGAGATACGGTGCAAACCGTATCTCTTTTTTATTCTGTGAATATTAAAATATACTACTCTTCTGCAGGAAGTTCCGAAATACAATGTGGACATTTTGTCGCTTTGATCGAAATAGTTTCGTGACAGAAAGGACATTCCTTAGTTGTCGGAGCCTCTTCTTCTTTTTTCTTCTTAGGCATCTTATTTATTGCCTTAATGATACAGAATATTACGATTGCAATAAGTAAGAAGTTGATTATCGCAGCTATAAATGCACCGTAATTAAGTGATGCAGCCTCCTCTCCTTCTCCCAGCTTTATAGCAAGATTAGCAAAATCAAGTCCACCTGTTAAGAGTGACAACAATGGCATGATGATATCGTTTACCAGGGATGTTACTATAGCAGTAAAAGCACCACCGATTATAACGCCGACTGCCATGTCCATTACATTTCCTTTTGAAATAAATTCCTTGAATTCTTTAACAAATGACTTCATAGAAACCTCCTTTATTATAAAATCATTGTTATTATATCAATATATATGACAAATTAAAACATTTTTGCAAAAAATGCAAAAAATCCAATCAAAACAATTTAAAAATCATCAATAAAGTAATATAATAAAAGCAATGGAGGATTTGATTTAATGGGATTAAAAGACTTAGTAACTAAAAAGCCAACTACTCTGTACTTTGACGGAAGTTATTATGATACCATCGATGAACTCCTTGCTGATTGTCAGATAGACAAAGCTGACTACAACAATGAGCGTTCCGCTCATCGTGACTGGGAACCAGTAAATGTCGTTGACAATCTCGTAAAGAACAAAAAGGGAGTTCTTCCGTCCAAGATCAAAGCAATAAAAGCTGCCGAAGAAAAAGCCGCTGCTTTAAAAGCTGCCGCTGAAGCTAAAGCTGCTCAGGAAGCCAGAATCGCCGCCGAAAAAGCCGCTGAAGAAGCCAGAATTGCTGCTGAAAAGGCTGCCGCCGAAGAAGCTGCAAGAGCTGAAGCAGAAGCTAAGGCTGCTGAAGAGGCTAGAATTGCTGCTGAAAGAGCTGCTGAAGAAGCTAGGCGTGCTGCCGAAGAAAAAGCCGCTGAAGAAGCTAGACGTGCTGCTGAGGAAAAAGCTGCCGAAGAAGCTAGACGTGCTATGGAAGAAGCCATGCTTCAACAGGCTGCAAAGGCTCAGGAAGTTTCCATTCCTGCTCCACCCCCTGAAGTCAGTGATGAAGAAACTCTTGCTGCTGAAGCTGCCGCTCGTGAAGCTGCTGAAAAGGCCGCTGCTCTTGAAGAAGCAAGACTTGCTGCAGAAGCAAAAGCTGCTGAAGAAGCCGAAAAAGCCGCTGCTCTTGCAAAAGCTGCTGAAGAAGCGATGGCTGCCGCTCAACGTGCAATAGCTGAAGCTAAGGCTGCAGAAGAAGCTGCTAAGCGTGAAGCTGAAGAACGTGCTGCCGAAGAAGCAAGACTTGCCGCTGAAGCACAGCGAGCTCTTGAAGAAGCTGCTAAGGCTGCAGAAGAAGCAAGACGTGCTAGAGAAGCAAAAGCCGCTGAAGATGCCAGACGTGCTGAAGAAGCCAGAATTGCTCTTGAAGAAGCTGCACTCGCTGCTGAAAAGGCCGCTGCTGAAGAAGAAGCTGCAAGAGTCGAAGCTGAAGCCAAAGCTGCTGAAGATGCTCAGGCTGCTATGGAAGCTGTTATGGCTGAACAGCAGGCAACAAAAGCTATTGACGAAGCTGCAAGGGCTAAATTCGAAGCTGAAGTTGCTGCCAAGGAAGCTAAGGAACTTGAAGAAGCCATGGCTAACAGAGTTGTGGTAAGTCCCGAAGAACAGCTGGTTATTGAGAAAGCAATCCTCGATGCTCAAGAAAAATATGCTAATGCAAAAGCTGCCGCTGCTAAAGCTGCAGAAGAAAAGGCCGCTGCTGAAGCGATCGCTATCGAAAAACGTATGGAGGCTGAAGCTAAGGCACTTGCTAAAGCAAAAGCCGAAGCTGAACATCAGGCAGCACTTGAACTTACAAGAATGCTCGAAGAAGCATATGATGCTGCAAAGGTTGCCGCTCAGTTCCATCCCGTTATAGAGGAACCTGAACCCGAACCGGTATCAACATATGATATTCCGATCGATATACAGCTTTTGATTGGAAACCTCGGAATCACAAGCGACCAGTTCCTTGCAGTTAAGAGAAACAATATGGACAAGACCGACCTGGAAGTTATCAATGTTATAATCAAAGGCGGCGAATGATCAAACATAAAAAACGACTTCGAAAGAAGTCGTTTTTTATTTACCATATTATTTCCTATATATTTCTAACTTTCAACAATTAGATATCTTCCATCAGGCAATTCGAATACCTCGTCAGCCTCAAGGATCTCGTTCTCATCAGCCCCGTCGGTATCAATGCACTCTTCATCGAAATACTCCCATACTTCACGAGGAGAATCCACAACTACGGCCATTACCTCTGACAGAAAATCATCAGCCTCTTCTCTTGTTGCGGCAACCTCCTGAGGAAAAAGCTTAGTCTGATTTTCAAGGAAACAATCAAGAACAGTTTCATCAAAATTGTACATACGCTATACCCCTTTCTCAACTTTGAACATGAGTTTCAACCGTAAACCTTCTCGTTTTTCTAAAATCATTATTTTCCTTCTCAAAACTTCTATCGGCAGCGATTCTCGCTTCCTTAACAAAAATATCCTGAGAATTTATCTTTTCTTTCTTGCTCTTCTCTTTTAGATAAGTTCCGTCAGCCAACAGAGTATGTGCTTTTACATTATCCTTCAGTTCCATTTCAAGGATGTGATATACTTTTCTCTTTAATTCTCCCTGTTCGATAGGGAAAAGGATCTCAACTCTTCTTTCGAGATTCCTTGGCATCCAGTCTGCACTTCCGCAGTAAACTTCAGGCATTCCGTTATTTTCAAAATAGAATATCCTGCTATGCTCCAAAAAATTTCCTATTATCGATCTGACAGTTATGTTTTCACTTACACCTGGAATGCCAACTTTAAGGCAGCAGATTCCTCTTACGATAAGTTCGATCTTTACTCCAGCAATTGATGCTTCATATAAAGCTTTGATGATATCAGCATCACATAGAGAATTCATCTTTGCGATGATATGAGCAGTTTTTCCTTTTTTTGCATATTTCTTTTCTCTGTCTATAAGCTCTAGAAACTTATCTTTAAGCCATAGCGGTGCAAGCGTAAGCTTGTTCCACACCTCGGGTTCAGAATAACCCGAAAGCATGTTAAATACTGCAGTAGCATCTTCACCAAACGATTCTCTGCATGTAAACAGACCTATATCGGTATATAATTTCGCTGTTGCATCATTATAGTTTCCGGTGCCCAGATGTACGTATCTGCGAATACCGTCTTCTTCTTTTCTGACAACCAGAGTTATCTTACTGTGTGTCTTAAGTCCAACAAGACCATAAATTACATGACATCCGGCATGTTCCAACTTTCTTGCCCAGACTATATTGTTCTCTTCATCAAATCGCGCTTTCAATTCAACTAAAACCGTGACCTGTTTCCCGTTTTCGGCAGCTGTTGCAAGTGCTGCTATGATCGGGGAGTTACCTGAAACTCTGTATAAAGTCTGTTTGATTGCAAGTACGTTTGGATCTCTGCTTGCTTCCTTAATAAAATCAACAACCGGTTCAAATGAGTCGTATGGATGATGCATCAGGATATCATTTTCTCTAATTGCATCAAAGATTGATGACTTATTTCTTATTTCAAGAACCGGCGATGGGATATGCTTCTGGACTTTCAGATTTTCAAATCCGTCTAAGCTATATACCTTCATAAGAAATGTAAGATCCAAAGGACCGTCTATGTAATATATATCCTCTTCCTTGATAACAAGTTCATTTTTAAGAATTGCAACGAGCTGTTCATCGCATGTATCATTTATCTCAAGACGAATAACCTCTCCCCACTGTCTCTTCTTGATCTGTCTTTCTATTTCCTTAAGAAGATCCGCAGCTTCATCCTCATCAATTGTCAGATCGGCGTTTCTCATAATTCTGAACTGACATGTTGAAACTATATCATAATGTAAAAACAGTTTGCTTATATACTTCTCGATCATATCCTCAAGAAGTATGACTGTTTTTCCGTATCCGTTGTCAGGGATTTCAATTACTCTCTGAAGTACACTCGGTACCTGAACAGTAGCAAATTCAATCTCTTTTTCAGGATCATCCTTTTTATGTACAATAGCACCGATATTGAGTGATTTATTTCTTATCAGAGGAAACGGTCTTGAACTGTCAACAGCCATAGGCGTGAGAACCGGGTATACATTTGACATGAAATACTTTTCGATGAACTTTTCCTGCTTTTTAGTAAGCTCACAGTTTTTATCAAGTATTTTCAATCCGTTTGTATTTAATTCATCTTTGAATCCCTTATAGACATCATACTGAGTAAGAACCAGCTTGTGAGTCTCAACATCAATGTTCGCAAGCTGATCTCTTGCTGTCATACCAGCTATATCTGTCTTACGATAATCGGCGTTTACCATATCCTTTAAAGATGCTACCCTTATCATAAAGAATTCATCAAGATTAGACGCAGTAATACTTAAAAATTTAAGACGCTCGAACAGTTCTATCTCTGGATCCATTGCTTCACTTAAAACTCTTTCATCGAATTTAAGCCAGCTTAATTCTCTGTTGTAATAGTATTCAGGATTGTTCAATTCTTTTTTTGCCATTGTATATCCTTTCAGTCAATAAATGTTCCCAAAAGATAATCAATAAACTGTTGTGCACTTCTGCCCGAGAAACCGCCGTGGCTCATCTCCCACTTATTTGCCTCAGCCATAAGTTTATCATCGCTAACATCTATGTTATTTCTTGCCGCAAGTACTCTTACGATATTCTGATATTCCTTCTTATCAGGAGAACCGAAATAGATTGTCACTCCAAACCTTGCGACAAGTGAGAGCTTCTCCTGCAAAGTATCAGTTACATGCATGTTGTTCTCTCGCTCTGAAATGGTTTCGTTTACAATATGACGCCTGTTACTTGTAGCGTATATAAGGACATTTGACGGCTTCTTTTCAAGTCCGCCTTCAATCACGGCTTTAAGATATTTATACTCTATCTCAAAATCCTCAAAACTAAGATCATCCATAAATATGATGAACTTATAGTTTCTGTTTTTTATCTGAGCTATTACATCATTGAGCATCTTAAACTGATGCTTGTAAATCTCAATAATTCTCAGTCCCTTGTCATAATATGCATTCGCTATTGCTTTTATTGATGAAGACTTTCCAGTTCCCGCATCACCAAACAGCAAGCAGTTATTTGCCTTTCTTCCGTTTACAAAAGCCTCTGTATTATCAGTGAGCTTTTTCTTTGCAATCTCATATCCGACAAGATCGTCTAACTTGACATGTGTTATATTCAAGATCGGTACTATCTCTGTTTTTCCATCATTCTCAACAACTCTGAATGCCTTATGAAGTCCGAATCTCCCAACACCGTAATCCTTGTAAAAAGCTGTCAGCGTGTCTTTCATCTGCTGAGGCGTATTGTCATTATTAAACTTCTCTGCAAGTGTACAGATCCGTTCCATTATTCTCTGATTATAGACTTTACTGGGTGTTGTTCCGGAATTATAGTTTTCGATTATATCAAAATCCTTTATTGAAAGCTTTGATATAAGATCATTGAATTTATAATCATATAATTCTTTGAATATCACTATATCATGCAATACTGCGTCATTTATAGATCCTTCAACACTACCGACTATCTCTGTTGCACGACTGTAGCTGTTCTCATGATTAACCAGTACATTTGTAAGATAACAGTGCCATAGATTTCCATGAAATCCATGGTTTCCAGCCATATCAATAAGCTTCTGCATACATGAGTAAAAGCTTTCTATGTAATCATCTGGATCAAATTCCTGACCAAATTTTTCATAACAGTCAATAATATATGATATATCATTCAATACCTGTTCATCTTTATCAATTCTATATACTATCAGCTCGTCAATTCTCATCTTTTTACTCCTAAATTTTCTATATTTATCTTAGCCTAGTTTTACCTTGATATCAAGAAATTTGGCTATTATAATTAAGTTAAGGAGGATGGCAAATGAACAAAAATATCAAGGCACTTCTAATTACATCCTGTGTTCTTCTGGTAATAACCGGTTTCTTTGTTGCGCGTTATTTCATTGATAAAAGCCATCTGAATCCTGATGATTATATTGGAAATACTGCATACAACTTAAATAACGGAGGAAAGTTTTGCGAGATAAATGATAAGGTCTATTTTGCGAATTCATATGACTCTGACGCTCTGTATGT
Source organism: Lachnospiraceae bacterium (assembly GCA_016290615.1). Taxonomy (GTDB): domain Bacteria; phylum Bacillota; class Clostridia; order Lachnospirales; family Lachnospiraceae; genus Colinaster. Next base: position 9,056 of record JAEEUS010000002.1, on the reverse strand, counting down.
TATGAACTCCGATGAAACAAATGCTAAAAAGATCACTTCAACCTCAGTAGTGTCAATAAACGCTGATGATCATCGTATATATTACTCAATGTCTTCTAAATCAAACGGTCAGGGTTTAGGATATATCAGAAAATCAGCGGGTCTTTATAGCATAAATCACAGCGGACGTGATTCTATATGCTATACAACAAATCCTGTTGCACAATGTCTTTTATACGGCAACACTCTCTATTATCAGAATTATATCAAGAACAGCGGAACAACAATCTATGCTATTTCTACTGACAGAAATAACAATCACGAAGTTATTAATCAATTTGTGACATTCACAAATCCCTACTGGGGATATATTTACTACGGGAATATGTCAGATAATCATCATCTTTATATATATGATCCCATAACAATGGAGTCGGATGATTACTGGCCACATGAAGTATATATGCCAGTTATGGACTCTGACGGCTGGATATATTTTATCGACCCGGCAACAGATTACGAGCTTCACAGATATAATCCACAATCTGAAACAGAGGAAACTATTACAGAAGAAAGAGTAGATTTTTATAATAAGATCGGTGATATAATTTATTATCAGGTAAGCGTTGGCTCTCCCGCTCTTCACAGGGTATCGGCAACGGGAAGCGATGACATAATAATTGCGGAAGGCGTATACAATGATATCCAGACAACATCTAATTATGTATATTTCAGACCATTTGACAACGATACGGTAACATTTCATGCAAACCATTACGGAACTTTAAAAGTAAATGAATTCCGTCCTTAATGATCTATAAAAAAATCTCCGAGAAATAACAATTCTCGGAGATTTTTTATGTCATGTCATTTTTTCATAAGCTCATCGAGCATTTCCTGCATTGTCTTTCGGAATATCGGATGTCTCTTATAAGGAGCTATCTCAGCCATAGGCCGAAGAACAAATTCACGATTTTCTATATCAACATGAGGTATAATAAGATCATCACTGTCATAGATCAACTCATTATAGAAGATGATATCCATATCAAGAGTACGTGGTCCCCAATGTACATCCCTTACTCTTCCGGCATCATTTTCAAGTTCGTGCAGTACATCCAAGAGTTCCATCGGAGTGAGCAATGTTTTAATATAGCAAGCACCGTTTAAAAAGTCGTCCTGTACAACATTTCCGTACGGCTTGGTTTCTATGAGTGACGAATTCTGCACCATCTTGCAGTCATTTCTGTCACACAGTTTAAACAATGCTCGTTCAATATTATCTTCTCTGTCTCCAAGATTTGATCCATATGAAAGATAAGCATCTGACCAGCCTCTGCTAATCTTTACCGATATAGAATCAAATTCCATAGGAACCGGAGCCTGAGGTTTCTTTACCTCTATATCAACTGCTTCTATTTTTGGAAAATTCACCAAAATAGACTGCGCTACTCTTTCCGCTGCAGTTTCAATCAGGCGGTATGTCTTTAAAGTCATCTCATCTTTGATCGTCTGACACACAGAAGCATAATCTGTTGTGTACTCTACATCATCTTCTCGGGAAGCATCGGTCAGATCAGTGTAAAGAGTAGCATTTACAAAGAAATTCTGACCTTTTTCTCTTTCTGATTCATATACACCGTGATACGCAAAAACCTTTAGATTTTCGATCTTGATCTGATCCATATGACATCCTCCTTTTTTGATTAATTATATTTTATGACCTCATTGATCATTTTTACAGCCTGAACATGTTCTTTAACATCATGAACACGTAAAAACATAGATTTATGCAAACATCCAAAAGCTCCAAGTGCTAAAGTGCCGGCAAGTCTTTCTTCCTTTGGGATATTTAACACATTCCCGACAACAGACTTTCTGCTGACTCCTAAAAGTACTGGATACCCCATATCATTAATTCTTTCCAATGAAGCAATGATCTCAAGATTCTGCTCGGTATCCTTGGCAAATCCAACTCCGGGATCAAGAATTATCTTGTCATCCTCAATACCAGCATTGTGGGCTATATTTATACACTCCATAAGATCATTAATCGTATCGTTTACGAAATCTGTGTACTCAGTATTATTTCTGTTATGCATAAGACAACATGCAACCTTTGCGTCAGCTATCACATGTGCCATGTTCTCGTCGTATTTGAGCCCCCATATATCATTGATAAGATCTGTTCCTGCTTTTATGCCTTCTCTTGCCACGTCAGCCTTGTATGTATCTAGACTCACAGGAAGATCCACTTCTCTTTTTACTGCTTCAATAACCGGCAATACACGTTCTATTTCCTCATCAGAAGAAATCATTTTGTAACCCGGTCTTGTTGATTCACCACCAATGTCAATTATATCCGCACCTTCTTCTTTAATCTGAATAGCTCTTTTGATCGCGGAACTGATATTATCGTATCTGCTTCCATCATAAAATGAATCCGGAGTTACATTTAGTATTCCCATTATATAAGTATGATCTTTTAGAAACTCCTTTTGCCCGATGATCATACTACATCCTCATTAGCCTGAAGCATGCTCTCTTCATCTTTTCATCTTCAAAAGCACCTCTAGAAACACATGTAACAGTCGTTGCACCAGGCTTTTTGATACCTCTCATTGTCATGCACATATGTTCAGCTTCAATAACTACCATTGCTCCTTTACAACCTAGTTCATTCATTATTGCATCAGCAATCTGCGCCGTCATACGCTCCTGTAACTGAGGTCTTTTCGCAAATACTTCAACAGTTCTTGCAAGCTTGCTCAATCCAACGACTTCGCCATCAGGAATATAAGCTACATGAGCTTTTCCATAAAAAGGCAAAAGATGATGCTCACACATAGAGTAGAATGTAATATCCTTCTCCAACACGATTTCACTGTTATCACAAGTAAATCTTTTTGACAGATGAGTCTTGGCATTCTCATCCATACCTGCAAATATTTCTTCATACATACGCGCTATACGCGCCGGTGTATCTTTTAATCCTTCTCTGGATGGATCTTCACCGATTCCCTCCAGAAGCATGGTAACTGCTTCTTCTATCTTCTTCTTGTCAACCATTTCTGTATATTACTCCTTTAAAACAAGTATACCACATGGGCGCAAATACAGGCAATTTTTGTATTTCTTCTGTCTAAGCCTTTAGAGAACGTTTATTCTCGTACATAGACTTGTCTGCTCTTTCAAATACATTCTCAACTTTATTATCTTTTCCTAACATGAAGTCTGCTATACCCGTTGCTACTACCGGGCCTTTATTCTTATCTCTGTTCATAATAGATGTTTTACGAAGTTTGTTTACCAGTTTTTTTCTATCAGTAAAATCGTCTCCAACCAAAAAGACAGCAAATTCATCTCCGCCTATTCTAAATACTGGACTATGGTCAAAAATATCGCATATTAGTTTCGCTGAAGCCTTGATATATTCATCCCCCGCTTTATGTCCCTGTGTATCGTTTATCTTCTTCAGATCATTTATATCACAGACAACAAAAGCGAATTGCATATGCCCCATTCCGTTATCAATGTTTTCCTGAATGGATTTTTCCAGTTCAGTGAATGCTGTCTTATTTCTGGTTCCTGTCAATTCATCTCGTCTTGCATTTTCCTTTTCGGTATTGAGAGCAAGAAGATGCTCTTTTTCTCTGTTTACTTCTTCATTTATATTCTCAACACCGATTATAAGATGAACTCTATCCCTGGATTTTCTGGCAGTTAATCTGGTATGCTGCACTTTATCATCAATTATCAGTCTGTATTCAATCGTGAACTGTTTCTTATCCTCAAGTGTTGTGATCAAATAATCATTGTCAAAAATGTTTAAAAGCCTTTCTCTATCTTGCGGATGAATAAGAATAGAAGCACTTTCCTTGGCATCTGCGAAGAAATCATCTCCTGACTGATTGACTTTTAACTCTCCGTATATATTATTTGAATCAAATCCAACAAAACTCTTGTCTTGTGTATCAACGTAGTATATAGCATCGTAATTGGATGCAAGGCTCTCTGCTATCTGACTAAACGTTATGCTGGCTTTTTGTCTTTCTAACATAGCAGTTTCGGCTGTAATCGTATCGTTTATATCCTTTTCGCACAGAACCAAGTGTTTTTTGTCTTCAGTAAGTATTACAACGAATCTGTAGTATCGAGGTCCCCCTCCCACCATTATCCTATATTTATATGCATATGATTTTTTATCTTCCAGATTCTTTAGCATAGTATCTTTATAATACATGCTCAAAGCAAAATCTCGATCGTCAGGATGTACATATTTAAGTACGTTCTGTCTTGTCTCAGAATAAAAATCTTCAAATCTTTCTGGAACGTTTAATGAAATGTATGATTCACTTGTAGAAATATTTTTGTATTTGCCAGTATCTATATTAATGTAGTATATTGCTTCATAGTCCTCAGCAAGTGAATTTGATATATGATTATAAATCTCTTTTTCCTTTTCAACTTTTTCTTTTTCCTGAATCTGTTCTATTTTTTCATCTTCATCGACAAAAATATGCATTATACAATTGGCTATAATTAAACCAATAGTGTAAAAAGGAACAAGAGGATAGAAATTTTGAAAAATAATGAATAAGGTCATAACACCGCATGACAAAAAAATCGCTCTGTAATGTACTTTATCAAGACCCTCTGATTTATGTGCTGCAAACAGGGAGTATAGAGAACTAATTAGATACATAATAAGCTGAGCAACTAACAGGAAATATCTCCCAGTGCCGGGAATATACTCCATGTCTTCGGTAAAGATAAATATGATAGGTTTAAAGAAATTGATAAACAAATTAAGAATTACAAAAGCGAATATAAACCATCCTGCGGTCAAAAGACTTATGGCATTAAAACTTCTTTTTCCAAGAAATGCAACTACAAACCGCGTCCAAAAAAGAACAGAAAATGCCATGGAAACAAAGAATACAATAGTATCCGCATATGCTATTGCTCTGTAATCTGATTCACTGCAAAATCCCCACGACAGATCTGCGATATAAAAGATAAGTACAGAGATTAAAAACTGTCTATAGCGGTAACGTGAATCCTTTGCAGATAGCTTTTTCCCGTTTTTCAATATATCATGATTGATAATCAGATGGTGAATTAACGCCAGTATTCCAAAACTTGCATAATACATTTGTTTTTCTCCACTTTGTTATATCATAAAAATCTTATCACAAATAATAACTAAATGCTTATATTCTATCAATAAAAACGTAACGTCATATTCATTTAAAAAACCCAGTTTTACATTTGAATTTCAACGAAAAGATGTCAGCTAAAAATATCGAGTATTCTTCCAAGATATGCAAGCGAGCCGCATGCGATTATCGCACTGTTTTCATCCGCCATTGATGTAGCAAATTCAACAGCTTCATCTACAGAATCACAACATGTTACCCGAGGGTTATAGTTTTTTATGATCTCAGCCAGTTCAACGCTCCTTAATGCTCTGGCATTATTTGGAGCCTGGCATGTAAACACCATTAGGCCGTCATTAACAATGGTGCTAACCACCTTATCGACTTCCTTATCTCTGAACATACCCAATATATATATCTTATTCTTATCAGATAAATATGTGTCAATGCTTTCGCGAAGCCTTATGGCAGCATCTTCATTATGAGCTCCATCAATTATAAATATAGGTTTCTTTTTAAGTACCTGGAAACGTGCCTGCCATTCAGTCTTAAGCAGACCCTTTTGTATGCTCTCTTCTGTAATTTTTGAAAAACCGCTTTCTATTAAGATATTTGCAGCTTCAATTGCAAGAACTGCATTATCAGGCTGCCAAGTGCCGGCGAGTTTTATCTCATATCTTTTTTCTTTATACTTAAAGCTCTGCTTTATAAGCCCGTACTTTATGTTGGAAAGATCTTTTTTATCTATTATCGTAAGTGGGCTAGCATTTTTTATACATACTTGCTTTATAACGATTTCAGATTCCTCTTTTTGTTTTGCTGATACTACAGGTACATTAGGTTTTATTATTCCACATTTTTTGAGCGTTATCTTATCAAGTGTATCTCCCAAAAACTGCATATGATCCATGGATATGGAAGCTAATATGGATAAAACTGTAGTCTTTACTATATTTGTCGCATCATCAGTCCCGCCCATGCCTGTTTCCAGTACTACGATGTCACATTTTTTCCTTTCAAAATATAAAAATGCAAGTGCAGTTTCAATCTCAAAAGCCGTCGGATGTTCATATCCTTTTTCACACATTCTATCGCAGGCATTCTTTACCTCTTCTAAAAGCTGTGTAAAAAGATTTTGAGATATCATCCTGCCATTTATCTGAAATCGTTCTCTGTACTCCCTTATCGTTGGAGAAATATATCTTCCCACTCTGTAGCCGGATTCTGTTAGAATCGTCGAGGTAAAAGCCAGGGTGGATCCTTTGCCGTTTGTACCGGCGATATGTACAAACTTAAGATCATCCTGAGGATTATTCAGTTCATCACAAAGAGTTCTAATACTGTCCAGTCCCAGTACAGAGCCTTTAAGAGTATTTATATATTCTATGTATTGCAATGCCTGTGTATAATTCATATTAAATCAAAACAGGGCTGTGCAGCGGCACAGCCCTTTGTCCTTTATCCTAACTCGTCAACATCCATTCCCATTTCATTAAGATCGATTCCGCCGATATCCTGCATATTAACGGTACGTCTCTTAATCCTTGCTTTTTCTGACTCTTCAAGGATGTAATTCTTTATCTCTTTTGAATTCTTGATATGTTCAATCAAAAGGATCGGATGTGTCTTGTCACCAGTTATGCACTTTATAGTACCAAGCTTAAATATCTTCTCCATAAGACTTACTTCAAGTTCCACATCAGTGATCTTGTACATATAGCAATCATTCTCATAAGTTTTGAAGAATCCCGAATCTATGGTCAGTACATCATCATTTATCGTATATTTTGTGAATGTCCAGGGTAATCCCAGAAACAACCATCTTTTTCTTTCAACATATCCCATTATAAGCCCCTCCTTCTACTTGGTATGCTTTTAATATAATACCACATCTTAAAGGATTTTTACACTTCCGAGACTTCTCTTGTCAAATTTCTCTTCGCAGTACTTGCATCTGTAGAGTCCCTTCTGCTCATCAGAAAGGAAGAAAATATGAGGCAGTTCCTGTTCAATTGATGTGATACATCTTGGATTCTTGCATTTGAATACTCTCTGGATCTCCTTAGGTAGCGTAAGTTCCTTTTTCTGTACTATCTCGCCGTCCTTTATCACATTTACAGTTATATTGCAGTCTATAACAGCCAGTACATCAAGGTTAAGATCTTCGATATCACATTCAACCTTTAAGATATCTTTTTTGCCCATCTTGTCTGATTTGGCATTCATTATCATCGCAACCGTACAGTCTCTGGTATCAAGCTGAAGATGATGATATATTGACAGGCTCTGACCTGCCTTTATGTGATCGAGTACAAATCCTTCTTCTATCTTTCCTACATTTAACATGCTATATCACCTCCCAAACCAAGCAGTGTATATATGAGTGCCATTCTGACATAAACTCCGTACTGAGCCTGTTTGAAATATGCTGCTCTCGGATCATCGTCTATCTCTACGCTTATCTCGTTTACTCTGGGCAAGGGATGAAGAACAAGCATATCTTCCTTTGCTGATTTCATCTTCTCTTTGGTGAGTACGTAGAAATCCTTTAATCTGATATAGTCTTCCTCGTTAAAGAATCTCTCTCTCTGAACTCTGGTCATATATAGAAGATCAAGTTCAGGCATCACTTTGTCAAGGCTTATCACCTCTTCATATCCAATATTCTTGCTCTTTAACATCTCTGTTATATAATCGGGAACTTTGAGTTCTTCCGGAGATATGAAGATAAACTTGATATCATCATATCTTGCAAGAGCTTCTATGAGCGAATGTACGGTCCTGCCGAATTTCAGATCTCCGCACAATCCAATGGTGAATCCGCCCAGTCTTCCTTTTAAGCTTCTTATTGTAAGCAGATCGGTAAGCGTCTGTGTAGGATGCTGATGGCCTCCATCACCTGCATTTATCACAGGTATCTTTGATCTTCCTGCAGCTACCATCGGAGCACCTTCCTTGGGATGTCTCATCGCGCATATGTCTGCATAGCAGGATATCACGCGGATCGTATCGGAAACGCTCTCTCCCTTTGCTGCACTTGATGAATCTGCTGATGAAAATCCGAGTACGCTTCCTCCAAGATTTAACATTGCCGATTCAAAACTAAGTCTTGTTCTTGTACTCGGTTCATAGAAGCAGGTTGCAAGCTTCTTACCGTGGCACACATCAGCATACTTTTCTCGATTGTTTTCCATGTCATTTGCCAGATCAAAAAGCTTATCAAGCTCTTCGACCGTAAAATCCAGTGGATTCATTAGATGTCTCATAATCCTTATCCCTTTCATAAAAAAACGATGAGAATAAAATTCCCATCGTCTGTTATCATGTTCTTGTTAAATTGTGGCTTGTCTCAATCAGTCTCACAATATAGCCTCCCGCATTTAGGCTATAATACCATATATTGTGGTATTATTCAACAATTAATTTTATTTATTTTGCATCCTTGAATATTCCCCTGAATGCACGCTGTGAAATAGGCTTTCTAATCAGGATCTTGCATATCAAATACTGAAGGATGACACCGATTATGATGACAATATATCCGAATATCACTACATCATTTAAGGACACTTTGCTAAATATATCTAACGAATTCATTATATTCATGCCTGTAGTGATAAAAGCAAATGTGAAACAGAATACCAGGATCGAGACTATAAAATACTTATATACAAATCCGGTATATATAAAAAGTAAAAAAAACATGATATCTATCATCAGTAAAGATGATGTATTGTCAAGGATATACTCCGGATGTATCCTTGCCATACTTAGTCTGAATACTATCAACAGCGTATAAAGTACTATTGAGAGAAATCCATTAAGCTTAACTGGCATATCTAGCTGTATCCTTCTCCCAATGCCTGATGACTGTATCATATCTGACATTGAAAGGCTCATTACAAACTGAAACAGATA